>JBECKQ010000087.1:0-30835 GCA_040235375.1 Phycisphaerae bacterium | reverse complement strand
TGAGTGGGATTTTTACCGGACGTTCCCGTAATAAACGAGACCACATTCCTTAAACACCATGATGATTTTCAATGTTTGTCCAAGTTATGTCAAGTCGAAAATCGGGCATTTCCTTATCGAGCGGACCTACGCACACGAGACTCAGCTTGACGGCTCAGCGGCCTCGATATACTATGAGTTATAGTAGACAGCCCTCCGCGCCGCGTCTCGCGAGCGTGGTACAATACAAAGCGGAATGCGGCTGGAAGCCGATGATGCCCGTGCCCGGTCCAAGCCTCTAACGCGCTGGAGATTACCCCATGCGAAGAAGCATCTATGTGACAGCTGTCGCGTTGCTGTTCGGCAGCCAGGGATTTGCCCAAACTGCTCCGCCGAAGGCGAGCGAGCGCGTCGTGCCCCCTCGACACGCCACGTCGCCGGTTGAGCAGGTGCTGATGGGCCGGGTAGACCAGGTGGACTGGGAAGACACGCCGCTGGACAGCGTGTTCGAGTGGCTGCAAGGCCTCGGCCCGATCAACGTGGTTGTCGTGTGGCGGGCACTCGAGGCCGAAGGCATCGATGCCGACACGCCCGTGACGCTGCGAATGCGGAATGCCCGCGTTGGCCAGATCCTGAGCGATGTGCTGGAGCAGGTATCCGAATCGGGCAACGTCTCGTTTCGCGGCACCGGCAACACGATCAAGATCTCAACGCGATATGAATTCAATCAGAAGCTCTACGTTCGCGTATATGACGTGAGCGATCTGATCTTCGAAGTGCCTGACTTCGAAGGCCCGTCCATCAGCGTTACCGAAGGCGGGCAAGGCGGTAGTGGTGGCGGCTTCGGCGGAGGCGGCGGCTTCGGCGGAGGCGGCGGCGGCTTCGGCGGAGGCGGCGGCGGCTTTGGTGGGGGCGGCTTTGGTGGCGCCAGCGGCGGTTTCGGTGGTGGCGGCTTCGGCGGCATGGGCGGTTTCGGCGGTCAGGGCGCGCAGAACCCCTTCAGTGGCGGCGAGGAGAGTGAGAGCGACACCGAGACGAAGACGGTCGAGGAGCGGATGGACGAGATCGTCGAGCTGATCAAGAACACGATTGCACCGGATGACTGGGCGCCCAATGGCAAGAACACCATTCAAGCCTTTCGCCGGTCGATCATCGTGCGTGCCCCGATCGAGGTGCACGAGTTGATCGGTGGTCCGTTTGTCATGTCGGAGTAGCGGCTTGGCCGGTTCTGGCATCCTCGCGAGCGAGGAATTGCAAAGAAAACGAAGGCTCGCGTCCCCCCAAAACGGCGCGGGCCTTCTTGTTGCGCCGGGCAGGGGCAGGTTCCTCATGTCTTCCCGTCGCACGCATTGCCATGCATGCCGTAGCGCGGCAGACTTGCACCCAACCAAGCGGCGGTCGAACGGGCACCGACAACCGAGCGGTCAATCATGGTAGCGATCACGGCACGCACGCTCCGGCAACAGATCAACCGGCATCTCGCAGACTACCTGGCCGCCGGCCGCAGCAGCGTCATCATCGCGGACGGCTACTACACACTCGTGGATGGATCGGCCATCGATATCGAATGGATTTTGCAGGCGGTACGCACCGATCCGATCATCAGCCCCAGCCAGCACGGCCACGTGTATCGCGAAGACCTCTTCGACTGCGACGATTACGTGCTCTATCTGCGAAACAAGGTGGCGTTGTACATCATGGGAGTTGCCGAACACCCGCTGGCTCTCGGCTGTATCCTGACGCGAAAGCATGCGTTCAACTTCTGTTACGAAGGACAGGGCACGCTGCATATTATCAACACGCAGCACACGCCGGACGTGGTAACGACGTGCGAGCCCGCCGAGTTTGAGAAGTTTCTCGACATGGGAGCAGGTAACAGGATCGATTTGGTTTACGTGTAACCGAGGAGAATGCCATGCGCGGGATACGTTTGGCTGCTTTCTTCCTCGCGGCCGCGTTGTATGCCGGCTGCGCGTCGCACAGTGTCAAGACGACGAGATTCGAACCGGCGACCGCGGACCCGCCGAACGGTGTCACCTACGCACTGCCCAAGTGCGTTCTCAAGACGACGATCATCTACACCCGCCGGGGCATTACCGAAGTCACGAATGGGGTTCACGATCAGGAAGTGGGCGAGGTGGTGATCAAGGACCCCATCAGGATCGAGCCCGTCGTCGTGGGCGATCCGGCGAACGTATTCCTGCTGTCGGCCTCCGACCTGACCGATCGCGCGTTTCTTGAGTCGGGCCTGTCGTTCACCGTCGCCGACAATGGCACGCTGCTCGGCGTCGTCGCGGATATACAGGATCGGACGCCGCAAGCCGGCCAGGCGCTCTTCTCCACGGGCATTGCCGCGGCGAGAATCGCTGCCGCCCTCGGGGAGAACAGAGATCTGTCGAATCGGATCGACGCTGTATACCGGCAGATCATCGCCGTCGCGTCTGAGGACGCGACGAACGTGGAGCAGATCCGGAACAGGGTAAGCAGGCTCAAGTCACTGAAGGAGGAGTTGGATCTGCTTCTGCAGGTTGCCGCGCTTCGCGACGAGAGTAATCAGCCGATCGTGAGAGAGACGCAGCAAACCTACGTCACGGTCATCGATCCCGCCGACTACGTGGGCGAGGACGGCCGAATCAAGCCCATCGAGATCGATCCGGGTGATCTGTTCGGGGACGGCTCGACGCTGCCCACGGTCACCATCACCCTGCACTGTGCGGATTGGCAGTTGGCGAACGCTCGCGCGATCCACGTGCCCGACGGCGGCAGAAACGGCGTTATCTACCGCGTGCCCACGGCCGTGCCCGTGTCGGTGGATGTCGACCGAACGAACGTCCTCACGGCATCGGTTGACTTTCCCCAGTTCGGTCCTGTCGTCGTTGCGGACGTGCGCTCCAAGGGACTGACGGACAGCAAAACGACCGTCGAATTCGGCGGTGCGACCGGTAGGCTGTCGCGCTACGAGGTGTCGACCGGCGCTCCGGCTGCGGCGGTCGCAACGGCGCTTCAGCAAAGCGCGCAAGAGCTTGATGCCGCTATCATCGACATCCGTTACAGTCGGCGACTGGAAGCTCTCGAAAAACAGATCGCCATCATGCAGGCGGAGAAAGAGCTGCACCCATCCGCCCCCGACCGGCTGAGCGCCGCCATTGACCAACTGCTCGGCGCGATCGACCGGCTCCAGGCTGCGCGCGGCACCGTGAGCAATCTGACTTCGCAGGATGGTGAGAATCCTGCTCCCTGAGGTGCTCGACCACTGCCCGCATCGGGTCAGCACGGGCGTAGCGATCGAGGGGAATGCATTCGCGGCCGCCGAGTCAATTGACCGTTTTTCGCCCACGCCATAGCATTGCATCGCGGCGGGGTCAGATTCTCGCGGAGATATGCCAGGATGAGTCAGCGCTTGAGCACGATCGTGCGCCGGGCCGCGGGCCGCAAGGTCCTCCTGATCGGCGACCTGATGCTCGATCGGTACATATACGGCGACGCGGAGCGGATCAGCCCCGAAGCGCCGGTCCCCGTGCTCCGCGCCGTCGATCGCGCGGACGGCGTTGGCGGCAGCGGCAGCGTGGCCACGTGCATGCTGGGACTCGGCGTGCAGGTGATCGTTTGCGGTGTGGTCGGTGACGATGCCAACGGCCGTACCCTCGTCTCCATGCTGGCCGAATCCGGCGCCGACTGCACCGGTATCGCCGTGCTGGCCGACCGACCGACGACGACCAAGACCAGACTCGTCGGCCTCGCCCAGCACCGGCACCGCCAGCAGCTTCTTCGATTGGACGAGGAGGCGACCGGCCCCCTGACGCCGGACAACGCGCACCGCGTGTTGGATGCCGCGCTCGCGTGCATCGCCGATGCCGATGCCGTCTGCATCGAAGATTATGAGAAAGGTCTCATTACCAGCGACCTGGTCGCGGGCGTCGTGGAGGCGGCCGGTCGGCGCGGCATTCCCGTGCTGGTCGATCCCGGCCGGCTGAACGACTACGGACGCTACCGCGGCGCTACGCTGCTTACGCCGAACCGCAGCGAGTTGGCGCTCGCCGTCGGCGAGGAGGCGAGCGAGCACCACGCGATTGCCCGCCATGCGGAGCAGCTTCGCGAACAGCTCGACCTGCAGGCGATGGTCGTCACGCTCGATCGCGAAGGGGCGCTGCTGGTCAGCCGGGGCGAGCCGTACAAGCACGTCGCGACGCGGCCAAGAAGCGTCTACGACAATACCGGCGCCGGCGACGCCGTGCTGGCCATGCTGGCCGCCGCGATGGTCGGCGGTGCGAGTTTGCCGGAGGCCGTTCACCTGGCCAACATCGCAGGCGGCCTGGAAGTCGAGAAATTCGGCTGCGTGCCCATCACCGCAGACGAAGTTCTTGCGGAGCTTCGGCTCGAAGAGCACCGGCGCGTCGGCAAGCTCCGCACGATCGAAGAGCTGGTCAGCGAGCTGAAGCTGCGCCGCGACCGCGGCGAGACCGTTGTGCTGACCAATGGCTGTTTCGACATCATCCACGCCGGCCACATCGACCTGCTGACTCGCTGCCACGATGAGGGTTCCGTGCTGGTAGTCGCGGTCAACTCCGATGAATCCGTCCGGGCGATGGGCAAAGGGGATGGCCGCCCCTTCACGCGTGCCGAGGATCGTGCCCGCGTTCTCGCCTCCCTGGAGGTCGTCGACTACGTCGTCATTTTCAGCGAACCGGACCCGGCGCGCATCATCTCGATGATCCGGCCGGACGTGCTCGTGAAGGGCGAGGACTGGGCGACCGCGGGCGTCGTGGGCCGCGAGGTGGTCGAGTCGTACGGCGGCCGCGTCAAGCTCATTCCGCTGGTCGAAGGCTACAGCACCACGGCCCTTATCGAGCGCATCCGCAACGGAAGTACGACGGCAAGTACCAAATGAAAGATGCGATCAAAGATCATCTGCGCGTCGTCGAGAAACTCGCGGAGAGCGTCGATCTGCTTCGGCGTATCGCCGAAGCGATCGCGGACTGTTTCGGCGCGGGGGGGCGGCTCTACGTCCTCGGCAACGGTGGCAGTGCGGCGGACGCCCAGCACATCGCCGCCGAGTTGATCGGTCGCTTCAAGCAGGATCGCCATCCGCTGCCCGCCGTCGCGCTGACGACCGACACGTCGACTTTGACCGCGGTGTCGAACGATCTGGGCAGCGAGCAGATGTTCGCCCGGCAGGTCGATGGCCTGGTGACGGAGCGTGACATTCTCTGGATTCTCAGTGTGTCGGGCACATCGCCGAACGTTGTCGCGGCAGTGGACGCGGCCCGCCGGCGGAAGGCCAGGATCGTGGCTTTCACCGGCCGTCGCGGGGTCGCTCTCTCCGAGCGCTGCGACTACTGCCTGGTTGTCGATCACGCGGAAAGCGATCGCGTGCAGGAAGCCCACGAGCTGGCCTATCATCTCGTCTGCGAGCGCGTTGAGCGGCTCTGCGCGGACTTGGAGGATTCAACCGCCGCACGGAATCCGCGGACAGGAGAGGGAGCATGAACGTCCTGATCACCGGCTCCAGCGGGCAGATCGGCACCAACGTCGGCCTTGCCCTCATCGCTCGCGGCGACAAGGTGCTCGGCGTCGACCGGCGAGAGAATGAATGGACGGACCGCGTCGAGACAATCATCCTCGACCTGGCCACGGCCGGCCTTGATGACCTGCCCGACCGCGGCCGTTTCGACGTGGTCCTGCACTTCGCCGCGCACGCCAAGGTGTACGAACTGGTCGAACAGCCCGAGCGCGCCATGCAGAACATTCAGATGGCGTTTACGATGGTCGAGTATTGCCGCCGCCATCGCGTGCCGATCATCTTCGCCAGCTCACGCGAGGTGTACGGCGACATCCATCATCACGTCACGCATGAGGCGCTCGCCGATTTCGTCGTCGCCGAAAGCCCGTACAGCGCGAGCAAGATTGCCGGCGAGGCGCTCATCTACTCTTACGCCCAGTGCTACGATCTGCCGTATCTGGTCTTTCGTTTCAGCAACGTGTACGGCCGCTATGACAACGATGCCCGCCGCATGGAGCGCGTCATTCCACTGTTCATCGAGCGCATCGCCCACGACAAACCGATCACCGTGTACGGCCGGGAGAAAGTGCTCGATTTTACCTACGTCGATGATTGCGCGGACGGCGTCATTCGGGGAATCGACGCGCTCACGTCGGGCAAGGTCGCCAACCAGACGATCAACCTCGCCTACGGCCAGGGTTGGACGCTCGTGGATCTCGTCAACATCATCTCCCTCGGATTGCGGAAGCGCCCCAACGTGACGTACGAGCCCAGCCGCCCCGGCGAGGTCATGCGCTACGTCGCCGACATCAGCAAGGCGCGCGACCTGCTCGGCTACCTGCCGACGACGCCCCTGAGCGGCGGCATTCCCAAGACGCTCGAATGGTGGCGCGATACCGGCGCACTATAAAACGGACGCAATCGATCACCGCATCAGAGCTGCGATCGTATGGGAGCGAACGTGCGCGATGGCCACAAAACGCCCTGACCTCCAGCGCCTCGCCCGCGGCATCCAACGTTGCCGCGCCTGCCGGCTTCACGAGAGTCGCCGTCATGCTGTCCCCGGCGAGGGGCCGCGCGCAGCACGTGTGATGCTCGTAGGTGAGGCACCGGGCGAGAAGGAGGACGACGAGGGGCGGCCATTCATCGGCCGGTCGGGCAAGTTTCTCTCCCAGATCCTCACGGAGTTGGGTCTTGCGCGCGATCAGATGTTCATCACGTCCGCAGTAAAATGCCGCCCGCCAAAGAACCGTACGCCGCGGCCAGATGAACTGGACATCTGTCGTGACCGCTGGCTGGACAGTCAGATCGACGCGATCCAACCGCGCGTCATCGTTCTGCTCGGGGGCACACCGGTGCGGCAGCTACTTGACGAGACGACGAAGCTCAACGAGCTGCACGGCCGCGTTATCAAAAAGGACGGGCGGACCTATCTGATCACCTATCATCCCGCAGCGGCGATGCGTTTTCCCAGGATCGCCGCGGCGATGCGTAAAGACCTGAAGAAAGTACGCCGCCTGCTTGGTAATTCCGCCTGATGGAGAGTCAGGATTCGTCGCCAGAGACGCGCCGTTCCGCGGTGCCGTCATTAGGATCGTCAACCGCATCGCCCGCGAACTGCCGGAGCGTCGCCGTCAGATCGGCCAGCTCCGCGCGAACGCGGTCGACCGGCTTCCGCACCGCCGCCAGGAGGGCGGCCGTCATCGGCTCGGCAATTGTCTCCGCCGACGCGTTGCGCAGCCGTTCAAGCGCCGCAAACGTATCCCGCACGGCGCGCGAATAGACGATACCGACCATCGCCGCGTAGATCAGCAGCACGACCACCAGCGCCGACAGAATCTTCGTCGCCGACAGCGTGTGAATCACGAGCGACGCGGCTTCCCCTTTGCTCATGCCGCCGACCAGCGCCGTCATCAGACCGGCCAGAACCGGTTGCACGAACGGGAACCACAGCAGGATCAGCACGGGAATCAGCCAACGCAGAAACCGCCCGAACGCCCCCGGCCTGCGCTCCATCAACGGCTCGATGACCGCCCGGCGATGCTCGTCGGCGAGAAGCGAAGCATCGGCGCGGAACCGCGCGGTCAGCTCGCTCTCATCCGGCAATTGAATCGTCAACTTTTCCAACAGCCCGGCCAGGCGGGCGCGTACGCCGGCCAGCACGCCCTCCACCCGATCTTCCAACGCGATGCCGTCGAAGCGAAACGCATCCTCTGCGCCGGCGTTCGCCCCAGCCGGTCGCAGCATGCGCACGCCTCCAAGCACTGCGCCGACCAGTGCGATCGGCCACGCCACGATGCCCAGCAACGACCAGTACGCGATACGGTTCTTGAAGAGGGTGGTTGACCACTCGGCGAAGAGCCGCCGGTCCGCGTTCAATCGCTGGATCAATCCGTTGTGGTATACCGGCGGGAAGAATCGCGTGGCCAGCTCTTCCAACTCCTCGGCCCCGGCGGCCCGATCGAGCCGATCGAGGATCGCGGTGGGGCGGTAATGGTCAAGCAGCTGGCCGGCCTGCGCCCGAATCTGGTAGCCGAGATTCGCCCGTTTGTTCGCGGCGGCGGCCTCGGCGGTTGGCGCCGTCGTCAGTCGCCGCCGTAGCGATTCGAAGTTGTTCGCCACCGTTCGGACCGCCTCGCGGAGCTCGCCATTCCCTTCGATCAGAGACGTCGCATCGGGCATATCGCGACCGCGGGCGATCGCGTTCAGGATGTCCTTCGGCGTGCGGTACTTGCCGCTGATCAGGAAGGAACGCGGCTCGCCGCCTCCTGGATCGCATTCCGCCACCTGCGCGCGAAGCGCGGCCGTCGCCCGCTCGAGCTCTTCGCGCGGCGGGCGATCGCTCTGGGCCAGCACCCAGTCCATCTTGTTCACCACGTACGCGAAGTTCGTACGCGATTTCAGAACGCGCTGGATTTCGCGAATCGCCCGCAGGTCGCCGACCTTCTTCGGCGTCGTTACCCAGATGATCCCGTCCAGCACGCCGGCGATCCGCCGAACCTGCTCGGCATGATCCGCAAAGAGCGAGTCGAAATCCGGCAGGTCCACGAGCGCCAGCCCGTGCATCGACGGCGGCGCGTCCGGGTGATAAATGATCGACAGGCCGGCCAGGTCGGCGAACCGCGCTTGCAGCGCGGTCAGGTCCGCCTCGGTCAGGTACACCGACGGCCGGAACGTCCCCTCGCCGATCTCCACGCCCGGCTCGACCACGTCCCCGCCGGCCAGCGCGTTGATCAGCGTCGTCTTGCCCACGTCCTTGCCGCCAACGATCCCCCAGACCCAGAGGGGGTCCTCGAGCGTCCGGCTGCCGCCCGTCGTCAGCGTGAGCGGCTCTTCCCGCAGCAGTTCGGCCAGCCGCCTGTTGACGGATGACAGCACCGTTTCCGGATTGCGCCGTTCGCCGTTCATATTCCTGCTCGCTGAGGGGTGGACCAGTACATGATGGATTCGAGCACGGGATCGGTCATCCGCATGTGCCGGCGGGGGATCAACTTAAGATTCTGTTCCCACTGCTCGGCCAGCGCCTCGCGAATCAACGATTGGTATGCCCGCACCGTTGTCTGATATTCCTCGAACGCCGTCGAGCGCTTCACCAGGTTCACCAGGCCCTTGCCGCCAAAGAAGCCGGCCACCCACGCCGCAGCCCACGTCAGCGTGATGCCCGCTCCGCCGAGAAACAGCAGATCGGCGACAAGCAGCGGCGTGGCGATCCCGATCGAAGCCAAGTCGCCATGGCGGGCGAGCTTGGACGTCTCCTCTTTCCACGCGTCGATATGGGCCCGGATGCGCCGCGCCCACTCGCGCTCGTCGAAGGGCGGCGTTGCCCAGTTGCCTTTCCAGTTCGCGCCCGCATCGGCCAGGTATCGGCTGTCGGCGACGGTGGCGTCGATGCGGTCGGCCGCGCGGTGGAAACGATGCTCGAGGTTGCGGCGCAGCACGTCGGCCAGTTCGTCGGTGCGCTTCTCGAAGTCCACCTCGGCTGCCGCCGGCCGAAGCCGGCCGAACGACACGAGCCGCTGCCGCACGGTGCGAATCACGTCGTAAAGCGGCAGAAACCGGTGGCCGATGCCGAGCAGGTCGCGCTCCTCGGCGGTCAGCAGATCGGTGGACAGGCTGGTTGTTTCGACGACCCCTGCAAGCTGATTGTCCACGTCGCGGACCAGCCGGTTGTACTGCTCCGCGCGCGTGACGTTATCGCTGACGATGGTGGCGCAGCGGCGCTGGAGACTGCTTCGCAACTGCCGGTTCCGTTCGTCCGGCCGCGATCGGGCGAACCACTTCAAGACTGTCTTCTGCGTTTCGTCGGAAAACGGCCGGTAGCCGACGCCCGGCCGGAACGGGCTCAGGCAATGATCGCCTGCATGGAATGCGGCGGCGTGCGCGGCGAGACGCTGCTCGTCGGCTGGCTCCAGTCGCTCCGCCTGCTCCGTGCGGTTGAAAACGACCCACAGTTGCGGGCCGAAGTCACGAGCCGGTTCCAC
Organism: Phycisphaerae bacterium; assembly: GCA_040235375.1. Classification (GTDB taxonomy): domain Bacteria; phylum Planctomycetota; class Phycisphaerae; order UBA1845; family UBA1845; genus JBECKQ01. Next base: position 20,875 of record JBECKQ010000087.1, on the reverse strand, counting down.
CGCGTCCTCGAACACGGCCGCGTCGAACCAGCGCTCTTCGTCCACGACGACGATCAACCCGTCGCACCACGGCAGCAGGCTCAGCGTAATCGCTCCTTCGTCCACTGCGAGCTTGCTCGTGATGTCGGGCGTGTCCAGCAGCAGCACGTTCTCGAGCCCCGGCCGTTCATGCTGAACAAGGAAAGCAGCGCCGACGCGGCCCGTCGTGCAATCGTCGTTCGGCAGGCGCTCCGTCTCGAGGTGCGACAGAAGCAGCCCGTCGTCCAGCCATGCCTGCACCGATGTCGCCTTGCTTGCGTGCACCGCGGCAATCGGTCCGAGCGTTTCGTGCGCGTGAACGCTGATGCGGCTCACCTCGCGCCCGAGCAGGCTGTTGAACAGCGTGCTCTTGCCCGAAGACGCCCCGCCCAGTAGCGCCACAATCGACGGGGCCCCATTGCCGAGCTTCTTGAAACGGACGGCCGCGCAGAGGTTCGCGTCGATCAGGCCCCACTTGAACCCGAGCTCGCGAAGGAGCTGCAACGTCGTCGCGTCCGCGAGGCGAGCCAGATGAGATTCCGCTGATTTGGGCATTTGCAGGCCGTCGTTACGTTGGCGAATGTCCCAGTCTCGTTGGCGATAATACCAGCGCTCTCGCCGAGTGCCATCTTGCGGCCCGGATGGCGTCGAGGATCACAGTCCAGACGTGGACACATCGATGGCTTGCAGCTCGCCGTCGGCGTACGTAGCGATGCGGCGCCAGACGAATTGTTCGCCGGCCGTCGTCACCTGCCAGAATTCGATCGGACCGTCGGTCCGATCGCCCGCCGCGTTCAGCTCGATCGGGCCCGTGGCGGGTTGGTAGATGCCGGCCGCATTCGGCAAGGCCGCACGAAGCGTATCCGCGTTCGCCAACTCGGGCGAGCTGAACGCCGCCAGGGCGGACAGCCACAGGGCGTCGTAGGCGACAATCGCGTCGGGCTCCGGCCGGCGGCCGAGCTCCTCTTCCAGCGCCGCTTCGACCACATCGTAACGCTCGGGATCCCGGCCGCCGTACGCCGGTGCCACCAATGCGACACGGTTGGCGAAATCGGCCGCCTCATCATCGATGATCAGGTCACCGTTGACGGCCAGCCCCGCGGCGCCATACCACCGAACCGCGCTTAGCGTGCTGCGACTGTCCGCCTGTTTGAAGATCTGAATCGCTTCATCGAAAGAGACGAGCTGGACCGCCACGCCCGCCGTGCCGAAGTCATTCGTGGCATCGCTCACCAGCTGCTCGAGCTCGTCGAGCTCGTCACGAAAATCCGTCCCCGGCACCGTGGACGGGTCATACGTAATGTTGCCGATGATGGAGCCACCCGTATCGGCAAATGCCGAAGCGACCGATTGAGTGAGCTCGTCCGCGCCGGTGCCGCTGCGGTGCATGATGGCGATCGCGTCAATGCCGTCCTGGTGCATCGCGTCCGCCATCGCCTGAACCCAGATTGCATCGTCCGGCACGAGCCGAAACCCGTTGTCATCAGCGGCTGCGAGCGACGGAGCCGTACTGAACGGGCTGACCAGCAGGCGGTTCGTGCGCTCAGCGTACGGCAAGCATCGCGCAAAGCCTTCATCGGTCAGCGGGCCAATGCCCAGGATGATTCCCTGCCCGGAGAAACTGCGGAGCTTGTCGAGGGCTTGCTCGGCGTCGGCGTGCGTGTCTTCGACCACGAGCGTGAGCTCCGCGGGCAGGCCGAGCTGTTCGTAGTAGTCGTTGACTTCGACTACGGCGAGCGCCAGCGCCGCCTCGGAGGCTTGGCCGAGAGATGAAAGGTCGCCGGTCAGCGGCAGCAGGGCGCCGATGGTGACTTTCCGCGGCGATACGACGGGCTCAGTCGTGCACGCACCGCAGATGCACATCCAGGCGGCGCCGGCCAGAAACGCGAAGCGGGCAGACATGCCTTGCCCTCCAAAGAAGCGCCGGCCGGCGATTTGCCGGCCGGCGCAGATTTCATCGCTACACCCAGGGGTGGCACGGGCTGGCTCGAAGGGACAGGCCGTGGCTCACGCTCTTACTTCGTCGATTCCTGCTCTCTCGCCAGCGGCGAAGGGAGAATCGGCGGTTTGTCGAAGTCGCGATCGATCTCCGCGAGGTCGAGCTCTTCAAAGAGCATGGCCGGTGCTGCGACCGTCGATCCACCGCCACCGGCCCCGCCGGCGGAATTTACCAGGTACGGCTTGTCTCCAAGGGCCAACAGCCGCTTGAACGCCTTCAGGTTCAACCCGGATATGTCGGCGCCGCGGACAAGCTCCTCGTGCCCGTCGGGGAACACCTTGTACATGATCAACGGCTGAGACCCGCCGGCCCCGCCGCGACCGCCGTAACGGTAGCGATAGCTGGCAGACCCGCCGCCGCCACCGCCGACGCTGCCCAGCTCCGCGACGCGAATGCCGTATTCCAGGCCTTCGTCCTGCGCGGCATCGATCAGCTCCTGCTTGAGTCCGTTGGTGCTCAAGCCGTCTTCCGCGGTGAGGACCAGGTTGCTGTATGTTGGCTGCGGCTGGTACATCCCGCGCCCGTGCCCGTTGGAATGGGCGAACTCCTTCGACGGATTGCGCGACATGAGCTGCGCAAGAAGCCGGCCGCCTTCGACCAGCTTGACGGGCTGAGCGGAGACACCCTGATCATCGTAGAGGTAGTGGCCGAACACCGGGTCGTCGCCGATTTTGGTGATCGTCGGGTCATCGACCACGCTGACGGACCGCGGCAGAATGCGACGATTGAGCTTGCGCGAGAAATCATCGGGCGGCGTCTGGCTGCCCACGTCGCGCTGCCCGCCGGAAAACCGTCGGCTGAACTGCGCGGCGAAGAGTGGGGCGGCCGACTCGGCGTCGAACAGCACCGGGCCCGTGTATGACTCCAGCGTCGAAGCTTTCTTGAGCTCCGTCAGTCGGGCGATCATCACCCGCGTGTCGGCGCTCATCTTGTCGAGGCTGGGCAGGTCGTCGATCGTCTGCCCTTTGAACGAGACGGAATCCGACAGCACCATGCCATCTTCGGCCTGCACCGATGCATTCACCGACACGACGTACCCGCGGCTCCCCGACCGCATGCGCGTGCCTTCGGAGTTGACCATGTAGCGGTTGGCGTGCGATGCGGATGCCGAGGCGCTCGACTCGTGGATCTCCGGGTAGTCGCGGAAGATTTTCGAAAGCGCGACGGCCATCTCGCGGAGCCTACCGCGCTCGATCTTCAGATCGTCGCGCTTCTCGAAGTACACGGCCGGCTTCTCCTGCGACATGTCCGCCGGCTTGTCCTCGATCATCTTGCTTTCCATGAAGGCTTTTTTGCGAACCAGGTCCTCGGACACCTGCTTGTAGTCCGCGTCGGTGATCCACCAGATCGCCTGGCGAATGGCCGTGTAGTCGTCCTCAACCGGCATGGCGGCGCCGGAGCTGCCTCCCCACCATCCGCCTCCGCCCGAGAAATTCGTGTTGTCCAGATCGTACGAGCCGACGCGCACGTCGGAGCGGAACAGGCGGCGACGGCTGTCGTCATCCGACGTGACCGAGCCGTAGGCGGCGCTCACGCTGGCGCCGGCCGTGTCCGAGATCGCGTACTCGATAAAGTACGGTCGCTCGAGGTCCTTTAGCTCGAGACCGTTCATGCTGCGGCCCAGCTCGTCGACCATCGCCCGCAGCACGACGTCGTTGCGAAGCTCCTGATCGACCTGTTCGTCCGCCTGCACCAGTGGCTGCCACACGGTGAGAGCGGCCAGGGTTATCACGACTGTTCTAAGCATTTTTCTAATCTCCGGTCTGGAGAGGTCGTTGGTTCATCACGAAGTCAGGATCGATCATCGCCTTCGGTGGACTTCTGCGCGGCCGTCTTCTGTTCCAGCGCGATGGGCGCTTCGAGGATCGGCGGCCGGTCCTGCGACTTCTGTTTCTTCTCCACCTCGATCTGCTCGACGAGGATGCTCGGCGAAATGGCCGAGACGGGAACGTAGCCCGACTCCGCCCCGCAATAACCGTTGAAGACTTTCGGGTCGTCCGCCGTGGCGAGGATCTTCGAGAAGCTCGTCAGCGGCGTGCCGACGACATCGACGCCGCGAACCAGCTCATCCGGCCGGCCGTCGGCGTACACGCGATAGACCACGAGCGGCAGCACCTTGAACGCCTGCACGCCGCGCCGCTGCGTCATCGTGAATCCGCCGGAGATGTCCTCGAACACCAGGCCGAACTCCTTGCCCTGCTTCTTGCATTCGTCGATCAGCATCTGCCGAAGCTGCGGATACGACACGTGCTTCGACGACTCGACGATGAGGTTGCCTTGTCGTGAGACGGGCCGCATTCCCGGATTGCACCGGCCGTGGCCGTTCGACTTCGTAAATCCGCGCGTCGGCGACCGCGACAGCAGGAACGTCTTCAAGACTCCGTTTTCCACGATGTGCGCGGGCTGTCCGGCCACGCACTCGTCATCGAACTGGTAGTACCCGTTCAGGTCGACGCCGTTGAACTGGCGCATGGAGGGGTCGTCCGTGACGCTGATGAAGTCGGGCAGCACCTGCATGCCGATCTTCTTCGCGAACGTCTGGCCTTCCTCCACGTCCTTTTGCCGGTGGCCCTCGATGCGATGGCCGAAGATTTCGTGGAAGAACACGCCGCTGGCCCGATTGACCAGGATCGCCGGGCCGGTGTAGGGATCGACGATGGGGGCGCTGCGCAGGGCAATCACGTCCTTGACGAGGGCGTCGATCGCCTTGAACACCTCCTCGTCGCTTGGCAGGCCGTCGGGCTCGGCCGCATCGAAGGAGTCGTATTTCCACAGCTCCATGCCGTCGTCGGCTACGGTGGAGGCCTGGATGCCGACGCGCCAGTATCCCCGGCCGTATTGCAGCTTGCTGCCCTCGGAGTTGACAGCCAGGTTGTTGCCGACCGTTCCGCGGATCATGACGGTCGAGCCGTAAATCTCCGGGTGCTCCCGGAATCGCTCGGAATAACGCTTGGCCCGCGCAACGAGGTCGTCGAGGTTGTAGGACTGTTGCACCCAAGGGCCGACGGACGCGTTCGGCTCCTCGCGCGAGAAGTCGTCCGACGGGTCTTCCTCCTCCACCTTCACCTTCAGGTTGGCCTTGACCTGAGCGAGCCGCTTGACCGCGTCCTTGAAGGCGTCGTCCGTGGCGAGCCAGATGGCGTAGCGCGTACCCAGCGGATCGCCGTCCAGGGGGATCGCCTTCGCCTGGCCCCAGCGGTCGTACCCGCCGAAGTAGCCGCCGCGAATCTGCCGCGTGTTGTCGAGCGAGTAGTCGCCGCAGCGAACGTCGACGTCGAGCATGCGGGAGTGGTCCTCCTGCTTGGTCGTGATCGCTCCCAGCGTCGCGGCGACGTTCACCGACTTGCTGTCTGTAACGGAGTACTGAATGAAATAGGGCTTGGTCCCGTCAGCGGCGACCAGCTTGGCCATGGAGAGGTTCAGCTCGCTCTCCATGATGCCCAACAGCGGATGCGGCTTGGCTTCTTCTTTTTCCTGGGCGATGGCCACCGAGACCGGCGCCCAGCAGACGGCTGCGATCAGCAGCCATTGCATGCCGTGTCTTGATCGTCGACGTCTCATCATGTCTCCTCGAATGCTGGCAGGAAACGAGCGGCGCTGTCACCGCCGCGGCGACTATGTGATCGCACCGGTGTCCTTGCCGGCTGGTGTGCGGTGCGATGTCGGCAATTCTACGGGGCCGATTCGCAGCGATCAAACCCGGTGCTTCCTAACAGACTCACCGGCCTCGCCCGCTCGCGTCGCCACGCGTGCGGCCGCGCCGGCCGCCCGGCGCCGAAGAAGGCGCCTCGATACTTGCGCAGGGGTTACAAGCCCTGTCGATCAAACGCCGAAATCGTGGCCGATCGCCGCCGCCCGCAGGGCCTGGATCAGGTTCAGCACGAAAAGCGCGCTGCTGATCAGCGAAAACGCGATCACGATCGCCATGCACGCATTGACCAGCGTGCGGCCGGCGATCAGCGAGTCGGACTTGATCGTCGCGATGATGTGCGGTCGGGCGAGTATGAACATTGACACCAGCACGGCCGCGATGGTCGGCCAGATACTGATGGAATGGACGAAACTGTAGATCCATACCGCGCGCGACACCGGGGCGGAGGCCCTCCCGTCCGGCGTGTGTATGAAGTGCCCGCGAAGGTAGTAATGTACCTGACCGTTCTCCACGCGGAGAAAGCCGTTGCGCGCGTCGCCCTGAAAATACCAATAGAAGAACGTGTAGACCCCGAAATTCAGCAGGCCCACAAAGATGATCCAGACGAGAAGCTTGTTGCGGGTCGCCCGTTTCACGCTCGCAGGCCCGTCAGCACGTTGGTCTCAGCTTGCCCCCGCCCCCACGCGGACCGGGGCGATCGTCCCCTCCATCGGCGACGACGCCGTCGCGTAGGGCTTCTTCGAAATCCGCCCCGAAAGACACGCCAGCCGCCCGGCCTCGATCGCGTGCGCCATCGCCGTAGCCATCCGCACGGGATCGGCGGCGCCGGCAACGCCCGTGTTCAGCAACACGCCGTCCGCGCCGAGTTCCATCGCCACGGTCACGTCCGACGCCGTTCCCACGCCCGCGTCAACGATCACCGGATAGTCCGGGTCACCGTCCTTGAGGTACTCGAGGCACAGGCGGATGTTGTTCTGATTCAGAATGCCGAGGCCGCTGCCGATCGGCGCTCCAGCCGGCATGACGCTCACCGGCCCCAGGTCCTTGATCTTCTTGGCCAGAATCGGGTCGTCGTTCGTGTAGACCAGCACCTCAAAGCCCAGCTCGACGAGGGCATCCGTCGCTTTAAGCGTCCCGACCGGGTCCGGCAGCAGCGTCTTCTTGTCCGCCAGGACCTCGAGCTTGACCCATTTCGCGCCGGGATTGCCGAGGCCCTCGAGCAACTCGCGGCTCAGACGCGCAGAACGGATCGCGTCTTCGGCGGTGAAGCACCCGGCCGTATTCGGCAAAACCGTGTACCGCGACATGTCGAGATGGTCGAGGATGCTGTCCGGCCGCGCTCCGCCTTCCGGCGACAGAACGTCGCGCCGGACGGCGACCGTCACCACCTGGCATCCGGATGCCGCCAGTGCCCGTTCCATGATGTCGAAGTTCGCGTACTTGCCCGTGCCCACGAACAGCCGCGAACGCAGCTCGAAAGATCCGATGCGATACCTGTCGTGTGTCATCACCCTCCTCCGACAAATGTAACAACCTCGATCTGGTCGCCGTCGTGAATCTGTGCGCTGTCGAACGTAGATCGCGTCACCAGTTCCTTGTTGATCTCCACCGCCACGCGGATCGGCTCCAGATCGAGCTGGCGCAGAAGCTCCGCGACCGTCGTCCCCGGCGCAAAATCCTTCTGCTGTCCATTGATGATCACGTGCATCGCGCTGACCGCCATTTATGCGACCGGCGCATTGTACGCGCCACGCGGCGGATGCCAACGCTGCACGAGCCCGGGACTGGCGGCTGGGGTCGCCGACGCTAGAGACGGCCGCTTTCTCTGGCGGCGATGAAACCGATGAGCTTGTAGGCAAGCCGGGCGGCGAGGAATTCGGTGACCGCCTGCCCGGGAATCGGCATTACTTCGACGACGTCCGCGCCCACAACGTGTTTTTCGGCGCACACCAGCCGGAGCAGATCGGCGACTTGGTACCAGTCAAGGCCGCCGGGCTCGGGCGTGCCCGTGCCGGGGGCGAACGCGGGATCGAAACCGTCGATGTCGATGGTCACGTACACGTCGTCGCCCAGGCTCTCGAGCACTGTATCGATCCAGTCGTCCGACCCCAGGCACTCTCGCGCGAAGATCGGCTGGATCCCGCTTTTGCCCAGGAATCCGTGTTCCTCCTCACTGACGTTACGGATGCCGACCGGCACGATGGTGTTCGCGTGGTCCAGGCAGCGGCGCATCACGCACGCATGCGACCAGGGCGATCCCTCGTATTCGTTACGAAGGTCGAGGTGGGCGTCGATCTGAAGAATGCTGAGCTTTTCGTGCGCCGGGGCGATCGCGCGAACCAGGCCGGCCGTCACGCTGTGCTCGCCGCCGAGGCCGAGCAGGAACTTGCCGTCGCGCACCGGGCGGCGCGCCGCCGTGAAGATCGCCTCCTGCATCTGCTCCGGCCCGCCAAGGTCGGCCAGTACCGGCCCCAGTGTGGCCACGCCGGCCTGCGACGGATCGAACAGCAGCTCCTCGTCGAATAGCTCGACCTGCGCCGACGCGCGAATGATCGCTTCCGGACCGCGTGCCGTGCCCGACTGAAACGTCACCGTCGCCTCGTAGGGAATCGGCAGGACGGCGAACCGGGCATCTTCATAGTTGCACAGCGACGGATCGAGGCCGAGGAAGTTGCGCGTCACGCTCAGTCGATCCTGTATAGAGAGTCGTACGTCTCGGCGAAATCCGGATTGGCGACGGTGGCCTCTCGCAGTTCCTGCGTAAGCTGGCCGATCTGCTCGTACAGCCGCCGTTGCCGGCGCGGCTTGCATCGCGTCAGGGCGTACTGGGCGAGAAGCGGCAGGGTCAGTGACGCGCACGAATAGACCACCACGTTGTTCCTGGTGGCGTCCTTGATCTTGCCCCAACTGCGCGCCTCCGACGGCGTGGCCCCGCTCAGCCCGCCCCAGTGCGGCGAATCGACGGTCAGTTGAATGACGAAGTCATGCCCGCCTTTGCTGGGGTCGTGGAGAATCTGATGCAACGTCGGCTGCGTCTGCAGATAGAAGTTCTTCGGCGATCCGCCGCCGACCTCGATAACGCCGTTCTTGTCCGCACCGCGGACGATCGCCGTCGTCTCGATCACGTCGAGCAGCGGATTCAGCGGCAGCTCCTTGTGGAACATGTGCGGCACGACCAGGTTCATGCCGATCGACGAATCGCCCGGCGACGACGTGTACATGGGCACGCCCAGCTGCGACGCCCTTGCCACCATCGATCGCTCGGGATGGGGGGCCGACTCCACAATCCGCCGCCCGATGTGGTCGTGCAGCCGTGCCGTGGACAAAGGCCGGTCGAGATCGATTCCCTTGATGGCCTTCAGGATCACCTTGTCCGTCGCCTCGAGCGTATCGCTGTCGTGGATGAACACGTCGTAGATCCGCGCCACCCCCAGGTCGGCCAGTTCGTTGTCGTCCACCTCCGGGGCCCCCTGCACCATCGGCATGTCGTACGCGCGATGGAGGTCGTGATACAGGTTGGCGCCGGTCGAGATGATCCAGTCGATGAAGCCGGCCTCCATGAGCGAGATGATCACCCCGCTCATGCCGATGGGCGTCATGGCTCCGGCCAGGGTCATTCCGATCGTCGCCTCCTGCTCGATCATCCGCCGATACAGCCGGCAGGCCTCGGCGAGCCTGCGGGCGTTGAACCCGCTCCGGGCGAAGACGGAATCGATCATGTCCGCGACGTGCTCGTTGCCCGACAGTTGCAGCGGATTGATGACCGGACCGCTCAGCCAGTCTTCCTCGCTGGGTGGCGTGGCGTGATTCCCGGAACACGATTGGCCGTGGTCGGACATAGCTCCTCCCTGCGTATGCTGGTTGAAAATCGAAGCGCCCGAACCGAGTGGTGAGGCCGGCGCGTCAATCCACGAAGACAGCGGCGGCCACGGCGGTCGTCCACAGACCGTTCTTGTCGCCCTCCGCCGTCTGGCAGATGGCTCGCGTGCGAATCACGAGCCCCTTGCTCTTGTAGATTTCTCGCCGGGCGTCGTAGGCGGTTTCCGGGTCGAGTTCGACCCCGCAAGTCGTGGCGAGCATACTGGCGGCCATGTCTTCAACGTAGTCCGCGCAGCGCCGGCCCGTCATGCCGTAGTCATGGTGTTCCGCGATATATCCGTAGGAATCCTCGTCGGCGGGGATGGCCAGGCCGATGCCGGCCGCCACCAACCGGTTCGGTTCGTTCGTGCGCGTCTCCGTCATCACGCAGTGCAGAATCCCCCCCGGCTTGAGCGCCTGCAAACCACGCGACCGCGAGATGATCTTGCAGTGGGGCGGGAAAATGCTGGAAACGCGAACCAGATTGAACTGAGCAATGCCGGCGTGCCGGAGCGCGGCCTCGAAGGATTGAAGACTGTTTCTGTGCTTGCCTACGCCCTTGGTGAAGAACATCCGCTGCGGCACGTACTGATCTGGCATCGCTTATCACCTCCCACAGAAGGTCAGCTCCACTAGAAGAACGGCGATTATAGCGGCGCCGTGGATGCCCACAACGGCAGTGCGCTAGGGCCTCCTCAGATGTGAGATTGGGCAAGCAATCGCTCGAGCTGCTCCGCCAGCCGGCGCATTGCCTGTCCGCGGTGGCTCACTCGGTTCTTCTCCGCTGCGTCGAGCTCGGCGGACGTGCGGTTCAGCCCGGGAAGCAGGAAGTGAGGATCGTAACCGAAGCCGTTCACCCCCCGCGCCTCGTCGATGATCACTCCTTCGACGGTCCCTTCCGCGCAGGCCAGCACGCGCCCCGGCTCGGCCAGCACGGCGTGGCACACGAATCGGGCCGTTCGCAGCGACTGGGGAACGCCGCGAAGCTCTGCGATCAGCCGGCGGTTGTTGGCCGAGTCGTTCCGGCTGCCGCTGTACCGCGCGGAGTGCACGCCCGGCGCGCCGCCGAGGGCATCGACCACCAGGCCCGAGTCGTCGGCCAGAGTCCACACACCGGCCAGGCTTGCGTAATGCAGCGCCTTCTTCTCTGCGTTGGCTTCAAACGTTGCCCCATCCTCGACGGCCTCCGGCATCGGCGGATAGTCGGCCAGCGTCGCCCACTCGACCGGCATCTCCCCCACGATCTCGAGAATCTCCCGCAGCTTCCCGCGATTGCCGGTCGCGACCAGAATCTTGCACCGCGTCACCAGGGCTCCTCCCGGCTGTCCCGCTGGGCTGCCCCTTTCACCGGCACGACGCGCGACGAGCGCATAAGCTTGCCGCCCTCGGTCTTCTGCGACCGCCCCTTCATGTTCCACAGCTCGAACATGAAGTTCTCTTTTCGCTGCAGCGCCCGCACCGCCGGCCCCGGCACGTTCATCAGCACGCCGTATTGCCGCTTTTCGACCAGGGCATCCGGGCCGAAGCTGCCTACGTAGACCTCGCTCGTAATATCGCCGTGGCGGTAGTAGGCCTCGTACCCGCGTTCGCGCAGTTCCCGGCAGTATTCGGCTGCCGCCTTCTTGCGCTCGTTGAAGCCCGGCTCGTTGTAGAAGATCGCCACGCGGAGCGTGTACTCGCCGGGGTTGTTGCGCAGCCGCCACTTCGGATCGCCGACGTCCGGCGTCGGCGCCGGCAGAACGCGCGCCTCATAGAAAAAACGCTCCCCATCGACGGCCAGGTCCTTGATCAGCCGCATGTCGCGCTTCATCTCGTCCGGGACCTTCAGATCGCCGGTCTGCTTGTCCGCCGTTCGCCAGTAGCTTCCGTAGTAGATGCGCGAATGCTCTTCGCTGTGCACCACGCGAACGTCGGCCGGTCTGATGCCCGGCGTGCGCCGCAGCGTCTCGGCAATGCGCTCGCTGCGCAGTTGCCGATCGGGCCCCCACACCTCCATGCACAGGATCGACCAATCTTCACCCGGCGGGCGAAATGGCTGCAACCAGTTTGAGCCCGAACCGCCGCGCCACTCGCCGTTGCACCCGAGGACCGTGACTGCGCACGCCGCCGTGACGCACAGCGCCGTAACTCGCCGCCATGTTCCCGCGCCGCACTGCCCCGCCAGGGCCTGCATCGCGTGGTTGTTCATGCGCAATCGCACGTCACTTTCCCTTGGATCCTTTCAGAGCGCTGCGCTGAAGCGTGGTGAGTTGCCTGATGCCGCGCGCGGCGAGCTGAAGAAGTCGATCGAGCGTGGGCCGGTCGAATGTGCCGCGCTCACCGGTGCCTTGCACTTCAATGAACCCGCCTTTGCCGGTCATGACCACGTTCATGTCGACTTCGGCCTCGAGGTCTTCCGCATAGTTCAAGTCGAGCAGACTTTTGCCGCCCACGATGCCCACGCTGATCGCCGCAACCGCGTCGTTGAACGGCGAGCGATCCAGCAGGCCGTCTGCCCGCGCAGCCTCCACCGCATCATACGCCGCCACGTACGCGCCGCTGATGCTTGCCGTGCGCGTCCCGCCGTCCGCTTGAATCACGTCGCAGTCGATCAGCAGCGAGTTCTCGCCGAGCGCCGCCAGATCGATGACCGCCCGTAGTGACCGGCCGATCAGCCGCTGTATCTCCTGGGTGCGGCCATCGATACGGCCGCGGTTTCGCGGCTTTCGCGTGCTCGTCGAGCCGGGGAGCATGTCGTATTCGGCCGTGCACCACCCCGAACCTGAACCCGCCTTCCACTTCGGCACCCCCGGCTCGAAGCAGGCCGTGCATAGCACGTGCGTGTTGCCGCATTGAATCAGAACCGACCCGGGCGCGTTCTGCGTGAAGCCGCGGATGAACGTCACGGGGCGCAGCTCGCTCGCTTTTCTTCCATCCGGTCTGGGCACGAATACCTCGCGATGGTCCCAATACTCCCGGCGCCACTCGACGCCCGGTGAAGTACGAGCGCACGAGTATGGCGGCCGTCGAAAGGGTGTCAACCAAGGTCGCCGAGCCGTCTTCTTCTGCACGGCGCCGAGGATCGAAAGAGAATCCGTTCCTCCGCAGTTCACCCTGCGCGCCGTCGTCGGGCTCTTCTCGGACGCTGCGATACGACACGGAAGCATCGTGGAAGGAGGCTGTTTCGCCGGCCTAGAATTACCGACTGGCAACGCGGAAAAACGGGGAAAGAGCAACGGTGAGCGTCGACCTGACCACCCTTCTCAACGACTGGCCATACGAGCCGGGACGGCTCTCCGGTCGCCGCATTGCAGGCTGCGACGGCGTCGAACGCATTCAACTGCGCGTCGACATGGGGGTTGCCCAGTTCGAGAGCACCGGCCGGCCCGACGGTGAGCTTCCATACGGTTCCTGGACCTTGCTCGATCATTACCGCCGCGCGCTCGACGCCTTCATTCGCCGGTGCGGAACGGACCTGGGCTACAGTCTTCCGCCCGGCGCGTGCGACGAGCTGCGCTACGAGGCCGCACTGTACTATCAGCGGTATCTCTGCTTCTTCGTGCTCGAGGAGTTCGTGCACGCCGCGGTTGACGCCTCGCACGTGCTCGCCATTATCGATCTCTGCGAGCGTTACGCCGCTGCGGACGACGACCGCGAGGCGATTTTGCATTTCCGGCCATATCTGTTGACCGCGCGGGCGCGAGCGCTCGCCCTGGCCGAGATGGTCGCGGGCCGGCCGGCCCAGGCGTTTGCCCGCGTCAACGACGGACTCTACGCCCTCCTGTGCAGCTTCCGTCGTGCCGACAACGAGGACTGCTATCGGACCAGTCCGGAGGTGCACGCCCTCGAAGGGCTTCGCCTCACCATCGGCCGGCACGTCACCCAGGACCCGCGCATCAGCCTCCGCCGCCTGCTCAACGCCGCCGTTCATGAGGAGCGGTACGAGGACGCCGCCTTTATCCGCGACGAACTCGGCCAGCGCGCTCATCGCCGCCAAAGCTGAGTAGCGCGATTGCACGATGGGTGGCACGCTCTGGCGCAGCGAAGCGCGGCCAGGCCGTGGCGAACGTTGACAACCACCGTGTATCCCGATGTGTCGCGACCATTGACGTGTGCCATCCGTCACGGCTGCCGCCAAGCGCTCACCACCTGTGGCAGGATGTCTCCGGCTCTGCCCAGGAGCGACCGATCCGCGTGATGCGAAAGCGGCGTGGGTTCGAGATTGATCTCCACGACCGTCGCACCCTCGCTGCGGGCCATGTCCGCCAGCGAAGCCGCCGGCTGCACGACACTGCTCGTTCCCACAACCAGCATCACGTCGGCAGACGCTACCGCCGACACCGCCCGATCGAATGCCCCGGCCGGTAGCATCTCCCCGAACCACACCACGCCGGGCCGGGTCATTGCGTTACACTTCTCGCACGTGGGGAATGGCTCCGTCACCCTGTCTGCACGCCGCTCGTGCCCGCACGACGTGCACCGGTCGATCCAGATGTCGCCATGTAGCTCGACGATCTTCCTGCTGCCCGCCAGTCGGTGCAGCCCATCGACGTTCTGCGTGATCAGCAGGAACTCGCGTACCCGCCGCTCGATCTCGGCGAGCGCGTAGTGGGCCGGATTCGGCTGCACCTTCAATAGTCCGGCGCGTCGCGCGTTATAGAACCGCCAGACCATGAGATGATCGCGGTGAAACGCCTCGGGCGTCGCCACGTCCTCCGGTCGATGCCCCTCCCACAGCCCGCCGACTTCGCGAAACGTCGGCACGCCGCTCTCCGCCGACACGCCCGCGCCGGTCATGCACGCCACCAACTTCGCGGATGCAAGTCGCTCGGTTAGCCACTGAATGTCTTGTGGCAAGTTGTCAGACATGGCCCGGATTATATGGACCAGTATTGACAGTTCATAGGCTGTCGAACGAACATGTCGCCCATGCCAAGCAAGACCCGCCTTCGACCGTTTCTCGTTCTGTCTCTTTCCCTCCCGTTTGCCGCCGGTTGCCAGCAGATGTGGATCAACTCCGCCGACCGAATCGCGACGAAAGTGATTCGCGAGCGGCAGCAGGAGGCCCTCGGCGAGACCAGCGACGCCTACATCGGCCCGGAGCACGGCATCAAGAGCAGGCCCGCAGAAATGTACTCTTTCGTTCCTCACCCCATCGACTCGAACGTCCCGGAAGCCTTCCAGAAGGGTGTTGCGCCGCCATCCGAAGAGCAGTCGGAAGTCTCCGAAATGCTCAAGGAGAAAATGCCCGAGGCCCGGCCCTTTACGCTGACCGACGCCTTGAACTATGCCTTTCACCACGCCTGGAGCTTCCAGACGCAAAAGGAGGATCTGTACCTCTCCGCCCTCGCTCTCATGACCGAGCGCCAGCTCTGGACCCCGCAGGTCGTCGGCCAGGTCAGCACCGAATACGCCAACTACGGCCAGATTCGCGACTTCGATCAGGCCATGACCGCCGTCTCTCAGATTTCCGCCACGCAGCGCCTGCCCTACGGCGGCGAGGTCGCCGCCCGGATCGTCAACACGCTGATGCGCGACCTCGGCAACCACATCACCACCGGCGAGACCGGCCAGGCCATCCTGGAAGCGAACATCCCCCTGCTTCGCGGAGCGGGCCGCGTCGCCTTCGAGTCGCGATACCAGGCGGAGCGCAATCTCATCTACGCCGTTCGCAACTTCGAATCCGCCCGGCGTGATCTTGTCGTCCAGGTGGCCGGCGACTTCTTCAACCTGCTGGCGACCAAGACGCAGATCGAAAGCGCTGAGTCGGCCCTCGACAGCGCCGTCGCCGACCAGAAACGCAGCCGGGCGCTCTTCGAGACCGACCGCATCCTCGCCGTCGAGGTCGACCGCACGGAGGTCCAGGTGCTCGACGTATCCAACGACATCATCACCGCCCGCACGCGCTACCGCGCCGCCCTGGACCGGTTCAAGATCAGCATCGGCATGCCCACGCACGAGCCGATTGACGCCGCCGAGTCCGACATCGACCTCGTCGAGCCCGACGTGAACGAAGACGAGGCGATCACCACCGCCCTCAAGTATCGGCTCGACCTGCTCAATACCCTCGATTCCATCGACGATGCCCGGCGCGGCGTCCTTATCGCCAAGAACAATCTGCTGCCCGACTTCGACTTCACCGGCAGCGTCACGATGGACACGGACCCCAACCAGCTCAACTCCGTCAGCTACAACACCGAGCGCACGTTGTGGCAGGGGGCCTTGGCGCTGGAGATTCCCTTCGATCGTCGCGAGGAGCGAAACGTCTTTCGTTCCTCCTTGATCGACCTGCGCCGCGCGCAGCGCGACTACGAGCGCGCCGCCGACACCGTCCGCCTCGACGTTCGCGACGCCTACCGAAACCTCCGCCAGGCGCGTCTCTCCATGCGGATTCAGGAGGAGAACGTCCGCGTCAACGAGTTCCGCCAGGCCCAGGCCCGCGCGCTCTTCGACCGCGGCATGCTGCAATCGAACCGCGACGTGATCGAGGCTCAGCGCGCCCTGCAATCGTCACGCAACGCGTATGCCGCCGCCCTGGCGAACTACCGCCTGGCCATCCTGACTTTTCTGCGCGACACGGGTACACTCCGGGTGGACGACGAGGGGCTGTGGCTCACCGAGGCGGCGGTACAGAGTGGTGACACAAATTCCGACAAATCCGCCGGTTAGGTGGGTTTCAGACGCCGCAGTCTGCCGTTAAACTGGCTTGGAGTACCGTGCGCTCCGTGCCGCATTCCGCAGACGCGCTTGCCAGGGATTCCCGATGACGCAGACAACGTCCTCCCACCCGGCCGCACTCGCACCCGAACAGGCCACCGCCTGGTCCAAGGCCACGCGGAAACGAACGCTCCGCTGGGTGGCCCTGGCCGTCGTTCTCTTCGCCGTGGTGGCGACGCCGGCGTACTTTGTCCTCGGCCGCGGCGGGGCCGCCGCTCGCCACAGCATCGAGGCTTTCGTCGTGCAGAAGCGTTCCTTCCCCGTTACGCTCACGGAGAAGGGCGAGCTCGACGCGAAGCAGTCCGTCAACGTTAACTGCGAAGTCGAGGGCCGTTCCACCATCATCTGGCTCATTGCGGAGGGCAGCGAGGTCAAGAAGGGGGACTTGCTCGTCCGCCTGGCCAGCAACGAGATTGACGACCGGGTCCGCGCCGAGCAGATCACCGTCCAGAACGCCGCCGCGACGGCCGAAACCGCCCGCAAGGAGCTCGAGATCACGCTCGATCAGAACGAGAGCGATGTCAGCAAGGCCAAGCTCGCCCTCAAAAACGCCGAGATCGAGCTCAACAAGTACCTCGAAGGCGACTATCGCCAGCAGTTGATCGAAAAGAAGCTCGCCCTCGAAAAGGCGCAGAAGCTGCTCGTGCAGGCCAACGACGTGCTCTCCGACTCCAAGGAGCTCCGCGAGCAGGAGTTCATCACCGCCCGCGAGCTTCAGCAGGACGAGCTCAATGCCTACGAGGCGAACATCAACGTCGAGAAAGCCCAGCTCGACCTCGACATTTTCGAGAAGTACACCTACCCCAAGGATAAGCAGCAGAAAGAGTCCGACGTCGACGAGGCCCGCAAGGAGCTTGATCGCACGATCAAGAAAGCCGCCGCCAAGGAAGCGCAGCAGCGGGCCAATCTGGCCGCCAAGGACGCCGAGCACCAGTTGACTGAGGAGCGCCTCAGCAAGCTCCTCGAGCAGCAGAAGAAGACCGAGATTCGCGCGCCCGCCGACGGACTCGTCGTGTACGAAACGGGTCGCCACCGCTGGGAGCAGCGCCAGATCGCCGAAGGCGCCGAGGTTTACGAACGGCAAACGCTCATCAAGCTGCCCGACACCTCGCGCATCGTCGTCAAGCTGCGGATTCACGAAGCCAACACGAGCAAGATCGTCGTTGGCCAGAATGCCAATGTCGAGGTGGAGGGTGTTCCTGGCCAAACGTTCACCGGCAAGGTTACCAAGATCGCCCCCCTCGCCGACTCCCAGAACATGTGGCTCAACCCCGATCTCAAGGAGTACGACACGGAAGTCCTGCTCGACGGCGAGAACCTCGGCCTGAAACCGGGCGTCACCGCTCGCGCCACCATCCTGATCGACTACATAAAAGACGTCCTTGCCGTTCCCGTTCAGGCCGTCTACAGCGTGGGTAGCGACAGTTACGTCTTCAGAGGCGTTAATGAGCAGGAGGCCGCACCAGTCAAGATCACCGTCGGCACGTCCAGCGACGAGTACGTGGAAGTGCGTGACGGCCTGACCTCGGGCGACACTGTTCTTCTGGCCGTTTCCGATTCGCTGATGAGCCGCCTGCCGAAGCCCGTCGCCGAAGAAGCGCCGGCGATTCCTCAGAACCTGGACCAGCCGCAGCAGCCCGTGGCCGAGCGGAAGACCCCCGAGCAGGGCGGCGAACGCCCTCAGGGAGGCGCGGGTGGTGGTGAGCGACCGCACGGCCGCGGCGGCGGCCGCCCGTCACGCGCCCAGCATACTGACTGAGTCTTGCCCCCGACGGCGCCAGACCGACCAACAATGTCCATCGCTTCGATCGAGAACCTGACCAAGACGTACGTGAAGCCCGGCAGCACTATTGCCGTCGAGGCCCTGCGCGGTGTGACCATCGACATTGCTCAGGGCGAATGGGTCGCCGTTTGCGGCGCCAGCGGCTCGGGAAAGAGCACGCTCCTCAACATCCTCGGGTGTCTCGATCGACCCACCAGTGGGAGATACCTGCTCGGTGGGCTCGACGTGTCCAGCCTCGACGACGACGAGCTGTCAACCATTCGTGGCGAGCGGATCGGCTTCGTCTTCCAGAGTTTCAACCTGATTCAGCAGCTTACCGTCCTCGAGAACCTCGAGGTGCCGTTGTTCTACCAGGGCGCCCCGGCCGAGACGCGCCGGCAACGGGCCCAACTCCTGGTGGACAAGGTGGGTCTCGCCGATCGCGCCGACCACCGTCCGATGGAACTTTCCGGCGGCCAGCAGCAGCGTGTCGCCATCGCCCGCGCCCTGATGAACGACCCGCTGATCATCCTCGCCGACGAGCCTACGGGCAATCTCGACACCGCCACCGGTGAGATGGTTCTCGAACTCTTCAGCGAGCTCCACGCCGAGGGCCGCACCATCATCATGATTACCCACGAGGCCGACGTCGCCGCTCGATGCCAGCGAACCATCACCCTCCGCGACGGCCTCGTCCTCACCGACGAGCGCAACTACGCCTGGACACAATCTCCCTCACTCGCCGCCAAGGGCTGACAGGTGGCACCGTCGGCGCAGCGAGCGAAGCGCAGCGCCGCCACGCCGTGGTGAAACGTAGATAACCGTTCGGTCCCCGTGTGTCCCGATGCATCGGGACTCTCGAGCAGTGCGTGGACCTCGCACTCGCGCCGCCCCTACACCCGCTCGAACGGCTCGAACAGTCGCGTGTAATCGTCCTGGCAGAAGCGATCCGTCATGCCCGCGATGTAGTCGCACACGACGCGATGCACGCCCTGCTCGTCGATCCGCCGCGCAAAACGCGGTGGCAGCATCTTCGGGTTCTCGACATACGCCCCGAACAAGCGCTCGATGAACCGCCGTGCCTTCGTGTCCATCCGCGCCAGCCGGTGATGGTGATAAACCCGCTCGATAAGGAACGACTCGAGCTGGTTGACGCGCGCCGAGATTTCAGCCGACAGCTCGACCACCGCACCATCCGCGTTGCGCACGTCGTCGATGATCTTGGGCGCGAGCCGGTCGATCCGCCGGCTCGATTCCGCCACCACGTCCGCCACCAGCATGTCGAGCAGCTTGTCCAGTACCGGACGCCGCACTGCGATCAACGGCCGCGCCGGATACGCCGCCCGTACCCCCGTGGCCACCACCTGCCACAGCTCGATCTCCTCCAACTCCTTCTCCGACACCAGCCCCGCCGCGATCGCATCCTCCAGGTCGTGGCAGTCGTACGCCAGCCGGTCGGCCAGGCATGCGATCTGCCCCTCGATCGTCGGCAGCGGACCGGACTCGAGCAGCTCCCACAGCGCCGGATCCGTAGTGGACGGTTTGTCGTAGCGCGTCGTGTGTTTGATCAGCCCCTCGCGCGTCTCGTACGTCAGGTTCAGCCCGCGGAACTGCGGATAGGGATGCTCGAGGTAATCGACCACGCGCAGCGAGTGCGTGTTGTGCTCGAAACCGCCGTGCGCGCTCATCAGCTCGCGCAACGCCATCTCCCCCGCGTGCCCGAACGGCGGGTGCCCCACGTCATGGGCGAGCGATATGACCTCGGCCAGGTGCTCGCTGACCCGCAGTGCCCCGGCCAGGGTGCGGGCGATGCCGGCCACCTCCAGCGTGTGCGTCAGCCGCGTCCGAAAGTGGTCGTCCTCCAGCGTGACGAACACCTGCGTCTTGTATTCCAGCCTGCGGAACGCCGCCGAGCTGAACACCCGATGCCGGTCGAGCTCGAACGGAGCGCGGAACGCGTCGTCCGGCTCGTCGTGCGCCCGCCCGCGATGTTGATCTATCGTGGCCGCGTAAGAGGCGAGTTGTGATTCGCTGCTCGCCGGCATGTCGCTCTTCCCACTGCCCGAGATGCCGGCCCGGTCAGCCGCCGGGCCGCTACCGGCTGCGAAGGCCCATCTCAACTGCGGCTTCGACGAGCTGATCGAACGTCTCGTTCAGCCCGTCCGGGATCACGCGCGTCCCGCCGAGAACCGCCATGTAGTTCGTGTCGCCGCTCCACCGGGGCACGACGTGCGTGTGGATGTGATCGGGCAGCCCGGCCCCCGCGCACCGGCCGATGTTCGTCCCGATATTGAAGCCTTGGGCGCTGACCACCCGGGCGAGCACCTCGACGGCCGCGTACGACATCTGGGTCATTTCCGTCACTTCCTCCGGACTCAGCTCGCCGGGATCGCCGACGTGCCTGGCCACCGCGATCATCAGGTGGCCGTTCGTGTACGGGAAGCGGTTGAGCATGGCCAGGCAGTGCTCGCCGCGCCAGAGCACGTGGTTCGTCCGATCCTGCTCGGGATGCGCCGCGTAATGGCAAAGAAAGCAGCCCTCGTCGGCCTCTTCCTGCTCCATCGACCGGATGTACTCCATCCGCCACGGCGCCCACAGGTTCTTGTTGAAATCAGCCATACCGCGCTCCTCGGCGCGGAGTGTACCCGTCCGGTCTGCCGCGAACAAGAAACCCTACCGTGTGCCACTGGTCTATCCGCCGTGCTCGGAGTGGCACGGGCTTCCAGCCCGTGAATCACGGGCAAAGATGACCGTGCCACAAACGTGTGTCTGACCTCTGACTTCCGCCCTGCGACTTCTGCTCCGAAACGCCCGCGTATCACTGCAGGTGCTCGCTTGGTTGCAATCGGTCCCTGCAAGGCTACACTCGCCGGCCGCATGAAATCGATAA
>JBECKQ010000023.1:0-3507 GCA_040235375.1 Phycisphaerae bacterium | reverse complement strand
TTATCCTCCGGCCAGATGACCTTGTGGGCGGCCGGATAGAGCCCGGTGAACATGCTCGCGTGCGACGTGAGCGTCCAGCTCGTGACCGCGTGAGCGTTTTCGTACAACGTCGCTTCGCGGGCGAGCGTGTCGATGTTCGGCGTCGTGTCGCGCTCGTAGCCATAGCATCCGACGTGATCGGTACGGGTGGATTCGATGGACAACCACACGATGTTCGGACGGGAGACCTGCGCCCGCGGCGGGTCTTCCTTGCTGCAGCCCCAGCCGACGACGCCTATGACGGCCGCGGCGACCGCCAGCAGCCCGCCGGTTCCCACCCGCCATCGCGACACCATCCTCGACCATTCGGCGAACACACTGTTGAAGGAGTGCTGTGCCCTCATCAGAGGGCCCATTCTACGACATGGTTGAGCCCACGCGAGCCGCCGCGGTGTACAGAAGTGAAACAGTCCTGAATCAACCACTTGCCGGCTTGCTTCGTCGCCACCACAGCCGCGAAATCAGCCAGACTGCCAGCAGCACAACCAGCAGCCACGGCACCATCACCACGAGGCCATACGCGATCATTCCAACCGATTCGTAAAGCCCTTCGAGGCCGTCTCGCAGGTACCGCCGCATCGTGCCCCCGGCGCCGGCGCCGCCCGGGGAAAGTGCAGGACGCTCGCTCAGGTGGATCATCACCGAGGCCGGCGCGTCCGCGTCGCGGCCGGGCAGGATACCGGCGACGTCTCTCGAATACACCTCCCCCAGGGTCTGCGACTCGTCAAGGATCGCTGTCATTTGCCCGGCCGGAAGGGTGAGCCGAAGATCGCCCGACCATGTTCCGTCCGATAGCTGCGCGCTGTTGGCGGCAAGGACCGTCGCTCCATGGTCGGAAGCGATATCGCCCAGTTTCCGCCTGGCCGGTTCGAAATCGGGCACGACTAGCGTGAGGTTTGCCGCCGGAGGCTGCCGATCGGACTCCGTGAGTGTCAGCGCCACGTCACAAAGCGCGCCGTTGCCGGGCTCGACCGCATCCGATGGGCTCCAGCCGGTCACGTCTTGCTGCGTCACGAAACCCAATGCGCTAATCGCTTTCAGGCATTCGCCGAACCGTGCCGACGGAAGCCGAAGCTCGAAGTGTCCCGTCCGGTTGCCCGCCGCTTGTCGCTCCGTTCGTCCGGCAATGACCTGCGCGCCCACGCCGGAGATCGCAGCGGCAAGTTCATCGCCGGCCTGTTGCACCGATCGCACCTCGAGGGTCAAACTCGCGGACGGCACTGGCCGCGGCAGCTCACGCAATCGAATCGTGATGATCGACATGGCCACGTGATCGGCCATCACCCGAAGGCGGCCTTCGAGACTCTCAATCTCCGACCGGACACGTGTCATCTCGCGCTCGACTTCGAGTAACGCGGACACATTGTCTGCGACCGTCTTGCCATCGGCCATTTCGTGCAGGCGCTTCTCCGTAACGCGCAGCGAGGCGAGTCGCGCATTCAGGTCGACGTAGTCTGCGGTCACATCCGCGGTCTTCACGCTCTCGGCTTCCACGCGGCCGATCCGCCGCAGGGCGCCAAGCGTGGCGTAAAGGGAGTCCGGCGGGATACGCAGAACAATCGTGCCGCTCAGAGCTCCGCCGGTCCCCACGTGCACCGCGGTGTCGGCGACGTATCCGCCGTATTGTCGGGCCGCAGCGGTAATGGACGTCGCAGCCGCGTCGTAATCCGTGACCTCCAGCGATATCTCGGCGGTTCTGATCGTCGTCGTCTCGCGCTGCGGCGGTCCGTCGGTTTGCTCCGCAGGCGGTGAGCGGTCTTCGGCCCTCTGGCTGACTTCGCGGCCTGTCTGTTCCGTCTGAGTGGGAGCTTCGGGCCGGGTAATTGGCGTGCCAAGCGCGGTCGCTTTTTCCGCTGGGTTGTCCTGAGCGTAGCTCGCGGCGGCGGCGGCAATGTGCCGCATGTTGGCCACGGCCCGCATCTGTCCAACCGTGCCCCTCGCGACGTCCGCCGACGTTCCGCCCGGTGGTGGATAGTGCACGTAGCCCGACATCGATGGCGTGCCGTAGCCGTAGTACACCGACCGCGGCGATGAGCGCCCGCTGTGGGCGTATCGCGTCTCGCCCAAGAGCAGCGCAGCCACCAGGCACGCCGCCACGGCAGCGCACAGGCCGACGAACTTTCCGGCCCTTCGCCAGCCAATCCGATCGCGGACGTCGGGCGGCTTCGGCCGCACTGCGGATTCGATCCCCCGCCACATCGATTCGATCTCGCCTGCGGTCGGCGCGTCTGACCGCAGGCCACTTAGCATTCGCCGCATGTGGAGCATTGAGACCAAGTCGGCGGAACAGCGGCGACACTTGGCCACGTGCGCCTCAGCCGCTGACCACTCCGAGCTCGCCGCTCGATCTGTGTCGCGCGCGGGGTCAATCGGCTTCTCGCCGCTGTATCCCGCCATCAGTTCTCTCGCCCTGTCACAGTCCATGATTCTTCTCACCGCGGTTCGCGCGTGCCTCGACATACAACGCCAGCGTGTCGCGGAGCCGGTGGCGGGCGCGGAACAACGTCACTTTCAGCCGTGTCGTCGTCCAGCCCAACACCTCTGCGGCTTCCCGCTGACTCAGTTCCGCAAGCTCGCACAACAACACCGCGTCACGCTGGGCGCTGGGCAAATCAGCCACGGCCAGGCGCACCGCTTTACACCACTCAGCCCGCTCTGTTCCGTCCTCGGATTCATCGTCCGGCCGAACCAGTCGCAGCGATGCGCTTTGGAGTTTTGCCTGTCGGCGGCTCCGTCTGACGTGGTCGATCGCCGCTGAACGAGCGACGGCGTGCAGCCACGTGGTAAACGCGCTGCGGCCCGCGAACCCGTCCGCCGACTGTGCCACGCGCAGAAAGACCTCCTGAACGATCTCCGCCGCAGCATCCCGCGAGTGCGTACGATGCCAGGCATACTGCCAGACACGATGCACATGTCGGCGATACAGGATCTCCAGGGCGGCGGCATCGCCGGCCCCACATTTTGCCGCGAGTTGCGTGTCGGACTCGCCCATCGTTTTGCCTCGCCCCTCTTAGACGACGCGGAGTCGGTGAGGTTACAGCCCCGTGAGAAATACCGCTCTTCTCCGATCGCGGTATCGGGATTTACGTCCCGCTCAACCTGATGAAACCCGCGTAGAGGCCTGCCAGGGCCGATTGCGTCCCCCCAGGGCCTTAAGATAAAGTAAACGGACTCCGCCCGTGTACGGCGGGAATGGAATCTGCCGCTATGATTGTTTGGTGGATCAAACTTTTTTGGTGTTATCCAGGTTTCGGGCAGGGTCGCGAGCGACCCCATCGATGAGGTGATCACGCTCCTGGTACGATCGCTCGCTGATCTCAAGGTCGCCCAGAAGGGGCGCGTTCGGGGACTGACCGGCACCCCGGCCGTTCAGCAGCGCCTTGCGGAAATGGGTTTCACGTCCGGCAGCGAGGTCCGCATCGTGCGACTCGCCCCGCTCGGTGACCCGGTGCAAGTGGCCGTCCGGAA
>JBECKQ010000013.1:0-28321 GCA_040235375.1 Phycisphaerae bacterium | reverse complement strand
GGTTACGGCCGGATCATCGCCGTGAACGGCCTGCTCATCGCGTTGTTTCAATTGCCGTGCACGTCGATCGTCAACCGGTTTCATCGCGGAACGCTTGTGGCACTCGCCGCATTCACGACGGCGATCGGCTTCGGCCTCATCGGCGTGGTCGAAGGCTTTGGTGCGTTCGTCGTCACGGTCATCATCTGGACGATCGGCGAAATGATGATGGCGCCGATGGTGCCCTCAATCGTTTCCGATCTCGCGCCGGTGCACCTGCGGGCGCGGTACATGGGTGTGCTCGGCATGTGCTTTTCGGGGGCGAACACGATCGGCGCCCCGATCGGCGGCCTCGTCCTGTCGCGTCTCGGCGGCGCCTACGTCTGGGCCGGGACGTTTCTTCTCGCCTCCATCGCCGGGCTCCTCTACGCGAGCATTCGCAGCCGGCTCGCCGTCCGCGAGGTGCAGCCGGCAGTGGCCTGACACGCTTCTTCGTCCCCCTTTTCCGGTCGCCTTCCGTCGATCACCGGCCGATAACCATGTGGGCAGGATCGCGGCGCGCCGCTGCCCAATCCGCAGAACCCGGAGTGTGACGGCTGATGGAGCTCGCGGCAAAAGCGGACAATGAATCGTCGAGCCGCCCCTTGGGCCGGCACACCATGAGCTGCGCACTGCCGGAGGCGGAGCGGTATCACGAATGGGTGTATGAATCGTTCGCCGACCTGCTGACCGGGAGGATCCTCGAAGTGGGCGCTGGCCTGGGCATCTACACCCCCAAGCTGATGCGACACGGCCAGATCGTCGCGGCCGACCTCGATGAATGGTGCCTGCGCGACATCCAACGGCGTTTCCCTGACATCGAATGCCACCAGATCGACCTGGCGCAGGCCGCGGACTTCGAGCCACTCCAGAAGCAGCCCTGCGACAGCGTCGTTTGCCTCAACGTCCTCGAGCACATCGAAGACGATGCCGCGGCGCTCTCAAACCTGCGCTCCGCGCTGCGACCGGGCGGCCGGCTCATCCTCTACGTGCCGGCCATGCCCGCGCTGTTCGGCACGCTGGACGAGGCCGCGGGCCACTTCCGCCGCTACCGGCGAAAACAGCTCATCGCGCTCGTCGAACACGCTGGATTCCGCGTGATTCGGGCTCGATACCAGAACGCGGTGTCGGCTGTCGGCTGGTGGCTCAACGGCCGAGTGCTCCGGCAACGCAACCTGTCGGCCGAAAGCATGTCTCGCCAGATTCGCGCATTCGACCGGTACCTGCTGCCGGTCGCGCGCGTGGTAGACCCGCTCACGCGCTCGTTCGTCGGGCAGTCACTTCTGGTGTGCGGCGAGAAGCGATAGCCGTCCCCTTACGTGCAATCGCAAGGCCGGCGCGAGCCAGCTCAACAATCACAAGCGCCTGGAACATGACCATCAGCGGATGCACGGGCACGGCGTAACGACCGACCGGACCCTGCATGAAAGCCGACAGGGCTACGTGCGAGAACACCACGAACCCGAGCAGCAGCCACCCCTCGCGGTTGCGGCGCAGAAGCGAGAGCACGCCGCCGACAACGGCAATCGCGATCAGCTCTTCGTAAGGACTATCGAGCAGGCCGGTAATCGGCGATCCAAGCTCGATGCGCTCGCGGTACCACCGCACAAACCGCCGCCAACGGACTGACAAATACGTGTCATCTGTCCGGACCGGCACGTAACGGTGCATCGCCTCGCGGCCGACCAGCGAATCCGCGAGCTTGAGATACGTGCCCAGGCCGAGCAGCGGCTCGTCTCTCGGCATGTATCCGCCGGCGCCGTCCACGCCGCCAGGAACGAATCGGTACGTGAAATCCGGCTCGAATAGCGTGCGGTACGTGTAGATCACCGTACGGCGGGCGACCGTTTTCCAATGGCGTACAAGAAGGCCGTTCGCCGCGCGTTCCATGACCTTGAACGTGTCGCTCATCGAGGCGCCGCGCGTTTTCCGATATGCCTGCAGCGTCAGGAAGAAATCTTTATACGTCGTCCGCTCCGGGACCACTCCGGCTCGACGGGCTTCGACGATGGCTTCCTGGAGTTCGGTGAGGGCCGCGTTGCCCGGGTCGTCGAGTTCGTCAATGAAAGCCATTCGGTAGTAGAGGGCATAGCCGCGGGCGGCCGTCATCTGAAAATAACCGAAGTGGCGATGGCTGTTGATCATCACCGGGAGGACGGCGGCCACCGCAGGCAGCGTGGCGATCGCACTGCCGAGGCAGATCGCGCGAAGCCGCCGGTCGAGCCGTCTTCCACGCGCCGCGCGCCATTCCTGAAAAATCGCGGCAAGCAGGCACGTGTAGATCAGTAGCTGCCCGGTCGGCTTGATGACCGCCGACACGCCCGCGACAAGTGCCGCGGCTGCCAGCCACTTACGCCCGTCGCCGAGTACGTAGTAGACGAGCATCAGCACGCAGGTGGCCAGTGCGAGCGTGTACGGCATCTCCGTCATGACCGTGTTGGCCATGCTGCCGACGTGAAGGGCAAAGGCACAAAACACGCCCGCCACCGCGGCGAACCCGCGATTTCGCCAGAGCCGCCACGCCATCGCCGCAACGATCACCGCCACGGCAACAGCCATGAGATGCTGAATCACCAGCATGGCGGTTGAACTGTTCTCGCCGAACACCCGGAAAATCGCCGCCAGAATCAACGGGTACCCCGGCGGGCGAAACTGGAACAGTTCCTGCGAGAAATCGCCGCGATCGGCGATGCTGACCGCCAGCGCGATGTACTGCCGCGAATCGGGAAGAATGACCAGCCGGCAGGCAAGAACCTGGATCGCATGAAACGCAAGGGCCACAATCGCCACGAACAGCAACACACGCCGCGTCGATCTGCGCGGCTGCCTCATCTGTTCTTCCAAAGGCATGTCAGTCGCAGTTGTCATGGGTCCCTCGCTGCGAACCTGCAAACCGGCCGGCTACAACGACGCGCCGACCTGCCGGCACCACTCGATCAGCCACAGCAGGTCCCACAGCTTGAAGCCGTGATCCGCCCGCCCGCTGCGATGCTCCGCCAGTTGCCGGCTCAGCACCCCGTCCGGCCGCAGCCACGGCCCGCATATGTTCGGCGCGTCGGCCAGCAAGTCGTCCGCCCACGGGCGCAAAGAGCCGTTGATCCAGTGCCCCACAGGAGCGTTGAAGCCCTGTTTGCGAGACTGAAACACGAGGTTCGAGCAGTGGCGACGAGCCGCCGCACGCAGCAGCCACTTGCCGGTCCGACCGCGCAGCTTGAAATGCTCGGGCAGCGGGGCGCACCACTCAACCAGGCCGTGGTCGAGGAACGGCACCCGCACCTCGAGCGAGTGCGCCATGCTCGCCCGGTCCACCTTGTGCAGGATGTCGTCAACGAGCCAAGTGGACATGTCGGCGTACAGCGCCTGCTGAAGAAACGGCAGCTCCGTGACCCGATCGAAGTAGTTCGTCACGTCGGCCACCGGGTCAGAGCCGTTCCGCTGAAGCTCGATCAGTACGTCGCCGGTCAGCATTTCGCCAATGTCGCCCGGCCGCCACAGGCATCGCCACATCGCGTGCGCGCGGCGCGCGTCGTCGTCGGCCGCGCACAGAAACTGCCTCGCCTTGAACGCGACACCGACTTTCGTTGCGCCGGGCTTGATCGCCGCCCCGAGCGACTGCGACATCCACTGACGCACGGGGCGCGGCAGGGTGCGTACGTACCGGTGGTAGCGATTCGCCTGGTACGTAATGTAGCCGGCCAGCATCTCGTCGGCGCCGTCGCCGGACAGCGCGACGGTCACTTTCTCCCGGGCAAAACGGGATAGTGCGTGGTACGGGACGAACGAACTGTCTGCCGTCGGCTCGTCCGCATCACGGACGAGCCGCTGCATGATTTCCGGCCGCGGCGCTGCAAGCGTGTGGGTATTGTGGTCCACGCCGATCGACGCGGCGGCGGCGGCGGCTTCGCGCGCTTCTGAATAGCTTGTCTCAGCAAAGTCCGCGCAGAACGTCTGCCGCCAATCGGATCGCTCAGCCAGCAGCGCGGACACCGAGGCCGAGTCCACCCCACCGCTGAGGAACGACCCCAGCGGAACATCCGCAACACGGCGACGGCCAACGGCGTCGCCCAGTCGGGACCACAACTGATCCTCCGGCGACGCCGTCCCCTCGAGTGCGCTGCCGGCCAGGAACGTTTCCGCAAGGTCCCAGTAGCGGTGCTCGCGTAGCGTGTTCTGGCCGGCATCGTAGCAGAGGCAGCAGCCGGGCGGCAGTTTGCGCACCTCGCGTAGCATCGTGCGGGGCGTCAGCGCGTAACCGAACATCAGGTACTGATGCAGGGCGACCGCGTCGATCGCTCGCTCCGTTCCAGGCCAGTCGGCGAGCACGCGAAGCTCCGAACCGAACACGATGCCGTCGCCGGTCCGGCGATAAAGCAACGGCTTGATGCCCACGCGGTCGCGGACAAGCCAGAGCCGCCGCTCGACGCTGTCCCACATGGCGAAGGCGAACATGCCATTGAGACGTTCGACGACCTGCGGCCCGTACTCCGCGAAACCGTGAAGGATGACTTCCGTGTCCGTGTGCGAACGGAACCGGCAACCACCGGATTCGAGCTCGGCGCGAAGCTCCTCGGCGTTGTAGATTTCGCCGTTGTAGACGATGGCGAAGCGGCCGTCGTCGGTGATCATGGGCTGGTGGCCGGCGGCGGAGAGATCGCGGATGCTGAGTCGGCGATGCCCGAGTCCCGCGCTGCCGTTCGGCAGCGACCACGTGAGCGTGCCCTCATCGTCAGGGCCGCGGTGCCGCAGCGCGTAGACCGCCCGGCGCAGGGGTTCAGCCCACTGCTGGGCGCGACCTTTCAGGACGAAGCCGACGATCCCGCACACACGATAGCTCCCGGCCTATTGCTCGACCGCACCCTGCCCACCCACGGCGTCAGGCCATCGCTGGCGCGAAACGCCGTAAGTGACGAAGCCGGCGCTGAACAGAACGGCGGAAATCAGGTAGGCGAAACCGGCCAGGACGCCGGCCTTCCACCACGAGCCCGCGCCGGCCGCCAAAGCGGCGGCGGTTTGCCCCGCGAGAACGCCCGTGCCGGCCAGGAATGGAACAAAGGCAAGCACGGTGAAGAGCTTCACCGGGTTGAAGATGGCGAACATCTGGAAGATGTACTGGGCGGTCCGCAACGAGTCCTTGATGTGGCGCACCTTCGTCTTGCCGATGCGCGCGTGGTATTCGACCGGGACGTACCCGACCGTGCGACTGAGCAGGTGAAAGCAAAGTGTCTGCGAAGTCGTGAACGAGAAACCCGTGCACATCTTCGGCAAGTGCGGCAGGATCACGCTGCGGCGGAACACGCGTAGCCCGCTGTTGGCGTCGGCGATTTTCGTGCCCGTCGCGGATTCGCACAGCCAGTGAAAGAACCGACGGGCAACCTCCTTTACAAAGCTGCCCCAGAAGTGCTTGCCCGTGCGGGCGCCGATGACGAGGTCGTAACCCTTGTCGAACATCGTGAGTAGATCGGGAATGCGCTCCAGCGGGTAGGTACCGTCGGCGTCGCAGATCACGATGGCCTCGTGAGACGCTTCGAGGATGCCGGAGCGAAGCGCGTGACCGTAGCCGCGGCCGTACAGGTGCTTCACCACGCGAGCGCCCTGACGGGTAGCCACGCCGGCGGTGCCGTCGGTCGAGCCATCGTCAACGACGATGATCTCGGCGTCGATGTCGGCGTCTTCAAAAACGCGCCGGGCCTGTTCGATGGTGTGGGCCAGCCCCGTCTCCTCGTTGAACGCCGGGATCAGCAGGGTGATGGCGTTGCGCGTGCGTCCGACCGGCCGGGCCTGCCGGAAGGCCGCCCGATCGAGCACGTGCTCGGGCCGGATCGACGGGCGGACCGCGGTGCCGGCCCCGCCGGCCGTCCGAGAGGCGCTGGACTGTTCGGAAAACGGAGTCATCAACCGTCTTTATCCACTGGCTTTCGCGTTATTTATCGGCCGTCGTAAGGCCCCCCTGCACTTATGGGGACCGATTCCGCCCGTCTCGGGAGGACTCGCCATCGCAACGGGCGTGTACCGTCTCAGATTTTTCTTGCGGCATGCATGACGCGAGCGATAAATTCGACTAGATAAATAGAGAGGGAGCAGCCTGGCGCGATTGACGGGTTCGATCCCGCCAGGCACAGTGTGAAATCAACTGTGTCACAACGTCTTACTGCTCCTCCGCGTGACACTGGCGAACTGAGCGGGGTTGTCGCGTCCTGCCCTCCGGATGTGGCGGCCCCGCTTCTCCATTTCTACCTCCCCCCCTCGCCCACGCCGGCGCGTCCGTCGGTCGCGCTCGGCCAGTGACGCGACTCGCACCCACTCGATTCGAAGGGGAATCGGCGTAAACTCACGGCGAACGAGAATGGGCCCCTCTATCGATCTCGCGCACGCCGCGCAGCGCGTGCATAACGCTCAGCCCGGCGCGCGCCGCACGCGCACGACGCGTCGCCATGCCGACACCCGGGGCCTGTCCGCCTGGCGATCGTGACCGGCGCGCCTCGGAGTCCAAGCGATGATGGAGTTCCTGTCGAAGCTGCTGGACACGTCAGATTTTCCGCCGCGATGGCAGACCGGGAACTGGACGCCGGAGCACGGCTGGTTGCACGTGACCGCTGATCTGATGATGTGGGCGGCGTTCACCGCGATTCCCATCGTGATCCTGTACTTCGTCATTCGCAAACGCGACGTGCCCTTCCCACGGGTGCTCGTGCTGTTCGGGATGTTCATTCTTGCGTGCGGTGCAACACACTTGATCGAAGCCTGCACGTTCTGGTGGCCGGTGTACCGCTTGTCTGCCGTGGTAAAGCTGACGACGGCGGCGGTGTCGTGGGCTACGGTCCTCGTGCTGATACCGACGATGCCGAAGGCTCTGGCCCTGCCGGGGCTGGCGAAAATCAACGCCGACCTTGCGAAGCAGATCGCAGAACGCAGCGAGGCGCAGGCGGCATTGAGCGAGAGCGAGAAAAGTCTGCGCCTGGCGAACGCGCGACTCCAGCAGAAGAACAAGGAGATCGAGGAATTCGTCTACACCGTTTCGCACGACCTGAAATCGCCGGTCGCGACGATGCTCGGATTCGTGGAGTACGCCATGGAGGACGTCGCGGCCGGTCGCCTGGAGGATCTGTCGGACTCCTTCCCCCGCATCAAACGCGCGGCACTCCGCATGAGCAACCTGATTGACGACTTGCTGAAACTAAGCCGCGTCGGCAGATTGCCATTGGAACCGGCGACCGTCGACATTGGAAAAACGGTTCGCGAGTTGAGCGAAGGCATGTCCGATCGGCTGGCGCGTGCCGGCGCAGAACTGGTTATCGAGCAAGGGTTGCCCTCAGTCGAAGCCGATCCGACGCGTTTCTCTCAGGCGATTGATAACCTCTTGGAGAATGCCATAAAATACGCGTGCCGGCAGGGAGGGGCACGAATCGTGGTCGGGGCGAAAAGCATCGGGGAAGAGATATGGGTGTGTGTGCGCGATAACGGCCCGGGGATCGCGCCGGAATACCATGAGCGGATATTCGGCCTTTTTCAGCGACTGGCCGACGACGACGAAGGCACGGGCATCGGCTTGGCGATCGTGAGCAAGATCATGCAGGCGCACGGGGGAAGAGCGTGGGTGGAATCGTCCCCGGGTCAGGGCGCGACCTTCTGGCTCGCGTTCCCGCACCTTGGCGGCGCAGCATCGCGTTGATGGAATCCCAACCGGCAGGAGCATGACGTGGCGCCGCACCTTGTGAATTTCCTGCTTGTCGAGGACGACGACGATCACGCGGAGATCGTCGTGCGAACGCTCAAGCGCAACCGCATTGCGAACAACATCGTCAGGCTGTCGGATGGTGCGGAGGCGCTGGGCTACCTGCGAAAATGCGCGGACGGGGCGCCGTCTTCCCGGCCGGACATCATCCTGCTCGACCTGAAGCTACCGAAGGTGGATGGTCACGAGGTGCTCGCGGCGATCAAGAGCGATGAGCATCTTCGCTCGATTCCGGTGGTCGTACTGACCACCTCGGAAGCGGAGTCCGATCGGGCGAGGGCGTACGACAGCCACGCGAACAGCTACCTGGTCAAACCGATGAACTTCAGCCGATTTCGGAAGATGGTTGACGACCTGAGCCTCTACTGGGGCGTATGGAACGAACCGGCGCCGGATAGCTGAGATGGACAAGAAAAACCTGAAAGTCCTGTTGATCGAGGATAATCCCGATCATGCGGAGCTTGTCCGGAGGCACCTCGACCGGCCGGACGGCTTCAGCGTAAGCCTGGAGTGGGTTGCCACCGTGCCCGAGGGGATCGAGCGGCTCGGGCGGGGCGACGTCGACGCCGTCCTGCTGGACCTTCGCTTGCCGGGCAGCGAGCCGGCCGAGACCCTGCGCGACGTGCTCGCCCATACGGACCGCGCCCCGGTCGTCGTGCTAACGTCGCTCGATGATCTCGAGTTCGCGGCGCGAGCGGTGCAGGAGGGGGCGCAGGACTACCTGGTCAAGACGCGAATCACCGGCGAGCTCCTGCAGCGGTCCATCCGTTACGCCGTCGAGCGGAAGCGGCACGCGGCCGAGCTGGAACGCAGCAACCGCGAGCTTCACCAGTTCGCTCACGTGGTGGCCCACGAGCTCAAGGAGCCGCTCTGCGTGCTGCGCCTGTGCTACGACGCGATCCGCCGGCGGATCGGTAGCAAGTCCGACCCGTCCACCGACCGATTGCTTCAGGACTCGATGGACACGGCCAAGGGTATGGCCCGGCTCATTGACGATCTGCTCGAGTATGCCCGCGTCGGAGAGGCGGAGCGATCATTCGATCGCGTCGAGTGCGAAGAAGTGCTGGGCAAGGCCTTGGCCAACCTGAGGGCGGCGATCGAAGCGAGCGGAGCGAGTGTGACGCACGACGCCCTGCCGACCGTGTGCGGCGACGCGAGCCAGTTGTCGCTGTTGTTCCGGAACCTTGTGGGCAACGCGATTCGGTATCGCGGCGGCGACCCGCCCGTCGTGCACATCAGCACGACAAGACACGACAACAAGTGGCGATTCAGCGTCCGGGACAACGGAGTGGGCATTCCCCCGGAGCATCGCGATCGCGTGTTCCGCATCTTCGAGCGATTGAATCCGGACAAGGCCGACGGCGGCAGCGGAATCGGCCTGGCGCTGTGCAAGCGGATCGTGGAGCGGCACGGGGGGCACATCTGGGTCGATTCGCCGGAAGGTCGGGGAAGCGTGTTTCATTTCACGCTGCCGGCGGAGTGCTGCAAGGTGGGTTAGAGCGTAGTCGGCCGGCCGCCCACTGCGATGGGTCTTGCGCCGGCGCGGTGCTACGCCTGGATGGAGTCGATGCGGACACGCATGTACTGCTGGCGGTGGCCCTGCTTGCGGCGATAGTTCTTCCGCCGGCGGAACTTGATGATGGTGATCTTGTCGCCCTTGACCTCGCCCTGGACGGTGGCGGAAACCTTGGCCCCTTTCAGATAGGGCCGCCCGACTTTCACCTCTTTCTCGTCGTTGATCAACAGCACGTGGTCGAAGTCGATCGTGGTCTGGCCCTCATCGAGGTCATGCAGTTGCACGTCGAGGGTGGTGCCCTCTTCGACCTTGTACTGGTGAGCGCCGTCTTCGATTATTGCGTACACGCGAGTGACTCCGAACCGGTCATTTTTCGCCCCAAACCGAGCCGCGTATTGTGCCCACCCCAGCCGAGAGCGTCAAGACCCGCGGTCGAGCGACTATGACGGGGCCCTCTCAGGCCGGCTTGCCGTCCAGGACGATCACCTCGCTGCCCTCGTCGAGAGCCAGCAGGGTGATCTCTCCGTCCTCCTTGCGGAGCTTCAGACGCTTCAGCCAGTAGCGGTCGGCGTGACCGAAGCGGTCGCGCTTGCCACGGGCGTACCAGCTTCCCGTGGGGCGATCCTGAATCTCGATTACCTCGCCTTCCACTTC
Source organism: Phycisphaerae bacterium (assembly GCA_040235375.1). Lineage (GTDB taxonomy): Bacteria > Planctomycetota > Phycisphaerae > UBA1845 > UBA1845 > JBECKQ01. The sequence continues at coordinate 18,401 of JBECKQ010000013.1, read as the reverse complement.
CGCGATCCACGGACCCTCGCGCCGCTCGATGGACTGGCGAACCCGCACTCGCGTCCCCGGGACAAGCTGCTCGATTCTCATGGGTATTAACCTCCCTGTCGTTCAAGCCTCGAGCGCGTCGGCAAAGGCGGCCAGCGTCGGGAACTCGGCCAGTTGGGGCACCTCGCCCCGATTGGGCTCCGCATAGCGGTTGATCCAGACGAACGGTATGGCGAGCTGACCGGTGGGCCGGCCATCGTGGTAAATGCTTTGCGCGGCGTGAATTGCTTCGCCGCCCAGCATCCTGGCATGCTGCTGCATCCGGATGAAATGGGGATGGGCCGGCTTGTACGCGTTCACGTCCTCGGCGGTCACCACGAAGTCGAAATCGACACGGAAGTGACGGCAAGTCCCCGCAAGGAGGTCGCGATCGATGTTGGACAGTATGCCGAGCCGGTAGCGGCGTTTCAGCCGCACGAGTGCCTCGTTCGTATCCGGGAACGGCTGCCAATTCGGCAATGAGTCCGCGAGGGCCTGGGCCTCCTCGTCCGGCAAAGAGAAACCATACATCCGCGAGAGGGCGGTCAGCGTGTCGGCCAAAACGCGGCGGTACGGGCGGTAGCCGTCCTGCTCGATGGCCGCCTCCTGGCGGACGTAGCTGCGGACGATCTCCTCGGCGCGGTCCTCGCCGGCCAGGCGCGCGAGCGCTTCCCGGAGCCCCTTGTGCCAATCGATGAGCGTTCCATAGCAGTCGAATGTGATGAGCTTGAGCGAATCACGAATGCTACGCAGTTGGTTCATGAACGATCACCGGCTGCAAATCGGCCCTTGTGAACGGCAGAGCATAACGATCCGCCCGGCGACAGACCAGCCCCCGAGGCGGCGTTATCCGGATACCTCGACTACGATTCGGGCGGAGGACCGTATGCCGGTTAGCCCCACAGGACTGCTGCTGGACTCGTGCTTCGAAAAGCACGACACGGGCAAGGTCCATCCGGAGCGGCCGGCCCGGCTGGAGGCCATCCGCTCTGGTCTGGAGGCCGCGGGCCTCATCGATCGCTGCGCGCCGTTGCCGATTCGGGACGCGACAGACGAGGAGATCCTCGCCGTCCACGACGCAAGCTACGTCGAACGCCTGCGGGAGGCGTGCGCGACGGGGGCGAAATTCATCGATGAGCCGGACAGTGCCATCTGCCCGGAAAGTTACGAGGTGGCGCGCCTGGCGGTGGGCTCGATCCTCGGCGCGGTGGACGCCGTGATGGCCGGCGAACTGCGGAACGCGTTCTGCGCGATTCGCCCGCCGGGCCATCATTGCGAGCGCGGTTGGTCGCGCGGGTTCTGTCTGCTGGGCAATGCGGCGATCGCGGCGCAGTACCTGCTCGATCGGCACAAGCTGTCGCGCGTAGCGATCGTGGATTGGGATGTCCACCACGGGGACGGGACGCAGCATCTGTTCGAGGAGACCACTGCGGTGTTCTTCGCGAGCCTGCACGGACACCCGGCATATCTCTATCCCGGGACGGGATTCGAGGAGGAGCGAGGCAAAGGCGCTGGCGAGGGCGCGACGCTCAACATTCCCCTGTATCCCGGGGCCGGTGACAACGAGTACCACGCCGCATTCGACGAAAAACTGCTGCCGGCACTGGAGGATTTCCGGCCGCAGTTCGTGCTGATTTCCTGCGGGTTCGACGCCCATCGCCGTGATCCCCTCGCGCCGCTCAATCTCGAGTCGGCTTCGTACGACTGGATGACCGACGCGGTCCTGGCCGTGGCACGACGCAGTGCCGGCGGGCGCGTGGTGAGCATCCTGGAAGGCGGGTACGATCTGAAAGCTTTGGCGGAATCAGCGGCGATGCATGTGGCAGCATTGATGAGGGAGCCGACTGAACGCACCGGCATCGTGGGCTGACTGTCAGTATTGGGAGAGACACTCAATGGCACAGACAATCGCGATCGTGGGCGCGTCCACCGACCGCAGCAAGTTTGGCAACGCCGCGGTGCGGACGTACGCCGATCAGGGCTGGACCGTGTATCCCGTGAACCCGCGGGCGAACAAGATCGAAGGGCTGACGGCGTACAAGTGCATTACCGACGTTCCGGGCGAACTCGACCGCGTGTCCGTGTACCTGCCGCCGGCCGTACTGATCGGCATTCTGGATGACATCGCCGCGAAGTCACCGAAAGAGGTGTGGCTGAACCCGGGTACCGAGAGCGACGAGGTGCTCGAAAAGGGGCGAAAGCTGGGACTGAATCTGATTCAGGCGTGCAGCATCCTCGATCGCGGCGTGTCGCCGAAGCAGTACATCGAGTAGCCAAGCTCCGGATCGCCGCGCCAATCTCTTATTCCACAAAATCTTACGTACGACCAAGGCGCACCGCTGTGTGGCGGCCGGCCACCCTGCGCGCGCATTCGTGAGCGGGCGAAATATCCGCCACCGCCGTCCGAATGGTCTGTTGCAGCGAGCCATGCAGGCTCGCCATGGCTGGCCTGATGACATTTCGGCGACTGGCCGGATGGAGGAAGGACAATGACAGATCGATCTCACATAGTCGTTCGTAAGACGGGGTTCCTGACGGCTCTCGCCTACGGCGTGTTCGGGCTGCTGGCGGTAATCGTCGTCTGCAGCACAGTAATCCTCGTCTATTCGGTGAACGTGGTGGACCGGAAAGCGGATGGCGTTCTGGAGACCGGCAGGCTCCTGATAACGTCGCTGCCGGACTTGCAGAAGAAGTTGCCGCCTGCGTTGGCGGACACGCTCGCCGACCACCGTGATCCGGAGTATCGCCGGAACCTCGACGTGGGCGTGCGGCTCGCACCGGACCTGGGTGCTGGCGATCGGTCGTATCTGACGGTCAAAGTGCAGAACAACGGCCCGGAAACCGTAACGCTCCTGGCGGCCCAGATTCGGCTGCTGGACGAGTCGGAGACCGTGCGGAGGGACGTGGCGACCTACCTCGCAACGCCCGTCATGATCGACGGCGATTGGCGCGGCCCGCTGCTTCCCGGCTCGACTCGGCAATGCAGCTTCCATGTCCGGGACGAGTGCGCTGGTCTGCGCCCGGTCATCGAGATCGCCGATCTGCGCGTGTGGTCTGGCACCCACGCACCCGATCTGGCGTCAGCAGACTGACACGTGTCCGACAACGTCAGAACAGGGACAGACACGTCGGACACCGGCAGAGTGCCCGGCAGATGCGCCGCACCGCACGCGGCCCGACAGGGCCGATAACGCCTTGATTCGAGCCGACTTACCGAGAATGTCAGTCCGCTGTCGGACATGGCGGACGCGACCAGCAATCGTGCCAGAATTTCCCACCCTCACACGCTCGGATGCCTGACGCTCAACGGTCCGGCGCGGCCTGAATCAGTCCGCCGGCGTAACCAATCCGAGGAACTCGCGGTTGCCCGTGTGGCCTCGGAGCGGGCTCTCGATCAGGGTTGAGAACTCGAAACCAACCTCCGCGACCCGGTCGCGCATGCGTTGAAGCGTGTCCGCCACGCGGTCCTCTGGCAGAACGCCGCGGCGAAGATCGGACGCTTCGGCCTCGTAGTGCGGCTTGACCAGCGTGACGATCGAACCGCCGGCGCCGAGCAGGCGAAGTGCGGCCGGAAGGATCAGATGCTGGCGGGTCCAGCCAACGTCGATCGTGACCAGCCGGACCGGTTCCGGAAGTCCGACGTGCAGGGCGTTGGTCCGCTCCATGACGACGACGCGATGATCCTTGCGGAGCGTCCAGGCAAGCTCGCCGTAGCCCGTGTCGATGGCGTAAACTCTTGCTGCGCCGAACTGTAGGAGGCAGTCGGTAAACCCGCCGACGTTGCAGCCGAGATCCGCGCAGGTCCATCCCGTGGGATCGATTGAGAACGCCTCGAGTGCCGCAACGAGCTTGTCGCCGCCGCGCGAGACGAATCGGCCTGACGGCTGCCTGCTCATGACACGCCATCATCGGCATGGTTCAGGAGAAAACAAGGCGAAACGGCTCCACGTCTTGGGATGCAGCTCCACCAGTAGGTTAACGTCATGTTTGGTATGTGGTTGCGATTGCGCACTGCTCGACAGCAGTGGCCCATCGGGGCGATACCGCGCGCAGGTCTGCAGCGCGCCGTGGTGGAGTCGGAGTGGCGGGACGCCGGCAATCAGCCGGCGGTCTTCTGCTTTATGGCGTTGAGCTTCTTGGCGAGACGGGATTTCTTGCGCGAGGCGGCATTCTTGTGCATGGCACTGGTCGCGGCGACCTGGTCCAACTGCTTGACCGTCTGGCGGAAAGCCTGCTCGGCCGCCGCGGGGTTATCGCCGCGAAGGGCGTCCTCGAACTTGCGAATCTGCGTCTTGAGAGCCGATTTGCGGGCGCGGTTCAGGTTCCGGCGCGTCTCGTTCTGGCGAATGCGTTTCTTGGCGGAAATCGAATGAGCCACTTAAGCGTCTCCAGGGATCAACGGGCCGGCCGTCCCGACCGCGCGGGCGCCTACTTCAAACCTGCCAGCCTATCCTTCACGTCACGGTAGTTATAGTCGATCTGCAGGAGATTTCCATAGGCCTGCTTGGCATCATCCGCACGGCCCTCGGCCTCGAGGGACCGGCCGAACCAGTACGCCAGCTCCTTCGATATCTCGTCTTCCAGCTCGTAGTCGGCCATGGCCTGCTCGAGAATGCCGATCGACTGCGAATAGAAGCACTTCTCGAAAAAGCACCGCCCCAGATGCAGGAGGCTCAAAAACCGGACCTTGGGCTCCGTTCGGGCCTGCTGGAACAGCGGGATCGCCTCGTCGAACTTGCGAAGCAGAAACAGCCGCCGGGCGAATTCGAACTTGAGGCGAAGGTCGGTCGGGTATTTGGCGACGCGCTCCCGATATGCGGTCTCCTCGAGGCTGAGCTTGCGGCGCAGCAGGTCCTTGTACTCGTCGGCCTTGCCGGCCGCCCGGGCCTGGCGAGCGTGACGGCCCATCTGGCGAATGCGGATGTCGTCCGCCCGGAGCTTGTAGCGGTAGTTCGTGGACTGCTCGAACTTCTCCGTCAGCACGCCGATCGCCTCGTTCTCGTGCTCGTCAGTCTCGTCCTTGCAGAGCATCTGGACGTAGTTGAGCACCTTGGCCTCGACGTCGGGGTTGGCCGCGAATTCCGCCTTGGCCTTCTCGATCAGGTCCGATATGCGGTCGGCGGATTGGACGAGGCGGTCCTCGTCGTGCAGGCGGGCTTGGCTCTCGGAGTCGCGGATGCTGTCGCGGAAGTCCTCCGCGGTCTGATAGTGGCCCTTGAGAATGGTCAGCTTGGTGGACAGATCGCGCATGACGTTGTCGAGAGCGCGGTTGGTGCTGTCGAGATTGCGCTGCGCGGCGAGCGCCTCGATGCCCTGCTCGTAGGCGGTCACGGCGCGATCGATCTCGCCGCGGGCCTGGCACCGGTCGCCAAGCTCCTCGTAGATGTCCTTGAGGGCGCCGTACTTCTTGGCCGCGTGCTTCTTGTCGTTATTGAGCAGTTCAGCGTAGATGGGGCCGATCCAGAAGAGCGCATCCTCGCACCGGGCCTTGTTGGCGTTTTTCAGGATGCCCTCGGCGTAGCCGGCATTATTGGGGTCGTGGGCGAAAAGCCAGGCGGCGTTCACCAGCCCCTTGATCGGGTCCTTCGTGGTCGTCGAGTACTTGACGTTGTCGACCATGCTCGGCTTCTTGCCGCCTGTCTGCCAGCGGGCGATCGCACAGCCGCGGAGGGGCTGGTACCCGTCTTCGACCGCCTCCGGATCGAGCCCCAGACCCTCGACAAAGGACTTGATCGCGTATTCGTAGTTGCGCTGTTCGACGAGCTTCTTCGCCTGGTCGAACCACCGGCGTGCGGCGCCCCTTTTGGCCTCCGGGACCTCGTAACGAGCGTTTTTGTCAGCCGGCGCGGATGACTCCTTGCCCATGGATCTGCGAGCCCTTCGACCAGAGGGGTGAACGTTGGTCGCCCGTCGCGTACAATGCAGCGACCGGCGTTGACTTCGGCGCCACGTAGGCACTAAAGTCCGGTGGTATTTTTCTTAATGCTTATCAATACGGTCGTTACAGCCGAATCGCATAATACTAGCGGCGGCCGCACGCGTGTCAAGATGGCGAGGGCCGAACGCGGAACCCTCTCGATAATCCCCGCGGGGACGGACGTGTCATCGTGATCGTACGCAGTCGAATGGAAAAACTGAAGCTCGTCTCGTTTCCCGATCCGGTGCTGCGCAAGAACTGCCGGCCCATCGAGCATTTCGACGACGAGCTCGAGCAGCTCGCCCGCCGCATGTTCGAAATCATGCACGCGCACAAGGGCGTCGGGTTGGCCGGCCCGCAGGTCGGCGTGCCGTACCGCATCTTCGTCTGGAACCCGACCGGCGAGCCGGACAACGACCAGGCCTTCATCAACCCGGTTTTGCGCAACCTCGACGGGCAGGAACAGGTGGAAGAAGGATGCCTGTCGCTCGAAGCCGTGACGGTGAACGTGTCGCGGGCCCGCAGCGCCGAGGTCGTAGCAAGGCTGCCGGACGGAACGCAGGTTCGCTGCCAGGGCGAAGGCCTCTGGCCGAGGATCTGGCAGCATGAGATCGATCATCTCAACGGGCGGCTGATTATCGACTACCAGTCGTCGAGCGAAGAGCTGGCCAATCGGCGGGCGATCAAGGAGCTGGAGTCGCGCTACCGCCAGGCGCACAAGACCGGCAAGTCGGCCGGCCGGCGAAAGTCGCGATCGCGGTGACTCGTCGAGCGGCGCGCGGGAGAAAAAGCCCGGTTTTCGCGACGCGAGCCTCCAGGAAAACACCACCGACTGACGGGCCGAGGCAAAGCAGCCTATGCGCATCATCCTGATTGCTTCCGGTGAATTCGCCGTCCCGACCCTGCGCAGCCTGATCGATCCGGCCAAGAAGCACGAGATCGTCTGCGTAGTCACGCAGCCGGATCGCGGCAGCGGCCGAGGCCAGAAGGTCACGCCCACGCCCGTGCGCAGCGAAGCCGAAAGACTGGGCCTCGAGGTCATCTGCACGAGCAACATCAACGAGCCGGAAATGGTCGAACGGCTGAACGGCTACGACGCGGACGTGGGCATCGTCATCGCCTTCGGCCAGAAGATCGGCCAGCCCGTTCGCAAGGTGTTCCCGCAGGATTGCGTGAACCTGCATGCGTCGCTGCTGCCGAAATACCGGGGCGCGGCGCCGATTCAATGGGCGATCATTAACGGCGAGACGCGGACCGGCGTAACCGTCTTCCAACTCGCCGACCGCATGGACGCCGGACCGATCTATGTGCAGCGCTGGACGATGATCAAGCCGGACGAGCGGGCGAGCGAACTGCACGATCGCCTGGCGCGGATTGGCGTCGACGCGGTGCGCGCGACGCTGGACATCATGCAGAACGATCCGATGTACGAGCTCATGCCGCAGGACGAGGCCCAGGCGACACGCGCGCCCAAGCTCGGCAAAACCGACGGCTGCATCGACTTCGCCGAGCCGGCCGCGCAACTGGCCCGCCGTATCTGCGGCCTGTGGAGCTGGCCCGGGGCGCGCTGCCGGTTCCAACCTGCATCCGGCGCAGCAGCCACCGACGTAACCCTGGCGCTGGCGCGGGCCGCGGACGATGAAGCGCCGACGGAGGAGCCGGGCACGCTGGACTTCCGCCTGCACGCCGCCACCGGGAAGGGCCACCTCGAGATTCTGGAGATTCAGCCCTCCGGCGGGCGGCTCATGCCGTTTCAGGATTTCGTCAACGGCCGGCACGTCAAACCCGGCGATCGATTTGCGCCAATCGCACCGGCGTAATCGCAGGGGGGTGCACCCCAGCAGTGTTCACACCGAGTCGCCACGGATCAGAGCCGCGCCCGCCAGGACGTGGACAGATGTACATCTCCACTCGATCATCGCCGCGACGTTCGCATTGCCGGAGATTGCCGGCTGGCACGCGTCGCCCAGGCTACTGCTCTGGTGGGCATAGCTTTAGACAGTTCTTGTCGGCGTTCCCCGCGCTCGCCACACACGTCGCATGCCCGCTGTCCAGGTCTTTGACGCACTTCGTCAGGTCCTTCGCGTCTGGTTTCGCGCCCTCGGGGCCATATAGCGCGTAACACTGGTTTTGATCGCTACAAAACTGCGTTATGCACCTGCCAAGCCTCGTCGCGTAGTTGGCAAGGCACTTTTCCCTACATTTCGGCTGTGACAGCAGCGTAACGACTTCCTCGACGAGCTGCCCGTGCGGCAGACCTCGCTGTTTCTCGGGCGCGCGGACCAGGACTTCTGGATTCTGAACGCGTACGCCGTCAAAACTGGGAAACTCGTACCCCGGGCGGATATCGCCCTCGACCATCGCTCCGCCCGAGCCCGATGCTTGATTCATGTAGGCGATGCTCGTACTCCCGTGGTTCCAGAGCGCGTAAAGCGTCGTCGCCGCGACAGCCGTATCCGCCGTTGGCTTGGTGCCGTTGTCGTTCCAAAAGAGCATCTCAACGGAACGTTTCAGGTCGGCATTGGCATAATCGCGGAGTTGAGCGGTGTAAGGCGGATCGCCGGGTGCGTACCGTGCCACAACAATGACATCCGCCCAGCTCTGGCTCGACAGCTTTGAGGCAAAAGAGCTGACCTCCGTTTCGAGATCGACGTCCTCTCCAGCCTGCTGAGCGGCCTGCTGATAGCCGACCATGTATGGCAAGGCACCCGGCGACTGGTCAGAGTAGATCAGAACGTCTGCCGAAGAACAGGCGCAACCGAGCGAAAACAGAACGCTGCCGGCAAGCACTTTACCTACCATGATGTGACCCTCCAGCTTTGGCAAAAAAACACGGACAGCAGAAACGCTACTTTGAATATACCCCCCCCGGCGGCGGTCAAGAAAACTGCGAAGGAGGCCGTGCTCTTCGCTTCACAGCCTCCCGTGCGCTCCGACGATCAGGTTCCTGGCCAGTGCCTGATTGTCGGGGCTCGAAGAATTCCACGGCCTGCCCCTTCGCAGACCGTGCCACACGCGCCAAGTGCATGGTTGCCGCGCAGGTGGCAACCGCTTCCGCTTTGACACGCCCATATCCCCCCGCTATAACCGACACGTGCCGCACCTGATGAACCAACTTCAGCGCTCGAGGGGTGAACGATGAGGGCCGTCGCCGTCATCCCCGCCCGCTACGCATCCACGCGATTCCCCGGAAAACCTCTCGCCGCGGAAACCGGCAAGCTCCTTATCCAGCACGTTTACGAGCGCGCTGCCGAGGCTCCGTCCATCGAACAGGTCATCGTCGCCACCGACGACGAACGCATCGTCGAAGCCGTCGAGTCCTTCGGCGGCGAAGTCGCGATGACCCGCTCCGACCACGCCTCCGGCACCGAGCGCGTCGCCGAGGTGGCCGCCACGCTCCGCTGCGACATCGTCGTCAATCTTCAGGGCGACGAGCCGGAGATCGATCCGGCCTACCTCGACCGCCTCGTCGCGCTGCTCACCAACGACCCGGCGGCGGAAATCGCCACGCTCGCCTGCCCGTTCACCGCCTCCGCCGCCGACCCCGCCGCAACCAGCGCCGTCAAAGTCGTCAACGACATCCGCGGCCGGGCGCTCTACTTCAGCCGTTCGCTGATCCCTTTCGCCCAGCCCAACCGGCCCGCCGCCGCGGTCGAGCACGCCGCATCCCCGCTCCTGCACCTGGGTCTCTACGCCTACCGCCGCGACGTGCTGCTCGACCTCGCCCGCCTGGCGCCGACGCCGCTCGAACAGAGCGAATCGCTCGAACAGCTCCGCTGGCTCGAGCACGGCCGCGTCATCACCGTGGCCGTCGTCGATCGGGCCACGGTCGGCATCGATACGCCCGAGGACTACGCCGCCTTCGTGAAACGCTGTCGCCGGACCGCCGGCGTGAACTGACCGTCCCCCAACCGGAACGGCCGTTACCATGAACGGTGAAGACCTGCTTTCCTCCGTCAGCAACGTCTCGGAAGAAACCGAGTTCTACACACCCATGCCCGCCGGCTACAAGACCGGACGCACCAAGTACGTCTTCGTCTTCGGCACCGTCATGAGCGGACTTGGCAAGGGCATCTTCGCCAGCTCGCTCGCCAAGGTCTTGCAGGACAAGGGCTTCACCGTCGCACCCATCAAGCTCGAAGGCTACCTCAACCGCGACAGCGGCACGCTCAACCCGTACCGCCACGGCGAAGTCTTCGTCCTCGACGACGGCATGGAATGCGACATGGACCTGGGCACCTACGAGCGCATGCTCAACCAGGACCTGACGCGCCTGAACTTCTGCACCAGCGGGCAGATCTTCTCCCGCGTGCTCGAAAAGGAGCGCCGCGGTCGCTACCTCGGCCGCGACGTGCAGATGATCCCCCACGTCACCGGTGAGGTGAAGCTGCGCCTCCGTGAGCTCGCCGTCGCCAGCGGCGCGGACATCATTTTCGTGGAGATCGGCGGCACCGTCGGCGACGTGGAGAACGCCTACTTCATCGAGGCCGCCCGCGAACTCGCCTTCGAAGAGGGCGAAGGCAGCTACTGCTTCGTCGCCCTCACCTACGTGGTCGAGCCGCCCACCCTCGGCGAGCAGAAGTCGAAGCCGGCCCAGCTCAACATCAAGCGCCTCATGGCCTCGGGTGTCATGCCGCACGTCATCGCCTGCCGCGCCAACCGGCCCGTCACGCGCAAGGTCCGCGAGAAGCTCGCCCTGTATTCGAACGTGCCGGTCGAGCGCGTCATCAGCATGCACGATCTGGAAAGCGTGTACCTCATGCCCGACGCCCTCCGCGATGCCGGCGTCGATCGCACCGTGCTGCACGTGCTCCGCTGCGAGTCGGACGTGGACGCCGGGGCGGAGACGCGTGCGCGCAATGTGTGGAACGATTACATCCGTCGTTTCCAGTCCGCGTCGCAGCCGGTCACGATCGGCATCACCGGCAAGTACACGTCTTTGCGCGACAGCTACGCGAGCATCATCCAGGCACTCGAACACGCCGGCACGTACTGGGGGGCGAGAGTTCAGATCGAATGGATCGACAGCACCGACCTGCCGGAAGGTCAGCTCGCCGACCGCGTCGGCAGGGTGCACGGCGTGATTGTGCCTGGAGGATTCGGCGTCCGCGGCGTGGACGGCAAGATCGCCTGCATCCGCCACGTCCGCGAGCGGCGCGTGCCGTATCTCGGCCTGTGTTACGGCTTCCAGCTTGCCGTGATCGAGTTCGCCCGCAACGTCTGCGGCCTCGACGGCGCCAGCAGCACGGAGATCGAGCCCGACCCGCCGCACCCGGTCATCGACATTTTGCCCGAGCAGAAGAAGATCGAGGGTCTCGGCGGCAACATGCGCCTCGGCGGCCAGGACATCCAGGTCCGCCCGAACACGCTGCTGGCCAGCCTCTACGGCGGCGCCGAGCGCATCCGCCTGCGCTTCCGCCACCGCTACGAGGTCGATCCGGCCTACATCGATCGCCTGGAGTCGGCTGGCCTCATCTTCAGCGGCCGCTCGCCCACCGTCCCCATCATGCAGGTGCTGGAGCTGCCGACGGACCGCCACCCCTTCTTCATGGGCACGCAGGCCCACGCCGAGCTGATTAGCCGCCCGCTGACTCCCGACCCGATGTTCCTGGCCCTCGTCCGCGCCGCGATCATCCACAGCGGCGCTGCCGACCCAGCCACCACGCGCCCAACGCCCACCCCAGAAGTGGCCCGCGCATCCTGCTCATGAATCCTGGAATCTGGCTCCCCTGCCATACGAAAACTCTGCCGATCACGGTCCAACGCGGCGAAGATACAGGCCGATGCCGGCGGCGAAACCCGCTACGCCGGTCGCGCAGCCTACCGCGGTGAACCAGCTCTCCGCGAGGTCATTCGCGTTAAAGGCAAACGCGATCGCCTGCAACACGCCGAACAGCAGCACCGGTGCGCCGAACGCCAGGCCCGTCGCCACCCCGTGGCTCGGCAGAAATGACGAACCGAACCACGCCGCTCCGAACAGGCAGACGCTCGTCCCCGCCACGGCCGGCAGCAGCCGTTCGCGAAGATCGCGGAGCTCCTCTGCCACCTGCGGATGCACTTCCCCGCACAACGGCGCCACCACGTAGATCAACAGCAGATCGACCGCCCAGATTGCCGCCACGCTCCCGCCGGCCAGCGCCATCTTGCTCGCCACGATCTGCCCCCGCGTCGGCGGAAGGTAGGCCAGAAACTCTGCCGACCGGTCCGCACGCTCGCACGCAAACGCTGTCCCGCCCAGCATCGCCACGGTGATGAACGACACCACAAGGCTCAGAATCGCCCCCACCTGCAACGCCGCCATCCACGGCCAGACCGGCTCCCCGTACCGCATCGCGCCATACCCGTTGATGACTGCAACGGCCGCCGGCGGAGCAACCAGCAGCACGAGACCCGCCAGCAGGACCAGCCGGTTCACGCGATAGTCTTTCCACAGCAGGGCTCTCATGCCGCGCCCCTCCTGCCCTTGATGAAATCCTTGAAAATGTCCTCCAGGCTCAGGTCGCTGACATCGATGTGCGCCGCAGCGTGCCGCCTGCGAAGCTGCTCGACAACGCCGGGGCCGAACCCGGTCACCGTCAACAGCCACTGGCGATGCTCGGTCCGTTGCCACACGGTCCCTTCCGGCGGCGGACCCGGCGCGACGCCGTTGTCCAGCACGACCCGCACCCGCTTGGTCGATTGCACCAGCTCGTCCGTTGCGCTTTCCGCGAGCAGGCGGCCCTCGTAGACGATCCCCACGCGATCTGCCAATCGCTGTACGTCGCTCAGCGTGTGGCTCGAGAAAAGCACCGTCCGTTCGCCCGTGCAGAGCGCCCGGAGCACGCCGTCCAGAAACTCCTCGCGCACCAGTGGATCGAGCCCGGAAGTCGGCTCATCCAGAATGAGCAACTCGGGCTCGTGCGCCAGCCCGATCACCAGGGCCAGCTTCGCCAGCGTTCCCTTCGACAACTGCCGCACTTTCTTGTTTGCGTCGAGCTCGAACAGCTTCACCAGCTCCGCGCACCGCCGGTCGCTCCAGCGCTTGTAAAACGAGCGGCAGAAGCCCAGCGCCTCGTGCACGCGCATCCATCGATAGAGGAAATGCAGTTCCGGAACGTAGCCGACGCGTTGCCGCAGCGCCGCCTGCGCCCGCGTCACATCCAGACCGAAGATTCGCGCCTCGCCCTCCGTCGCTCGCAACATGTGCATGAGCAGCTTGATCGTCGTGGTCTTACCCGCCCCGTTGGGTCCGATGAGCCCGAACACGCAGCCCGCCGGCACGCCCAGGTCCAGTCGATCGAGCGCCACCCGATCGCCAAACCGCTTGGTGAGCTCCTCGGTTTCGATGGCGAACGCGTTTTTCTTTTCCGCAATCACGACTTCACCCTCGCTTCGGCTTCAACGTCTTCGAACGCGCGCCTGAACGTCTGCCGGATCTGCCTGTCCGGCATGTTCGCCTCCATTCCCGCGCGGATGCCGCGCGCGAACGTCTCGTACACCGCGGTCTGAGAGGTGCTCTGCGCGGATTTCGATCCGTGAGTCGTGACGAACATGCCCAGCCCCTTGCGGGCATACACGAGTCCTTCACGCTCCAGCGCTTCGAACGCCCGCTGCACCGTGTTCGGATTGACCTTCAGCTCCAGCGCCAGCGCGCGAAGGGAAGGGATCATCTCGCCGGGCCGGTACACGCCGGCGGCAATCGCCCGGCGAACGTGGTCGGCAATCTGCTGATAAACGGGCACGGAGCTGTTGAGATCGATCGCCATGGGCGGCTCGTCATCCAATCCGGCCCACCTGTGAACTATAACACTAGTGCACTATATCACCCGGTCCCCGCGTAAGGCAACACCCCAAGCCAGAATGTCCTCTCCTGGCAGGCAGGGACCGAGGAAGGGTCAATCCGTCGCCCCATTCACCCGTGTGCCCGCGATGATCGTCCCCCGGGCGCAGGGCGACCTGGACACCGGCTCACCTTCTGCGTGACATCAGGACAATTGTCGGAGTGTCGTAAGTTCGCTTCTACTGGAGAGTTACCGCGCGCCTGTCACCCACCATCAACCGCCGTCGGCAGCCCCTCGAACAGCGCCGTGCCGATCCGCACCATCGTGGCCCCGCACTCGATAGCGATCTCGAAGTCGTGCGACATGCCCATCGACAGGTGCCGGAACTGCTCGCCCACGCGCACCTCGTGGTAGATCTCGTCGAACAGCTCCCGGCAGCGTGTGAAACAGTCGCGAATGACCCCGGCGTCCTCCGTCAGCGGCGCCATCGTCATCAGGCCGCACAGCGACAGGTTCGGCAGCGGCGCGATCATCTCCGCCAGGTGCGTTGCCGCGGCCACCGCCACGCCGAACTTCGATGGCTCCTGGCTGGTGTTGACCTGCAGGAGCACCTCGGTCGCAACCCCCAGCTTGCCCGCCTGGCTGTCGATCTCTTCCGCCAGGCGCAGGCTATCCACCGAGTGAATCAAGTGCGCCCACGGCAGCACCATCTTTACCTTGTTACGCTGAAGGTGCCCCACCATGTGCCAGCGCACCGGCCGGACGCGCTCCGCCGACTCGTCGCGGGCCTGCCGCTGCTGATACTCGGCAAGCATGGCGGCCCGCCGCGTCAGCTCCTGCACCCGGCTCTCGCCGATCTGGCGCTGCCCCAGCTCGACAAGCTGCTTGATCATGTCCGGCCCGACGTACTTCGTCACCGCCACGAGCGTGACCTCGCGCGGTTCGCGGTTCGCCCGCGCGCACGCTTCGGCAATGCGTCCCTGCACGCGCTTCACGTTCTCCGCCAGCTTGCGCTTCAGTTCGGGCATGATGACAACCGCAGCCGCCGCGTCCGGCCACCCCCGCCGATGTTAATCACGATCCCCGCCGCCCGCCAGCAGGGTCTGGCTTGTTTTCGCGACTATCCGATGGCGTGGCGCCCACAACAATGACCCGCCCCCAACCTGCCGACAATTCACCGACAACGATGCGAAAACGTGCCTGAACCTCTCCCTCACCCCAGAGAAGGTTTCGTCATGTCCGCCGTGGCAACGGCGCATCGCGCTCGCCAGGACAGATGTTGTTGTCCAATGCACGCAACCATGTGACGCGAATCGCGCGCAGGTTGGCCAGCGGATCGCACAGGAGTACGGTGAACGGGACAGGCTTGCTCTCGTATTGCGCTGCCAGGAAGGGGCTGAAAAAACACGGGGGTCAGCCGCCCTCCGAGCCCGCCGCGTGAGAACAAGCAGCGCCATCGTGCACACACCGCCCCGTACGGCTCGCGCCGCTACCCTTGCGCGGGCGGATCACCCCCAATCGCGGCCGGTTGCCGGATTAGACCCTTGACCGGAACGGCGGAGCGATCTCGGCTGGCGCGCCGGTCCGCCCAGGCCTGGAGAATGTAATAGAAGACGGGAGTCAGGAAAATGCCGAAGAACGTCACCCCGAGCATTCCCGCGAAGACCGCGGTCCCAAGCGTGCGACGCATCTCCGCACCGGCCCCCTGCGCAACCACGAGAGGTAACACACCGAGGATGAATGCAAACGACGTCATCATGATCGGCCGAACGCGCAGTCGCGACGCCTCGATGGCGGCCTGCCGACGGTCCAGTCCATGCTCGTGCTGCTGCTTGGCGAACTCGACGATCAGCACGGCGTTCTTGCACGCCAGGCCGGCGAGCACGACGAAGCCGATCTGCGTGAAGAGGTTGTTGTCCATGCCGCGCAGATGCACACCGACCAGCGCGCACAGCAGACTCATCGGCACGATCATGATGATCGCCAGCGGCAGCCGCCAGCTCTCGTACTCGGCGGAGTGAGTCAGGAACACGAATAGGATGCAAAGCGGGAAGATGAAGATCGCAGTGTTGCCCGCCAGGAGCTGCATCAGCGTGATCTCCGTCCATTCGTAGGACATCGACGCCGGCAACTCCCGGTCGGCCAGCCCTTCGATCAGCGCGATCGTCTCGCCGGAACTTGTACCGGGAGCGGGAGCACCATTGATCGCGGCGGCCGTGTACATGTTGTAGCGGTTGATCAGCACCGGGCCGCTGATCTCGCTGATCTTCGCGACCGTCCCCAGCGGGACCATGTCGCCGGCCGCGTTGCGCACGAACAGGCGCCCGACGTCCTCCGGCCGGCGGCGGAAGTTCGCATCCGCCTGCAGCTTCACCTGCCACGTCCGCCCGAATTGGTTGAAGTCGTTCACGTAGTATCCGCCCAGGTTCGCCTGGAGCGTCGTGAACACTTCGTTGAGCGAGACGCCGAGGTTCTTGCTTTTCGTGCGGTCCACGTCGACGTACAGCTGCGGCGTGTTGGCGCGGAACGGCGAGAAGAGACCCAGCAGGCCCGGCGTGTGATTGCCCTTCTCCGCCAGGTTGTCGACCTGGCCCTGCAGCAGCGCCAAACCGTTGTTGCCGCGATCCTCGACCATGATGCGGAAGCCGCCCGCGGTGCCCAGGCCGTCAACCGGCGGCGCGCCGAAGACGGCTACCAGTGCATCCTGGATCTGGTGGTAATACTGTTGGCGCAGGTGGGCGGCGATGCGGTCGGCGGACAGCTCCGGATCCTCACGGTGATCGAACTCGTCGAGTGTGACGAACAGTGAGCCGAAGTTGGACCCGTTCGCGTTCAGCAGGAACGACTGGCCCGAGATTCCGACCGTGTGGTTCACGCCCGGCGTGTGCAGTGCGATGTCCTCGACGCGCCGCATCACGTCCGTGGTCCGCTCGGCGGAGGCCGAGTCGGGCAGCTGGACGTTGGCCAGCAGATAGCCCTTGTCCTGCGATGGGATGAAGCCCATCGGAACCGTCTTGAAGCCTTGATAGGTAAGGCCGAGCAGCCCGAGATAGACCAGCATCGCGACCGCGGCACCCCGCAGGCAGTAGCCCACCAGGCGCCCATACACGCCCGTGCCCCAGTGAAACACGCCGTTGAATCCCCGGAAAAACCAGCCCAGTGTGACATCGAGCCCACGCGAGACGATGTCTTTCTTCGCCCCGTGCGGCGCGAGGATCAGCGCGGCCAGCGCCGGCGTGAGCGTCAGCGACATGAAGGCCGAGATAAGCGTCGCGGTGGCGATGGTCAGGGCGAACTGCCGGAAGAACTGCCCGACGATCCCGGAGAGAAATGCCGTGGGGATGAACACGGCGCTAAGGCCGAAGGCGATGGCGATGACAGCCACGGTCACCTCGTCCATCGACTTGTACGCCGCCTCCTTCGGCGAGAGCCCCGTCTCGATCCAGCGCTCCACGTTCTCCACGACGACGATTGCATCGTCGACGACGATGCCGATGGCCAGCACCAGACCGAACAGCGACAGATTGTTCAGGCTGAAGCCCAGCACCGCCATGATCCCGAACGTGCCGATCAGCGAGACCGGGATCGCGATCAGGGCGATGAGCGTCGAGCGCCAGCTCTGCAGAAAAACGAGGATCACCAGCGCCACCAGCGCGAAGGCCTCGAACAGCGTCTTGACCACCTCGTGAATGGATTCCCGGATGAACGGCGTGGTGTCATAGACGATCGCGTAGTCGAGCCCCTCCGGGAAGCGCTGCTTCAGCTCCTCCATCTTGGCCCGCACGCCGTCCGCCGTGGCCAGCGCGTTCGAGCCCGGCAGTTGGAACAGTGCCAGCCCGACCGAGGGCCGCCCGTCCATGGTGCAGGACTGGTCCTGGTTTTTCGCGCCCAACTCAATCCGCGCCACGTCGCTCAGGTACGTCACCTGCCCTTTGTGCCCCGTCTTCACGATGATCCGGCCGAACTCCTCCGGGGCGGACAGCCGTCCGAGCGTGCTCATCGCGTACTGGAAGTCCTGCCCGGCGGGTACCGGCGGCTGGCCGATCTGGCCGGCGGCGACCTGCACGTTCTGTTCCTTCACCGCGTTAATCACGTCCGTGCTGGTCAGGTTGCGGCTCCACAGCTTCTCTGGGTCCAGCCAGACGCGCATGCTGTAGTCCTGCTGTCCCAGGAATGCGACGTCGCCCACGCCCTCCAGCCGCGCCAGCTGGTCGCGGATCTGGATCGTGGCGTAGTTGCTCAGGTACAGTTGGTCGTAGCGGCCGTCCGGCGAGAAGAGGTTGACCACCAGCATGATGTTGGGCGACTTCTTCTTGGTCGTCACGCCGGTCTGCTTGACTACATCGGGCAGCGTCGGGGTGGCCATCGCGACGCGGTTCTGCACGAGCACCTGGGCCATATCGAGATCGACGCCCAGCTTGAACGTGACGTTGAGGCTGTAGGTGCCGTCATTGGTGCACTGCGATGACATGTAGAGCATGTTCTCGACGCCGTTGACCTGCTGCTCGATCGGGGCGGCCACCGTGTCCGCCACGACCTGCGCGCTGGCGCCCGGATACATGCACGAGACGTTCACCGTCGGCGGCGTGATTTCCGGATACTGGGCTACCGGCAGAACCTGAACGGAAACCGCGCCGGCGGTGACGATGACGATCGAGAGCACCGCGGCGAAGATCGGTCGGTCGATGAAGAAGCGTGAGATCACG
>JBECKQ010000477.1:0-24065 GCA_040235375.1 Phycisphaerae bacterium | reverse complement strand
GCCATGTGGCAGCCGCGCTTCTTGCAATACGCGGCGGAGATTGCGCCCGAAGGCCGCACTGGCGAATACATGGGCGTGGCGCAGTTTCCGTGGTTCCTCACCAAGGTCATTGTTCCGTTCTACGCCGGTTGGTTCTTGCTTCACTATTGTCCGGACACGGCGGGCTTGCCGGAAGGCGCGCCACCTCCGGCCAACATGCATACGCAGACGATGTGGCTTATCTACGGCTTCATCGCGATCAGCTCCTGCATCATGCTCATTCTCGCGAAGGGCTGGATCGGCAGGGACTTCAAGACGAAGGCTGCCTGAGCGAATTCGGAGCCGGAGAACGTGTGTCGGAATGATCGCCGTTGTGTGGTACGGGACGGCGTAGCCGTTTCATCGCGATTTATGCCACCGGGCCGGTAGGCTTTCCCCAAATACCGCTCGGTCGCCTCGGCGACGAGATGCCTCGCGCGAATCGTAACGTATGGGTATCATCGCCCACGTTCAGATGTTAGAATGGCGGGCAGCACCAGCGGTCCCGCGATGAAATCGAGCGCCAGGACCGCGCGAGGGCAACGGACAACCAGGAGGCGGGTCATGAAAAGGCACATCATCGCGCCGGCGGTGGGGGCGCTGTGTGCGCTTCTTGCGGCCGGCGAAGTTGCAGGTCAATGCGTTGTGTTCGATCCAGGCGGCCGGGCATTCAAGAACTGTCCCCGCGGCAATGCAGTGCTCTCGATTGGCGGAGGCGGCGAAGTGATCGTCAACGACGTCGGCGCCACCGGACTGGATGGCGTCGAGTGGTTCCTTGCCGACCTCGAGTACAATCCGCGAGCCGCGACGGACCTGGCCGGCTATTCCATGGCGCAACTGGGGAACCAGATGACGTTCATCACTCGCGGCTACGTTAACGGCGATGTCAACCCGCGCAACCTGCTGAGAGTCAACGTGGTCCGGGAGGACGTGAACAGCGCCGGGTTCCCGTCGACCCTCTCGATCTACGTGGACTTCTCGCCGATCGACGCGGCCGCCTACGACGCCCTGATTGACGGCCAGCCTGCGCAGGATGCCACCGGACTCCAAGGTCGCGTGCTGATCCGCGGCGCAACGCCCGGCCGGGACGAAACGCCGCCGGTGCACCGCACGCTGACAAACGTCGAGAAGTCCCAGCAGCAGCTTCGCGCTAGCGGTACGACGGTATCCCACACGCTCCAGTGGCCAGAGCCCGTGGAGATCCTGCTGCCGAACCAGGCGGCAGTCACCGTCGGTCAGTCCATCACGTTCGTGGCGTCGCATCCGGCGGTGGCGCCGAGAGCGTTATCTTCCGTGCAGGTGACCGGCCGGAACGTCCTGTCCTTCGTGATCACGGACGAGAACGCACTGTACGAGACAATCCCGACGCTGTCGCAGTGGGGATTGATCATTCTGGGGGTCGGACTCGTGGCAGCCGGAGTGGTCGTCGTGCGAAAGCGCGCAATACAAGCGGCTTGAAGCGAATACCGGCGGAGGCAGGAGGAATAGCGAGGCCATGGCAGGCGCGGCAAGTCCTCTCTTGCGGTGGTCTCGCGACGAGAGAGCATGTCCAAGGATCGCTGCCTGACACTCTCGCAGTTCGAGCGCTACGCCAATGGTACGGCTGCGCCGCAGGAGCGCGAGGCGTGCGAGCAACATCTCGCCGAGTGTGAGGATTGCCGGAAGGCGTACGAAGACGGCCTCTGTCAAAACCAGTTCCTGCTGAAGATCAAGGCGGTGCTCGGCCGCTCGGCGGATGAGCCCGCGCTTACGCAGACCGTTCAATCGGCGCGTGGCGGCGATGCGCACAGCGCTGCCGGCCCGTCGGCCGACTACCTTCCGCAAATCGAAGGCTACGAAGTCCTCCGTCTAATCGGCCGCGGTGGAATGGGCATCGTCTACGAGGCGATACAAACCCGGCTCAATCGCCCCGTCGCGCTGAAGCTGCTGCCGGCCGTCGTGAGTTCGAGCAATCCCCATACGGTCGAGCGGTTTCATCGCGAGGCGGCGGCCGCTGCGCGCCTGCACCACCGGAACATTATCGCCATTCACGATTTCGGCGAGTCGCGTGACGGCTACTACTACGCGATGGAGCTGGTCGAGGGGCTCACGCTGAACGCCCTCGTCCGCCGCCTGGCCGCCGACCCGAGCCAGGCGTGCACGGAGGATTCCATCGTGCGCCTCGTGGGGCGGCGCGAAGTCAACCCGGCGGACGAGCCACCGGACCAACCGGTGGAAGGCGGCGAAGCCCGACGGCATCCGGGCGCGCTGCGGCGGTCCTACTACACCCAGGTCGCCCACTGGATCGCCGAGGTCGCGGACGGCCTGCACTATGCGCACCTTCAGGGCGTCATTCACCGCGACATCAAGCCGAGCAACCTCATGCTCGGCCGCGACGGGCGAATGCTCGTGCTCGATTTCGGCCTGGTGAAGGCGAGCGGTGACGAGTCGGTGACGCTTTCCGGGTCGCTGATCGGCACCTACCGCTACATGAGCCCCGAGCAGCTCGGCGCCAAGCGAATCCCGGTCGACGTGCGAACGGACATCTACTCGCTTGGCGCCACGTTGTACGAGCTCCTGGCGCTTCAGCCGGCGTTCGGCGCCAGCGAACGGAGTCAACTGCTCAGCGACATCATGTTTCGCGAGCCGGTCCGGCCGCGAAAGCTGATGCCGTCGGTACCGGCGGAACTGGAGAACATCTGCCTGAAGGCGATGGAGAAATCGCCGCAGGCGCGCTACCAGTCCGCCGGCGAGATGGCCGAGGACCTGCGCCGGTATCTCAACGACCTGCCGGTGCTCGCCCATCGCCAGGGCCCCCTGCGTCGGGGGATGAAGATGCTGCGTCGCCATCGCTACGGGGCGATGGCGACGGCGGCGATCATCATCATGGCCGTGACGACGGTTCTGCTTTACCACCGGGGGGAGCGACGCAATCGGGAAGGCGCCCTGCAATCGGGACTCGCCCACATGTATCGCGAGTCGTGGGACAAGGCCGGGACGGTTTTCGAGGAGATGATCGCGAAGTACCCGCACGACTACCCATATAACGTGAAGGCGTACCTGAACTTGGCGATCGTCAAAAACAAGCAGAACTACGACCAACCAAACCCGAAACTGCTGGATGAAGCGATCGACTGTGTCGAGGCAGCCATCCGTATCGATCCGCAGCGACGGGCCGCGTGGAACCTGGAGGGCGTGATCTATCGCGTGCAGGGTCGGCTGGACGAGGCGGAAAAGGCGTTCCGCACAGCCATCGAGGTAAAGGACGATTCCGACCCGCCGTACCCGCGCGAGCCGATCTACGCCAACCTGGGGGCGGTATGCGCATTGCGCGGCGACCTGCTGACCGCTGAGCAGCAGTTGCTCACCGCTCGCAAGGTTGGCCAGGAGGAACGACGAAAGCAGGCAAGCGTACCGCTTCCGCACGGCCTCCAGGCAGAGGATCCCGGCGTTAACACGCTGGTGAACCTGGCCGTCGTGCAGGCGGCGCTCGGCAAGACGGATGACGCACTGGCCGGCGTGGAGCACGCGTGGCAGGTCACACGGAAACGGCCGGAGGAGCGACTCGTGTATCAGCCGGAGATCAAGCTCCTCAAGGCAAAGCTCATTCTCACACGGAAGGATGCGATCGACGTGAAGGGTGGACTCGAGGCGGCCATGGCCGCGGACGAGGTAAGCGAAAAGGACGATCCCCGTGCGGTGATCAAGCGGTACTTGGCGCTGGCGTTGCTTCGTGACGGGCGGTGGGACCAGGCATCCAATACGGCCCGAGAAGCGCAAAAGCTGGCGGTGGCGGAGTTCCGGACACCGGATGAGACATCGCGGGAGTCAACAGCAGCCCAGTATACGGCGGCTTATTCGTACTTGATCATGGCGATTGCGCGAGCGCGGTTGGGCGAGGCCACCATGGCCCGCGATTACCTTCGCGAAGCAGTGGATAACTGGCCGGAAACACTGATCCAACCGGACGACGTGGTCGTCACGATAAACCGCGAGACGATCTGGATCAATTCGGCGGGTGAGCTGATTTCACTCCGCGAGGAGGCCGAGCAGCTCGTCGGCCTGCTTGCCGGCCGGCCGTAACGAGCGGAGCGCGCGTCCATCAAGTTGTCACTCGAGGCCGTCCACGAGGGTCTTCATGCGCTCGCTAAGCTTCTTCGTGAGCCGATACTTGATCGCGTAAACGTGATCCGCGGACATGCTCAGCTCTTCGCAGACTCTTTCCACCGGCCACTCGTTGAAGACGTAGAGCTGAAACGCGCGAAACGTGTTGTCCGCCACTTCATGGCTGATTTGATCGAGCGCGTGCTTGAGGTGCTCCTGCATCCACAGTTCGTCGAACGTCTCTTCGGGGCTCTGCTCACGCTGCTGCGGCCTGCGGAGGTCCTTGCTTTCGGCAAGGTCGACGCCCGCCTTGCGCATCACCATGAGCACGCGGTTCTTGACCATGGTCCTGAGCCAGGACTTGAAGCGCCCTTTGCTCGGATCGTACTGGAAGTCCTGGATGTATTTCTGTATGGCGGCGAGGCAGTATTGGGCGACGTCTTCAGCGTCGGCGTCCTTGAGGCCGCGTGCCCGGGCGAAGCGGTACAGCATCGGCCGATAGATCGCGTCGAATTCGCGCCACGCATCCTGGTTACGCGGATCGCGAATGCGCCCCAGCAGACTGCCGTGCGTCGTATCCATGCCCAACCACCGGTCGAAATGGTACCGGTTTTTCGCCGCCGTGTCATTCCATCGACGGCCGCAAAAGTCCGATTGAGCGGAGAATGCGCTCGGCAGGGCCCAATCGGTGATCCCGAGGCTGAATTTGGCCCGACTCTGCCGTTCGATCGTGGTTTTCGCCAAAGCCGCTCGGAAACCCGCAGCCAAGAAGATATCGCGCCGTGCGATAGCCGGCGGACGCGAAATAACGCAGCGGGTGCCTCCCCGCGTGCAATTCCGCCATGCGCAGCGCGTTCAGGAAATCCACGGGACCGGAAAACGGCCGCAGCATCTGCCAGCAGGGAGCGATGCTGCACGGCGTGTGACTGTCGCTCCCGACGAACGCGGGCAGGCCGACGCGCAGTGCAAACGCAGCGGCCTTTATGTCCGGCCCCCTCATGATGTTCTGGCCGTTGCAGACTTCGACGGCATCGACAAGGTCGAGAATGTCCCAGATGGCATCGCGCAATCCGCAGCCGAGGAGCCGCAGGAACGGGTGGGGCACGAGCACGAGCCCGCCTTGCTCGCGGATCGCGACAGCCGTTTCACGGGCCGACATTCGCGGCGGCACCGGCTCACGTAGAAACAGGCCGATGATGTCACCGTCGCGCGTGCTGACTTCTGCGCCGATGATGACGCGCAAATCGGTGATGGAGGCCAGGTGACGCGCGCCCTCGATCGTGTCGTGGTCGGTGACGGCGATACAGTCGATACCAGCGTCCGCCGCCCGGCGGGCGAGCGTTTCCGGCGACGTGGCGGCGTCCGGTGAATAGTTGGTGTGAACGTGGATAAGGGTCTTCAGCGGGCCCATGCGTCATTCCCCTCGCTGCACGCAGTGAAGCGTTGGTCAATGCTGCCTTTGGAAGAAGTCTATGCGCCGGTGCCGGGCGGTTCAACGCGGTCCGATAGCTTGCGAGCGCGCGGGAGCACAGCAAAGCGGCCCCGCGCCAAATGGCCGGGGCCGCCGTAAAATCCGCGAACAAATACCGGGAATCTCCACCGGTCACGCGACGGTGATCGAATCGTCGAGGTACACGTCCTGGATGAGGTGGAAGAGCTTGACGCCCTCTTCCATGGGCCGCTGGAACGCCTTCCGGCCGGAGATGAGCCCTGTGCCGCCAGCGCGCTTATTGATCACCGCTGTCCGGACCGCGTCGGCAAAGTCGCTCTTGCCGGAGGATGCCCCGCCGGAGTTGATCAGTCCGGCGCGCCCCATGTAGCAGCCGACGACCTGGTAGCGCGTCAGATCGATGGGGTGGTCGGTGGTGAGCTTCTCATCAACGAGCTTGCTCGTCTTCCCGAAGTTGATGGCGGTGAAGCCGCCGCGATTCTCCGGCTGCTTCTGCTTGATGATGTCGGCTTCGATCGTGACGCCGAGGTGGTTCGCCTGGCTGGTGAGGTCCGCGGCGAGGTGGTAGTCGACGCCGTCCTTCTTGAACGCGCTGTTGCGCAGGTAGCACCAGAGAACGGTGACCATGCCGAGCTCGTGGGCGACGTGGAACGCCTCGGAAACCTCCTGCAACTGCCGGTCCGACTCTTCCGAGCCGAAGTAGATCGTCGCTCCGACGGCCACAGCCCCCATGTCGAACGCCTGCCGTACGTTGGCGAACATGATCTGGTCGTACTTGTTCGGATACGTGAGCAGCTCGTTGTGGTTGATTTTGAGCAGGAACGGGATTTTGTGGGCGTACTTCCTCGCCATGGCACCAAGCACGCCGAGGGTCGACGCGACGGCGTTACAGCCGCCTTCGATCGCCAGCTTGACGATGTTCTCCGGATCGAAGTAGAGCGGGTTCGGGGCGAACGACGCGCCGGCGCTGTGCTCGATCCCCTGGTCCACGGGGAGGATGGAGAGGTATCCGGTCTTGGCCAGCCGGCCGGTGTTGTAGATCGTCTGGAGATTCCGCAAAACATTGATCGGCCGGTCGGTCGGGGCGAACACGCGGTCCACGAAGTCCGGTCCCGGCAGGGTGAGCAGAGATTTGTCGACCGTCGTGCACTTGTGGCTGAGGAGGGCATCGGCGTCCGCGCCCAGCAGATCGAGTATCGCGCTCATGGTTTGGCTCTCCGTCTGAAAAAGGGGCGATCATCAGGCGCATAGACCGCCTGCCGGAACGACGTTAACCGATGATGCGGGTTTCGGAAAGGGCCGTCTGCCTGCGGGCTGGCGCCTTACGACAATGTGAGGCGGTGGCTGGCGACGTTTCTGCCTCCCGCGGGTTGGTTGCGACCGCCGAGCGCCTGCGTTAGGCTACGCCGCTTCCTGAGGACAAAAAGGCAGGGACGGGAAGATCGGTATTCCCGGCTGCGGACGAGGAGCGAGGACATGGCTGATCAGGACGTTCCAGTCAACGAGCAAGACGAGAAGGACGAGACCGCTGTCGAGGACCAGAATGACAAGGCCGAGGGGGCCGGAGCCGAGGAGGGTGAGGAAGAAAACCTCCAGGAGAAGCTCAAAAAGGCGATCGACGTGGAGGTCGAGGACCTGGGGGCGCTTCGCCGGCGGGTGACGGTTACCGTGCCGGAGGAACTCATCCAGGGGCAGCTCAGCGAGCAGTACGACGAGCTGAAGTACGAGGCCATGGTTCCCGGCTTTCGCAAAGGCCGGGCGCCCCTCAAGCTGATCGAGAAACGGTTCGGCAGCGAAGTCGGCGAGAAGGTTCGCGCCAATATCGTGGGCGCCAGCTACCTGGCCGCGGTCGAGAAGGAATCACTCGATCCACTGGGCGATCCCCTCATCAGCGTTACCATCAAGGAGGAACGGCCGACCGAGCACGGCAGGCCGGAGACGGTCGAGGTCGAGAAGCTGGTGCCGGTCGACGAGGCTATCGATCGCATCGAGCTGCCGAAAGAGGGAGTACTGAAGTACACGTGCGAACTCGAGGTTCGGCCGGAGTTCAAGCTCCCCGAGGTGGACAAGATTCCGGTCAAGCGGCCGAAGGTCGAGGTTGAGCCGGAGGATATCGACAAGGAACTGCGGCGATTGATGATGTTCCGGGCGACGTATCGCCCTGTGGAAGGGCCGATAGAGCTGGACGACCTCGTGATCGGCAACGTGAAGATCCACTGCGGAGACGTGAATATCACGACGCAGGAAAATGCCGCGATTTCGGCGAGAGACCAGCTTTTCGGTGGCCTCTTGCTGGAGGGCCTGGGCGAGAACCTGAAAGGAGCCACGGCCGGCAAGACGATCTCCCTGAATGTCCCGATCCCCGACGACTACGAGGATGTCAGTCTGCGCGGTAAGGAGGCGACGTTCGAGATGGAGGTGCTGGACGTCAAGCGGCTGGACGTTCCGAAACTGGATGACGAGATGGCCAAGCAGATGGGCTTCGATAACGAGGCCGAAGTCCGCGAGGCCGTCAAAAGCCGGATGGAGCTGCAGCTCAGCGGCCTGATCCAGCGCGGAATGGAGGCGCAGATCGACGAGTACCTTCTGAAGAAAACCGAGTTCGAGGTGCCGGCCGGACTTTCACAGCGGCAGACCGAACGCGTCGTCGCGCGGCGGATGCTCGAGCTCTATCGCGAGGGACTGCACGAGTCGGAGATCACCAAGCGGGCGGACGAACTGCGGGCGGAGGCCGCCGAGCAGGTGCGCAAGGACCTGAAGCTCTACTTCATCATGGAGAAGATCGCCGAAGAGCTGGAGATCGTGGTTACGGAGGAGGAGGTCAACGCGGCGATCGCGGAGATCGCTCAGCGTAGGAACCGCCGTTTCGACCGTGTCCGCGACGAGCTGATCCGCGACAAGCACCTCGAAATGCTCTACCTGCAACTGCGCGACGGCAAAGTGCGTCAGCACCTGCTCGCCAACGCGGAAGTGACGGAAACTGAGGGGCCGAAGAAGGAATCGGCCAAGCCAGCCGATAAGAAGGGAAGCAAAGGCAAGAAGAAGCCTTCGACGAGTGAAGAGTAGTCAGGATAACGGCGGCAGGACCGCCAGGAACGGGCGGCTCGCCGCAAACCAACAGGTGAACAAGATCCGATGGACGAGTTTCTGCATCATCCCGTAGCGCCGATGAACCAGTATCCGGCGTACCAGCGCACCCGCGAGATGTCCATCGAGGACATGCTGCTGGAAAACCGGATCATCTTTCTGCCCGGTCCGATCACCGAACGGACCGCCAGCGCCACGATCATGCGGCTGCTGTACCTGCAATCGATCAAGCGCGACCAGGACATCAACCTGTACATCAACTCGCCCGGCGGGCTGGTGGATCAGACGCTGGCCATCTATGACACGATGCAGCTCGTCGGCTGCAACATCGCCACGTACTGCATCGGTCAGGCGGCTAGCGGCGCCGCGCTGGTGCTGATGGCGGGTACGCGCGGCAAGCGCTTCATCCTGCCGAACGCCAAGGTGATGCTCCATCAGCCCTACGGCGGTATCACCGGCCCGGCCGAGGACATCCGCATCCAGGCGGAGGAAGTCCTGCGCGACAAAAAGAGAATCAACGAGATCATCGCCGCCGCGACGGGTAAGTCCGTCGAGCAGGTGACGGAGGATACGGAGCGCGACCGGTACCTCAGCGCGCAGGAGGCGTTGGACTACGGCATCGTGGACGAAGTGCTGCGCGTGGAAGAGAAGCCCAAGAAGAAATGACAGACTGCGGCAGGACCGCCCGGTCTCACCGGCCCGCGGCAGTCCTCCCGCTCGAACAGGTGCTCGGCATGACGATTCGAAACCAGAACATTCCCATTGTCATTGAAACCACCGGCCGCGGAGAGCGGGCGTACGACATCTACTCCCGTCTACTCAAGGACCGCATCGTATTCCTCGGCGGGGGAGTGGACGACGAAGTTGCCAACCTGATCGTCGCCCAGATGCTCTTCCTCTCCAACGAGGACCCGAAGTCGGACATTCACTTCTACATCAACTCGCCGGGGGGATCGGTGTCGGCGGGCCTGGCCGTCTACGACACGATGCAGTATCTCCGCTGCGACGTGGCGACGTATTGCGTCGGACTGGCCGCCAGCATGGGGGCGGTGCTGCTTGCCGGCGGCACCAAGGGCAAGCGGTACGCCCTGCCAAACTCCCGCGTGCTCCTGCATCAGCCGCTGCTCGGCGGCATTATGCAGGGCAGTGCCACCGATTTGTCGATCGAGGCCGAGGAGATCGTGCGCCTGCGCAAGCGGCTGTACCAGATTCTCGCCGTGCGAACCGGGCGCGACATGGCCAAGATCGAGAAGGATTGCGATCGCAACAAGTGGCTCGAGGCCGAAGAGGCGGTGGATTACGGCATCGCCGATGTGCTCCTCGAGCGCATGCCCGACGGTCGATAGGTTCCTGGTACTGACAGACGCTGCACGGCGGGCCGGTTGAATCATGCGTAGTGATTGGGGGCGCTTCTCATCCAGCAGATTGGGTGACTTCGCCGCTTGTTCGCTGGGCGGGAGCGGTTGCCGGCGCCTCGCTCGCTGGCTCGTACTCCGGCACGATGACCTTCAGGTGGTCGCGTATCTCGCTGTCGATCGCGCTGTCGGCGATAGAGATCAGGTGATCGATCCGCTTGATGAGTGCGTTCCAGTCTTCTGGCCGATAGTTCCAGATGCCAATCTTCGGATGGGATGTGCCACTGATGTTCTCGCCCGTGATCGAGAGCTCCTCGAACAGCTTCTCGCCCGGTCGCGTTCCGGTGAACACGATGTCGATGTCCTCGCCTGGCCGCAAGCCGCTGAGCGTGACCATGTTGTGAGCCAGGTCCACGATCTTGACCGGTTCACCCATGTCGAGCACGTAGATTTCGCCGCCGTTGCCCATCGCCCCGGCCTGAAGCACGAGTTGGGAGGCTTCGGGGATCGTCATGAAGTACCGCGTCATCTCGGGGTGCGTGACGGTCACGGGCCCGCCGGTGGCAATCTGCTGGCGGAAGATGGGGATTACGCTGCCGCTCGAGCCGAGCACGTTGCCGAAACGAACCGTCACGTACTGCGTATCGCGCCGGGCGCTGAAGTGCTGGACGAACAGCTCGGCGACGCGTTTCGTGCAGCCCATTACGCTCGTCGGGTTGACCGCCTTATCGGTCGAGATCATGACCATCTTCTTCACGCCGTGATCAGCCGCAGCGGTGGCGACGGTCCGCGTCCCAACGATGTTGTTCTTGATCGCCTCACCGCAGTTCCATTCCATCATGGGCACATGTTTGTGGGCGGCGGCGTGGAACACGACGTTCGGCTGGTGGCGGCTGAAGAGATTCCGGACGCGGACGGCGTCACAGATGTCGCCGATCTCGGGGTGAAGGTCCAGATCCGGATAGGCACGCTGCAGCTCGCGGTGAATCTCGAAAAGGTTGTTCTCCGCCTGTTCGATGAGGACGAGGCGCTCCGGCTGGAACCGGACAATCTGACGGCACATCTCTGAGCCAATGCTGCCGCCAGCTCCCGTCACAACGATCCGCTGACCCGACAGTTCGCGGCCGATCGCCTCGAGATCGAGCGTTACCTGGTCGCGGCCCAGCAGGTCCTCGATATCGACGGGGCGAATCTGGCTGACGTGCACGCGGCCGGTGATAAGGTCGGTGACGGCGGGCACGATCCGGAAGCGCAGGCTGTTGCCTTCGCAGAGGGCGATGATCCGCCGGAGCTCCTTCGCCTTGGCTTCGGGCATGGCGATGAGCAGTTCGTCGACGAGATGCTTGTCGCAGAGATCCTGGATATCGTCGGCCGCTCCAATGACCTCGACGCCGTGGATGCGATGGCCGAGCTTGTGGGTCGCACGATCCACGAGGCCCACAACCTCGTACCCCGAACCTGGATTGCGTTGGATTTCGCGCAGAACGTTCGCCGCGTGATCACCCGTGCCGACGATGAGGACTCGCTTTCGCGTCGCGTCTAGAGCGCCGCGTGTCGACTCATAGTGCAAGCGAACCAGCACGCGGGCCGCGGCCACGAATCCGAACGTGGCCACCCAGTCGAGCAGAAAGACGGCGGTCGCAAAGTGGAGGGTCTGCGAGAGCAGCCATTTGCCGGTGAGTCGGCGGCACATGTTCTCCAACAGGTAGTAAGTTGCCAGGAAGAGGAACGAACTGACGTAACTGCCGACGGCGATCGAGATCAGATCCTTCAGCCCGACGTACCGCCAGGAACCGCGAAACAGGCGAAACAGCCGAAACACGAGGAGCTTGATCGGCAGCACCAGCAAGAGCAGGGGCAGGTAGAGCGAATCAAACCAGATGCTGATGCCGTGGAAATTGTACGCCAGACCGAAGGCCGCGAAGAGACTCAGCGCGAACAGGACGGCGTGGACGGCAACGGAAATCTGGTTGCGATGCCGGACGAGCAGCGGGTCCCAACGGCCCTGCCGCACCTGTGTATCCTGTTGCCCCGCCTTCGTTCCAGTCGCCATTTTCTGCGTTTTCCCACCGTTCTAGGAGCGACGATCTTCACGAGGCAACGGGCGACGCCCATCCGCTTGGGCCGATCGAGGAGGTGCAATCAAGGGTGGTGACTTCATTCGTCAATTGAGCCGGGTTGCGGGCTGCCCAGCGGATCGTTGTTGGCGATCTGCGCTGCGGCGTTGTCAGCATCAATCTGGGCGCGCATTCTCGGAAGAAAGGAAGCATAGGGCGAGCTGCGAAAACGAGAGCGCAGCTCCCCGGCGACTTCCATTGCGGAATCGCGTTTGCCATCAAGCCAGAGCAGGTATGCCCGAAGCGCGAGTGGTGCATCATCGTCAGGCCGTTCTCTGGCGGTGGCAGCGACTGCGGCGAGCGCCCCTTCGCCAACAGAGGCATTGCCAAACGTCTTGGCGAGTGGATACTCGACCGAGAACATATCGTCATTGTGGTCGGCCAGCAGTGTGAGCATCACGGCCGAGGTAGCCTCCTCGCCCTCGGCGACTGCGCAGAGAAACTTGCCGATCCGGGCGTGCAGATTGTCCGGATCCACGGCCAGCGCGTTGTCGAACGCCTGCCCCGCGCGGATCACGTCCCGCGGCCGCGTCTTGCCCTGCTCGTCCGTCGATGGGCGCAGGTGCACCCAGCCTTCGGCGAGGAACTTCGCCTTCATCGCGTCGAGCTTGCCGACAATGATGGCGGCATAGGTCCGGCCGGACGCTTGCGTCGCGTTCAGGTCGTCAGGCAGCGGCGGGGTGTTAGCCAGCGACTCCGTCGTGAGTTCGTCGCGGATTGACCCGCCCTCGAGCGGAAGCAGGGCCCGGTGGTAGTAGCTTTGCTCGATGGCCAGTATCTGCGGCCTGATCGCCAGTTCCTGCGTGGACCGGTTGTTGAATTGCGGAACGCCACGGGGGACATATCCGGCGTAGCCTGTAAACGTGGGTCGGGCGAAGAGATTGGCGGATGGGCTTCGGCCCAGCGGCTGAATGAGACGCCTGCCCCTGCTGTTCAGTAGGGACCGCGTTCCCCGACCATAGTAGCCGGCTGCGGCGTTGGACGCCCCCCGGCTCCTACCGCCGTAGGACGCGAGGGGGCTGCGCGAATTCGCGTAGTTGCCCTGTGCGGTACTGTACGCTGAGTAATTGGATTGGCCGGCCCAGAGCCGAGAATTGAAGGATCCGAGTCGTGTGATGTTCTGAAAGTTTCCGGATCGGCCGACGGACGCGTTGCCCATCTGGGCAGCTGTGGGCTGAGCGCCACCGAAGACGGCGCCCACAAAGCCCACCACCGCCACGATTCGCGCCACTGACGTTTCTGCTGACCTGCCCCTCACGGCACGTACTCGTCCGACGAACGGAATCCCGGGTTTCTCTTGTGACGTCTCCTGATCTTACAGTCGGTATCAGCGCAGATCAACTTGCGGCGCTGCAAATGGGGGTTCCCGAAGTTGTCGATCGTTGAGCTTCAAAGCGACACGGCCGCGGGAGCCGGCCGGTGGGCGGCGAACACGCCGGAGTCTACAGCGTAGGACCATCAGCGGCCACGTTGGAGTGCCAAGGGCTTATTGTTTGGCGTTCGGGGGGCCGATATATTGTTAACCCTAGCGGCGGGACAGTCGTCGGGGGGAAGCGGCCGGACTTGCCAAGGTTATGACGGCTGACGGGGACGGAGTGTGCGCGCACCACGGACGCTGGGCCGTGGGCTAACACGGTCGTCGCTCCGGCTGGCGTCTGGTACGCCGGGGGTATTCGTCTCTCATCTGTTCGCTCTTCGTTCATTATCGCGTTTATGCGTTCGTTTGGCGGTCCGCTCCCCCCTGTTTCGTCCTGGCGCCGGCGGTCGCCTGCAACTCAATTCACCCGGGATGCCGGAATCGTCTCCATCGTAGGCTTGAGGGGCGGCGGAGGTGCTGAACGGCCAAGTTGGTGAGAACGCTCTACCTGATTCCAGCACGCGGCGGCTCGAAGCGTCTGGCGGGTAAGAACCTGCAGACGATCGGGGGAGTACCGCTTGTGGCGCTGGCCGTATTGCGCGCCAGATTCGCAGCGAACAGAGTGGGAGGGGAAGCGCGCATCGTGGTCAGCACGGACGACGAGCAAATAGCCTGCTGCGCGCGCCGGTACGGCGCGGATGTGCCCTTTATGAGGCCCGCGCACCTGGCGACAGATGACGCAACGAGCGTCGACGTCGCGCTTCACGCAATCTCGTGGTACGCAAAGAGCGGAGAGTTATTTCACGAACTCGTACTGCTCCAGCCGACATCGCCGCTGTGCAACGGCGGGGACGTGTTGAGGGCCGTCGATCTGCACCGTCGCGAGGGCGGCCCATCGGTCGTCTCTGTGCGGCCCATCGGTCAACGTCATGCCGGAGCCTCCTTTCAGTTGGTAGGACGAGATATCATGGTGCCCGCGCCGGCGGAGGGCAGGGCGCAAGTCGAGTTGAACGGCGCGGTGTACGTGTGCTCGCCGGACTGGCTTCAGACGCACCGGGCCTTTTGTGTAGCGGGCCAGACAAGAGCAATTGCGATGCCACCCGAGCGTTCAGTTGACGTTGACACCGCTGCAGATCTGGCCGCGGCGCGCCGCGAGTGGGAAACGGGCTTGCCGTGGAAAGCCGGCCGATGCCTGATCATCGCCGAGGCCGGCGTCAATCACAACGGCTCGGTCGAAACTGCGGTGCAGCTTGTCGAGGCGGCGGCAAAGTGCGGGGCGGATGCCGTAAAATTCCAGGTGTTTGCCGCGGACCGGATCGTCACCCGGCGGGCGCGGAAGGCCGCGTACCAGCAGGTTGCGACGCCCATCGAGGAGTCGCAGTATGAGATGCTCAAGCGGCTGGAGCTGTCCGCGGATGATCACCGCAGGCTGCGCGATCACTGCCGGTCGTCGAACGTGCTCTTTCTCGCCTCAGCATTCGGTGAAGAGGACGTTGATCTGCTGGATGAGCTTGACGCCTGCGCGATCAAGCTGGGCAGCGGAGAGCTCACCAATATCCCGTTGTTGCAGCACGTCGGGGCGACGCTTCGGCCGGTGATTCTCTCGACCGGCTGCGCATCCCTGGACGAAGTGGCGCAGGCCGTGGAGGCGCTGCGCGGCGCGGGCTGCGCGGAGCTCGCGCTTCTGCAGTGTGTGAGCAATTACCCCGCAGACCCGGCCGACGCGAACCTCCGGGCCATGCAGACGATGGAAGCCGCGTTTGATGTACCGGTCGGCTTCAGCGATCACACCGAGGGAGTCGAAATCGCCGCCGCCGCAGTTGCGCTGGGAGCGCGAATCATCGAGAAGCACTTCACACTCGACCGAACTCAGCCTGGCCCCGACCACCGGTCGTCGCTCGAGCCGGCGGCGTTCGCCCAGCTCGTGCGGACCATTCGCAACGTTGAGGCGGCGTTGGGCAGCGGCGTCAAACAGCCGACCGATGCCGAACGCGATACGCGGGAAGTTGCGCGCAAGAGCCTGGTAGCCAGTGATCCGCTTCCGGCGGGAACCGTCCTGCGGCGCGAGCATCTGACCTGCAAACGGCCGGGCACGGGAATCGCGCCGCGTTTCCTCCCCATCGTTCTCGGCATGGAGTTGCGGAAGGATCTGGGTCGTGACGAGCCGTTGACGTGGGGCCACGTGCGACAAGACGAGCCGAGATGAAGCGTACGATCGGCCTGGTGACCAGCGCCCGCAGCGACTGGGGGATTCAGCGATCGGTCGCCCAGGCCGTGCGCGCCCACGCCGAGCTGGACCTTCAGATTATCGCAACGGGGATGCACCTGGTGCGTGAATTCGGCCATACGGTCGACCAGATCATGGCCGATGGGTTTGAAGTGGCGCACCGCGTGGAATCGCAGCATCCCGGGGATACGCCGGAGAGCATTGCCCTTTCCATGGGCCGCGGCGTCAGCGGTTTCGCGGAGTTGTTCAGCCGTTGGCGCCCGGACATCCTGACCGTCCTCGGTGACCGATTCGACATGTTCCCGGCCGTGGTCGCGGCAACGCCGTTCCTGATCCCCATCGCCCACATGCACGGCGGCGAGGTCACGCTCGGCGCGTTCGATGATGCCTTGCGCCACGCGATGACGAAGATGAGCCATATTCACCTGGTGTCGACGGAGATCTACGCCCAACGGATACTCCAGATGGGCGAAAACCCTCGGCATGTGCACGTCGTTGGCGCTCCGGGGCTCGACGACATCCTCAAGCTCGATCCCATCGATGACGCGGAGCTGCAATCCACGTTCGGATTCGAAGCGGGCCAAGTCAACTTGCTGGTGGCGTACCATCCGGAGACACGATCCTATGAGCAGGTGGCCGAGAATGTCGCCGAATTGCTCGCCGTGCTGGACAAGCTGGATGCAAACGTGGTCGTCGTACGACCCAATGCGGACACCGCCCACCGCTCCATCCACGCGGCCTTGGACGACTTCTGCGAGCGTAACGGTCGGGTGCGGGCGCCGACGAGTCTTCCGCGTCGTGCTTTCTTGTCGCTGATGCGTTCGGCGTCTGCGATGGTCGGCAACAGCTCTGCCGGTATTCTGGAGGCGCCCAGCTTCGGCACACCAGTGGTCAACATCGGTCGGCGCCAGGAAGGCCGCGTCCGGGCGGGGAACGTGATTGATTGCGCCGCGAACCGGACCGACATTGACCGCGCGTTGCGGCGCGCTTTATCCAGCGGGTTTCGCGAATCGCTGGTGGGCCTGCGTAATCCGTACGGTGATGGCCGGAGCTCGGAGCGCATTGCGGATATTCTCGCGGCGACGCCAGTGACCCGGGAATTGGTGGCGAAACAGTTTTTCGGTTTGCAGGGAACAGGGGAGGCGGCGGTCCAGCCGTTCAATCGCTGATGGACTGTGTGATTTACGGGGCAGGCGGTCACGGAAGGGTGGTGCACAACATTCTCGCCGAAGGTGGGCAGTACCGTCCCGTGCTCTGGCTGGATTCGGATCCCAAGCTCGACGGAAGCTCGCTGCTGGGAACACCGATCGTCGACGACCTCTCTCTTCCCATCGCTCGAGGCGTGCGCCACGCCATCGTGGCGGTGGGGGACAACGCCTCGCGATTGCAGATCGCGACCCGTTTGCTCGAAGCCGGGTACGAGCTGATAAACGCCATCCACCCGCGCTCTTATCTCTCGAGCGGGGTAATCAGCTTCGGAACGAACGTCGTCATGTGCGCCGGCGCCCACGTCTGTACGGGTGGCCGTGTAGCCAACTCCGTCATCCTCAACACCGCGTGCATCGTCGATCACGAGTGCCGGATCGGCGAAGGAGCGCACATTTGTCCGGGGGCGAGGCTGGCGGGGCGCGTCGCGGTCGAGCGCGCCGCCTTTGTAGGGCTCGGAGCCTCGATCATTCAGAACGTGACGGTAGGTGTTGGTGCGACCGTCGCGGCGGGGGCGGTGGTCATCCGCAACGTGCCGGCAGGGGTCACGGTAAAAGGTGTACCAGCGCGGTAGAGACGGCGACGCGCGGGAAGGTGATCGCGCCGGCGACGCGAGGGCCGAGGCATCGTCTGTGAAAGATCGCCCTTGGGGTTGCCCCGAGCCAGTCGAAGGAGGATTGTGCCGCCTGGATGGTTTGAATCTGTGGTTCGTACCGAGCAACTCGTCGCACATGCCCAAGCTGAAGGCGATGATGGACGATCTTCGTCGCCGGGGAGCGGACGTCCGAATTCTGTGCATCGATCGCCTGCTCGCGGACAACCACCGCAGCAAGGAGGCAATTCGAGAATCGGGTTACCCCTTTGTGGAACTCGAAGACCCCGGGTTCGAGCGTAACCGCCACTGGCTGATACAGGCGCTCCAGCGCAGGAGACTTGCCCGATCGATCCGATCGTTGCTCGATGGTTTACGGATCGACGCCATCGTGCTCGGAGCGGATGCGGGCGTGGGCGTGCGGACGCTGATTCAAGTCGCGCGCGGGCGGGGCATTCGAACAGTGCTGGTTCCGGATGGTCTGGTCCTTCCTCGGAACCCGAACTTCCGGGCGCGTGCGTCGATACGGTTGCGCGCGCCCCTGTGGCGGGTCGCGCGAAAGTCCGTTGGCCTGGGACCGCGGGGCAGCAGCGGGGTCGATCTGATCCTCGCGATGAACCGCGTGGGCAAGGAGGTGTTTGTCGAGCAGGGGTTGCCGGCCGATCGCGTGGAAGTGGTTGGCTCTCCCGAGTATGACGCGGAGTTCAGGCGATACAGGCAAGAGCACGTCTCGGCGACGGCTGATCAGATCAGTGCGCGGCTTGGCCTGCCAACCGGGCGTCCGGTCGTGCTGTTCGCTCACCAGTCGGTCATTGATTCGGCCCGGGAATTGCCGCCTCTGTTGACGGTGATGTTGGAGGCCGTGTGCGAGTGCGACGCGACACTGCTGGTCAAGTTTCACCCGCGTCTCCGGAACCTGCCGGAGATCGATTCGTGGTTGACCGAGACGCGACGCGAAGACGGTTCTGTCAAGCGATTCGCCCTGGTCCGGGATGAGTGCAGTTCGCTTGAGGCCGTTCGCGCCTGCGCCGCCTGCGTGACCGCATACAGCACCGTGGCTCTCGAGGCGTGCCTCTTCCGCAAACCGCTGGTGCTGATTCACTATCTCAATGTGCCCTACCGGCTTCCCTACGGCCGGCAATATGGAGCGGCGATCGAGGCCAATGATCCCGATACGCTTCGGGCCGGGATCATTGCGGCAGTCAGCGACGAGGCCACTCGAACGCGCGTGTGTCAGAATATGGGTCGGCTGATCGAGCACGAGCTCTGCGGGCTTGACGGGCAAAGCGGCGAGCGAACCGCGCGCGCGATCGCCCGCCTTTGCTCCTGTCGATCCACTCAGAGCCGGCGGACGGATGACGGTGCCGCGAGCAGCAAGCCATGAGAATCCGCAATCGCAGCATGATCATCATGTTGAGCCAGGGGCTCAACCGTGGGACCCAGATCGTGCTCGGGATTGTGCTGGTGCGCCTGGTGGATCAGCAGGTCTTCGGCACGTATCGTCAGGCGCTTCTTGTGTACAGTCTCGTGGGCGGCGTGATCGCCCTGGATCTCGGGCAGAGTCTGTACTACTTCGTCACGAAGCTGCAGCGGCAGTTGCACGGAGTGCTCCTGTGCCAGACGTACCTTGTGGCGATGGTACTCTCGGCACTCATGGCGGTGACGCTATGGATCGGGGCGACTCCGATCGCATCCATGTTCGGCAACCCAGCGCTGGCGCCGCTGCTCCGCATTCTCGCGTTCTACCCGTTTGCGGAACGTCTGCTTACGATCATTCCGGCGTTCATGATCAGTCTGGATCGGGCGGTGCGGGCGGGATGCTACAGCATCGCGACGACGGGCGGGCGAATCATCGCCGTCATCACGGCTATCACCACGGGCCATTCGCTTGCGGTGGTGATGTGGGCGTTGATCGCCGTGGCCGTGGTCGTCAGCGTGATCGGCACGGTGGACATGTTGCGGTTGTCGCGGCCGGTCAAGCTGGGAATCGATCGAGCGCTGGTCTCCGAGCAAATCCAGTACACGTGGCCGCTCTGGACCACCGCGCTGGTTATGATTGTGAATCTCCAGTATGGCAAGATGGTGATTTCCTGTTTCTTCAATCCTGCCACGTATGCGGTTTACTCGTGCGGCGCAACGGAACTGCCTGTTGCGGCGCTGTTCACAACAACCATCGCGACGGCGATCATGCCCAACCTGGTGAGTTTGGGGGTTGCCGGGAGGATGGACAGGGTGCTGGCCGTGTGGCACGAGGCCACGCGCAAGAGCAGTCTGGTGATATTCCCGTGCTTTGCGTTTTTCTGTATTGTGAGCCACGATTTCATCGTTTTGCTGTATGGCAGCGACTACGCGCGCGCGGCGTGGCCGTTCTCCATCCTCCTTATCCGTCTTCCGATTCGCATTGCCGCGTATGGCGCCTTGCTACGGGCCGTGGGCAAGACACGGCCGATCGCCGTCAGCGCCGTAATTGCCTTGGGTACAAACATCGTGGTGGCGACGAGCCTGACGTACGGCGGACGAGGATCGCTTCTTTCATTCGTGGGCCCCGCCATCGGGGACGTAACGTCTTCGATTCTTTCAGTGCTCTACATGCTGGCCGTCATCCGGCGAGAGTTTTCGATCTCCTGGGCACAGGTCATGCGGTGGCGCGACTTGGGCGCGACGATGGCTTTGTGCGGCGTTGCCGCCGGCTTGACGTACACGTTGCCGCTGAGCGCATTTCCCGTGGCGGCCCGACTGGTGACGCAGTTTGTCTTTTTCAGTCTCGTCTTCGTGGGGCTGATGATCCTGGGCCGGCGGTTTCAGAAGGACGAACTTGAATTGGCGGCTTTCCCGCTGCGAAAGGCGCTTCAGATATTCCACCGCTGATTTTCGCGGACGGAGAGCGTGGACGGGAACGCGTTGCTGTTTCACGCCGTATTCGGCCGTGCGAGATCGCGCACGCGACGTGCAGGTGGCGGGAGTGGCTGAGCAGCTCGGTGCTCGATTAGGAATCAGGAACCCCGGAAATCCAAGGTTCGGTGAGGGCCAGAAATGGAGCAGACTGACCAGCAGGTGTGGCGGCGCGACGCCCAGGCGACTCGGTCGTCTCGCGGGAGACTCCGTCCCTTGGGGCTCGCGAGCTGCGCGGCACTGCTCGATGCCGGTGAACAGATTCAGGTTCTCTACATCGCCGGCACGAGCTACTGCGGATCGACGCTGCTGTCGTTTCTGTTGGATTCCCACCCGCAAGTCGTGAGCGTAGGGGAGGAAACCGGGCCCGCCCGTGTCGTGAAAGACCGGCTCACCTTCCCATGCTCCTGCGGGTCGCTGCTGCCGGAGTGCCGATTCTGGAACGAGGTCAGCGGGGAGATGGGGCGACTCGGCTTCACATTCGGCCCGCTCACGTGGGACACCGATTTCCGTTTCAGCGACCGGATGCTGGTGAATCATGTCCTGGGCAGGTCGCTGCGCAACAACGCGCTGGATGACGCCCGCGACGCGCTGGTCTGCACGGTGCCCCGATATCGCCGGCGACTTGACGAGAGAGCAGCACGAAACGTGGCGATGTACCTTGCGATTACCAGGCTGACAGGAAAGAAAGTCTTCGCCGCAGCGGGCAAGGATCCCATCCGGGCTCGGTACCTCAACCGCATTCCGGCCATCGACCTCCGGGTTGTGCACCTGATCCGCGACGCACCCGGCTATGTGAGTTCCGCCATGAAAAACCGCAACGCCTCGTGCCAGGGCGGCATTCGTTCATGGCTTCGCGGTGCGGAGCACGCGGAACGCCTCCGTCAGCACTTGCGTCCGGAGCAGTTCATGCGCACACGTTACGAGGATCTCTGCCGGAACGTCGAGGGCGAGCTGGGCCGCATTTTCGGTTTCATCAACGTTGCGCCGCTGCGCGGACCGATTCGATTCCGAGAAGGCGAACACCACATCATCGGCAATCGGATGCGGTTGCAGAGCAGCAGCGAGGTCGTGCTGGACGAGAAGTGGAAGGAACGACTCGGCCCGGACCAATTGCGCGAGGTCGAGCGAAGCACGAAGTCGCATCGAATACGGTTCGGATACGCATGAAAGCGACGAGCACCCAGGCCCTCGGCGCGGACCCGGAGGTTGCACCTTCAGGTGCTCCATCAGCGACGAACGTCGGGGACGCCGCGCAGGCGGGCGACTTGCCCGCGCAGCATCACCAGCGGCTTGTACAGAGCCTTGCGCACCAGGTCGTTGCTTCGTTCGCGGAGTACGTCGGCAAAGTTGAGGGATTCAATCGCGAACTCCGTTTGCAGATCGGCTTGAAGTCGTTCGCGGCCGTACTCCTGAATATAGGACTCGAAGAGCTCCGTTGAGACATAGCGGTATAGCTCGACGTCAAGCGCGTTGGCTTCTTCAAGGCGGTCCCGGAAGCGGTCGTAGTTCATCATGATCTGATCGCGTACCGAGCCTGACAGGGCGGGGTTCTTGGCACGCTTATAGGCGACTTTGAAGTTGTCCAGGCCAAGGCGGAAGCGAAGCAGGAGAAGCGATTCGTTGAACCGCTCGAGCAGGCCGACGAAGCGGAATTTGTCCGCCAGTATCCGGCGGGCGCTCACCAGGTCGGGCTCGCCGGCGATGAGCCGGACCTGCCAGTTCCAATGGTCCTCTCGTCTCGACCACTCTTCGAACGGCACACTGGACCCCATTTTCTCGACGTGGTGCTGATAGTGCGATATATAGCGCTTGATCGGGTCGCGGAGGACGGTCCACCAAAGCAGCCTCCGCTCGAAGACGCCGTAGTCGACGAACGGTCGGACCCAGTGGCCGGCGATGCTGCGGAGAAAAGGATTGAGTCGAAGATCGGCGGCAAGTTCCCGTTGCGTGTACATCCAGCCGCGACCAGGATGGGCGTCCAGGTGGCGGACGGCGAAGTAACGGCGCAAGACCGATTCGAGCGTCGTTCCGCCGGCCTTTTGGATGTGCAGAAAACAGGCGATCTGATCATGGTTCATGAACGTTCATCTCCAGTACGCGCGGGCAACCGGCGGATGAACCCGCAGCCTATGATCATACTGCCCGCGGTTGGGGCGGGCAATTCGTGGGCACGCGATGATGAGCGGTCCAGTAATGACCTTGATCGCCGTTTGCGGGGACGGATTGAACGGCGCGGGAACGGTCGTGCCGGATGCGAGACGTCGTTGAGTTCCTCAGAGGCTCGGAGGAGGCCGTACGCATGAGTCGCGGTAGTTACTACGCCGGCATTATGAGGCCGCAGCGCCATGGATTGCCGTCGTACGGACGGGCCGTGCGTGCGGACGCCGGGGCGACACCGGACAACTCCGGGATGGGGTTGGCGGCCATGATCTGGGTGCCGACTCTCGTCGTCGCTGCCGGGCTTACGGTCCTCGGCCTGCCCGTGGCGGGCATAGCGGTCGGCGGTGTGGCGATAGTCGTTCACACGCTCTTTCGGCCGCACGTTGCGGTGTATTTTCTGATCGCCGCGATTCCGCTCGAATGGCTGGTGACGTTCATACCTCGTGTTTCCACGTTGACGAAATTGCTCGGGATATTCGCCTTGCTCGTGACGGCGTCACGGCTGATAACAGCGGCTCTGCCGACGCGCTGGGATCGAAGTGGCCGCTGGATGATCCTGCTGATTCTCTGGGCGCTGGTGAGTTGCTTCTGGGGGATCTATCCGATCGGTGGTCTTCTATCATGGCAGTCGCTCGCGCTGCGGTGGGGCATCGCGGTACTTATCTGTCTTCAACTCACTGACACCGTGAAGGTCCGAACCGGGATGCTCGTGCTGGTGCTGGCGGCTGCGCTCGCCTCACTGGCGTTCGTGAGCAGCTACGACGTTCGTTCGGCCGCAGCCGGAAAGGCCCGTGACGATCTCACGAGCCTGGTTGGGGAGCAAGGCATTGAAAGCGGTAGCCTGAATCTCCAGGCCCGTTACACGGCAATCTCGATCATGTGCGCGCTGTATCTGGCCCTGACGGGGCGCGGAGGATGGCGACGAATGCTTCTGCTATCTGCCGTGCCGCTGCTCGCGCTCGCCATCA
The DNA here is from genome assembly GCA_040235375.1 of Phycisphaerae bacterium. Lineage (GTDB taxonomy): Bacteria > Planctomycetota > Phycisphaerae > UBA1845 > UBA1845 > JBECKQ01. Next base: position 550 of record JBECKQ010000477.1, on the reverse strand, counting down.
TTTTGTTGAAAGGCAGGGCCGTATACCTGGGCCTCCCGTTTTCGCTTATCGCGGCAGTCGCGTTGCTGCGCGGCGCCGGATTGGGACGCCGCATACTGCTCGTCGGGCTCATCATCATCGTGGGCGCGGCAAGTACGTTGCTGGTCAGCGAACTGGGCTTCTTCGGAGAAGGCATACGCGAGCGGTTCACGAGCACTTTCGACGAAGGGCTCCAGTCCGGCGGGCGCCTGACCTACTGGCAGAGGTACAGCATGGCGTTTGTCAAGACGGGTATGCGTGGCGCCGGGTGGGAGCAGATGAGCTTTGGCTACCTCGGCCAGTACGGCGCGGCCCACAACGACTGGTTCAGCATCGCGGGGGAGCTGGGCTTGGTGGGCTTGATCTTCTTCGCAGCCTTTCACTTATCGCTCTACACCCGCATCCGTCGCATCGATCACATCTGGAGCAAGATGTTCTGCCTGATGCTGTGGTTGTTCATGCTCTTCGTAGGGCTGACGGAAGACGATTACGTAACGAAGTTTTACGCGCTGGACGCGGGTCTCATCATCGC
>JBECKQ010000466.1:0-14165 GCA_040235375.1 Phycisphaerae bacterium | reverse complement strand
TCCTGGCGAGGCGCGAATCGGCCGATCAGCCAGAACACAAACGAGCCGACGAACATCGAGAGACAGATATCGAAGGGAATCACGAACGCCAGGCCGAAGGCCACGGGTGAGAGCGGGAAGCGGCCCTTCGAGGCCAGGCGAATGATCTCCAGCACGATGCCGGCGCCGGCTCCAATCGCGGCGGCCCAGATGGCGGAAGGCGGGAGCGAGCTGAGACCTTTGGTCAGAATCTCGGCGACACCTTTCCACACCACGGCCGAGGGGTAAGGGAAGTCCGGTGTAATCAGTCCCGAGGGATTGCCCTTGAGGAAGAGCGGATAGAACACGGCCACCGAGAAGATCGCGCCGGAGAACGCCCCGATGAGATGCCCGACCGCCTGGAGCCGGGGCTTGCCCCCGAGCATGTATCCGGGCTTGATGTTCTGAATCAGGTTCGAGGCCTGCCCGGCGACTTCGGCGGTGATGCCGGCCGTGGCGATGTTCGTGGTGATGTTGCCCGGAGCGATCGCGGCGTAGGTGAGTTGCGTCATCTTCCCGAGCGGGCCGGTGGGCGTGATCGAGGTGAGGGCCGTCGAATTGACGCCGATGAGCGTGAAGATGAACACCATCGGAACGGCAATGATGCCCATCCAGATCGCCACGCCGAAGAACCAGTGGGCGATCCAGACGAGGTACGCCCCCACGACGGGCACGAAAACGGCGGACACCCATAGCGGCAGTTCGATTCCCGCGAGCGCGTCCCGCCTCGTGAAACGGTCCTTGCGGCGCAAGACGCTCTTGAAGGCGACGACGAAGATCTGCGGTTTCGCAAGGAAGGCCAGCAGCGAGGCGGTGGTCATCATGGCCACGCCGCACCACAGCGACCACTTCGTGATGTCCACGTATTTCACGTGGATGATGTTATCGCTGACGGTGGACACGATGTCGTGGCGATGGATCATGATCGGCACGAGTATGACGTAGTTGACGACCGCGCCGAACATGAGCGACGCGCCCGTGCGGATGCCCATCAGGCCCCCGGCGCCGATCATCGCCAGGTCGAGTTGTGGCCGAATCGTGAGATCGGTCAGGGAGATGCCGGCGATGTTCGGATGCCAGAGCGAGGGGAATCTCTCCACCAGCCCGTAGTACCAGTTGTCGAGCGACTCGGGAATCGTCAGGAATCCGATACGCAGCTTGTCCATGATCGGATGTGATTGGGCCAGGCCGACAACTCCCGCGATTGCGCTGAAGAGAACCAGCAGCTTGGCCGGAAGGACCGACTGCTTCGAGTCCTCACTGTGCAGCATGTTCAGCACGACGCCGGCGGCACGGCCTTCAGGAAACGGCAGTTGCTCCTCGTTGATGAACTTGCGCTTCAGGGGAAACGCGAACAGCACCCCCATAAACGCCAACCCGATCAGCCACATGATCATCTGCCACCAGGGGATGACCCGGTCGGTGATCATCATGTACGCCGCCATGCTGGCGATCAGCGGGCCGTTCATGTACCCGGCGGAGCAGGCGATCGACTGGAGGATGTTGTTCTCGAGTACGTGGTAACCGCGGCCCAGGCCGATCTTGGCGAGGGCCTTGAAGAACACAAATGCGAGAATGACCGCCGTAATCGCCACGCCGAGCGACCAGCCGGTCTTCGCACCGATGTAAAGGTTCGTGATGGAAAGCAACCCGCCGAGGAGGAACCCCATGATCACGACGCGCACGGTCATCTGCGGCACGTCGCCCTTATAGACGTTCTCCAGCCACCACTGGTCTTTCTCCTCGAGCGACATCGTGTGAATCTGTTCGTCGGTAAGCTGCTGGATCGCCATGGGGAGAAGTATCCTCCAGTTCGTCGGTCAGAAGAGTGAAGGCGTGTCGGCGCCGCCGGCGCCCGGGCGGGCGGGCGGGGCAGAAATGTCCAAGTGCTCGTAGGCGGCGCGCGTGGCCTGGCGGCCCTGCCGCGTGCGTATGACGAAGCCGACCTGGAGCAGGTAAGGTTCGACCATGTCCTCGAGCGTGTCGCGCTCCTGGCCCATGGTAGCGGCCAGAGCGTCGATGCCGGCCGGGCCGCCCCCGTAGACGCCGATCAACGTCCGCAGGAACGCACGATCCAACTCGTCGAGGCCCAGGTTGTCGACCTGCTGAATGTCGAGCGCCTTGTTGACGATGTCTCTCGTCAACCGCCCGTCGCCCCGCACCTGCGCGTAGTCGCGAACGCGGCGGAGCAGGCGGTTGGCCACCCGCGGCGTGCCCCGGCTGCGCGCCGCGATCACGTCCAGCGAGCCATCCTCGTGTTCGAGGCGCAGCTTCGACGCCGAGCGATGCAGGATCGTCGACAGATCGTCCGGCGAGTAGTACTCCAGGTGGAATTGCAGACCGAAGCGGTCGCGCATCGCCCCGCTGAGCATGCCCGCCCGCGTGGTCGCCCCGATCAGCGTGAACGGCTGGAGGTTGAAGTTCACTACCCTGCCGCGGATGCCGCCCTCGATGGTGATGTCCACGCGGAAGTCTTCCATCGCCGTGTAGAGAAACTCCTCGACAATTTTGGGCAGGCGGTGGACCTCATCAATAAAGAAGATGTCGCCGCGCTCCAGGTTGGTAAGCACGGGCATGAGGTCGCCTTGCTTGGACAGCGCCGGTCCGGAGCTGACGCGCGGCGGCCGGTCGGTCATTTCGCGAGCGATGACGTGGGCGAGCGTCGTCTTGCCGAGGCCGGGCGGGCCATCGAAGAGGACGTGCTCGAGCGGTTCGCCGCGCTGTTTCGCGGCGCTGATCGCGATGCCCAGGCTCTCCATCACCGCCCGCTGGCCGACAACCTCTTCGATCGTCTGCGGGCGCAGAGCGATCAGCGAAGGATCAGTGTCCTGCTGCTGCGTTTCCCCGGAGATGAGTCGTTCACGAGTCATGGATGAAGAAGGCAACAGGCAAGAGGCAATAGGCAGTAGGAGGACCGTGACGAACGGCCGTCCTTACACGAGCGCCAAGATGTCGACGGCCCCGCGTTCTCACTTTCTCACTTTCTCACTTTCTCACTTTCCCACTTTCTCACTTTCTCACATTCTCACTCCTCGCCCCTAGCTCTCCACCCCCGCCTTGATCCGGTACACACTCTTCACCCACGTCTCCGCGGTGTTGACGTCGGGGTGCAGTTGCGCGGCTCGTTCGAGCCAGCGCTCCGCGTCGGTCCGTGGCTCGCCCAGCGCGAGCAGAACCTCGAGCGCGTCGCGCTGCTCCGTCGTGAAGCGGGCGGTGTCAACCGCGGCCTCCGTCGCGGCGCCGATGGCGAAATCTTCGACCTTTCCTTTCAGCTCCGCAATGATCATCTCCGCGGCGCGCTTACCGATACCCGGCAGCGTGGCCAGCGACCGCGAGTCTCCGCGCTCGATCCAGCCGGCGATCTTGCGTACCGGCTCGGCCAATGCCTTGAGCGCCTTGCGCAGGCCGATGCCCTTGACGGAGATGAACCGCTTGTAGAACAGGCGGTCCTCCGCGTGGACGAAGCCGATCATCCGCGGCGTCAGGTTGCCGGAGGCCTGGTTCGCCTCGATGAACTCCATGGTATGAAGCGTGATCTCCATGCCGAGCGAGGCGGTCAACTCGCCCAGGGCGTAGCCGGGCACGAGCACCTCGCGGGCGAGGCCGTCGCGCTCAATTACCGCGGACTCCTCGGTTGCGTCGATGATGGTGCCCGTGAGGCGGACGATCATACGGCGGCCTCCAGCCGGGCGTCGGCAAGATCGCGGGCGCAGCAGACTCCGACGGCCAGCGCGTCGGCCACGTCGTTCGGTTCGGGCAGAGCGGCGAGGTTGAAGGCGGTCTGGATGGCCCGCTGAATCTGCAGCTTGCTCGCCCGACCGTTGCCGGTGAGGTATCGCTTGATGTGCGTGGCGCTGAAGTGGCGGATGCTCGCCCCCGTCCGGGCGGCGGTCTCCAGCAGGACGCCGCGGGCGTGGGCCATCTGCACGGCGGTTCGCGGGTGCTTGTAGTGAGCGTAAAGCTGCTCGACGCCGACGACCGCAGGCTCCCACTGGCGAAGCACCTCGCGGAACCCATCGGCCAGCTCGATGAGCCGGTGGTCAATGGCGGTGCGGGAGTTGGTGGTCAGCACACCGGCCTCAATGATGTTGAGCGAGCCGGCTCCGGCGCGGATGACCGCGTACCCGGTAGTGCCCAGTCCTGGATCAATACCGCAAACGTCCATGTTCGGCCGCTGTTTCCTTTGTGACTGGCGCCGAATGTACGGGGTAGGGGGGCAAGTTGCAACGCAAAACGCGGATCGCCGATGCTTCACACCGGTCATGTCGTGTGCTTGCGACATGTAGTGCGGTCAGGGAAGAACGTCAGGCCGTGGTTCGCGATGGAGGCAGCATGCAAAAGAGGCCACGGCCTGTCTGCGCTTCGCTTCGTCAGACCGTGCCACCCAGACGCTGCCATGGAGCGCTGCGGGTGGTGCGGTCTGACCCGAAGGGACAGGCCGTGGACGAAGGTTTGTACTCGCCGCTCTCACCGCCCCAAGGACAGTGGCAATCGGAAAGCGATGGCATGGCACGGACGGCGTGCAGCTTTGCGGCCTTGAGAAGTCCGCTCCATGCCCCTGCCTGGAAGAGACGGGGAAACGCCGTGCGCAGTCTCGATGCGAACACGAGCGGCACAGCCTCGCCGCGGCGAGGCTGTGCCGCTCGATTGCGTCGCGAATCAGGTATCCTTCTTTTCCATCTTCTTCGCGTCGGCCGCCTTGTCGCCGCCCTTCAGGGCTTCGTCGATCATCGCCTTGTAGTTCTCGAACGTGCGCTGACCCTGGAGGCGCTTGCCGTTGATCACGATCGTGGGCGTTCCGCGAACGCCACACTTGCTCGCCTGGCTGCGATCGTCGGTAAAGAGCTTGGCGAAGTTCGATTCATCGGACATGAACTTCTCGAACTTGGCTTTGTCAATGCCAATGTCTTCCGCGTAGCCCGCCAGATCGCTGACCTCGCGATTCTTCGGATTGGCGATGATCTTGTCGTGCATCGCCCAGAAGCCTTCGTCGCCCTTCTCCTGCTTGGCGAAGACGGCCGCGGCATGCAGGCGCATGTCGATCGCGTTGCGCGGGAAGTTCTTGTAGACGACCTTAACGTCGTTCGGATACGCCTTCATGACTTTCTGAAGCGTCGGCTCTTCGCGCATGCACCAGCCGCACGTAAAGCTGGCGAACTCGGTGACGGTGACCTTGCCATCCTTCGCGCCGCGGACGGGCGAATCGCCGATGGTGACGTCGCATGAGGTTATCTGCGGTTGCTGGCGACGGTTCCTCGCCCGCGTCGGCTGCGCCTGAGCGGTTTTCACATCCGCCAGTGTCTTGCGCAGCTCGACTCTGAGCTGCTCGACCTCCTTGCGGAGGTTCTGCATTTCCGTGCGGAGCTCGTCTTGGCCTTTCTTGAGCTCGTTCAGGTCGGTGGTCTGGTTTTCCTGCGCCATGGCCGGGGCCGCCGCAAAGGCCGCCAGCGCCGCCAGGCACGCCATCCGCTGCATCAACTTCATAACAGGTCTCCGGTCTATTGCCTTAAGTGCCAGTGTTCTCAGCCAAAAACTAGAGCCATCGTGCTTCGACGGGTGACTGAGCCACGCCGAGACACGTCCGTTTACTCACTCAGCCGCCATTGCGTGCCCGAAGGCTTGTCCTCCAGGGCGACACCGGCTTCGGCCAGTTTGTCACGCACGAGATCCGCCAGCGCGAAATCCTTCGACTTGCGGCTCTGCTGCCGTACGTCGACATGGAGGCATACCAGTCGATCGAGCAACTCGTCATCCGCCAGGCTGTGTCCGGCCCCATTGAGGTGCCATGCCGCCCCGGCCGGCCGATCCTCGACCGCGACGCCGACTCCGACCAGTCCATCGCGAATTCTATCCGCCAGATCGAACTTGTTCTCCCGCCGGCAGGCGTCTCGAATCGCAAGATGCGCCTCGATGATACGACCGAGCAGGTCGCTTTTGACCCCCGCCTTGGTGGCGGGCTCGAGGAATAGCCCGAGCGTTCGACCGAGCAGGATGAGCCGCTGGCCGGCCCACAGCGCCAGGCGCCGATCGGCATCGTCGCCCGCCATCTCGAGCGCCTGCTGATCGATAAAGCGGTTGATCGCCGTGGCGAGCTCGAACAGCGCCGCGATGCCCGCCGCGGTGTTAAAATCGTCGTCCATCGCGGCGTGGAACCGTTCGTCGGCCTCTTTTGCGGTCTCGCGAAGGGCGTTGGCCTGTTCGTGATCCGCGGCGGGCGCGGTCGACTCCGCCCGGTCCGGCCCGACATCGTACGGGCTCGTTTGAGCCACCGCCTCGATCCGTTCGAACAGGCGGTAGAACGTCGCCAGGCCCTTCTTTTTGCCGCTGATCTCCTCCTCGGAGAACTCGATCGGCCGGCGGTACTGCGTGCTGAGGACGAAATACCGCAGAAGCTCACCGCTGTGCTCTTCGAGCAGGCGGCTCAGCGTCATCTTCTCGAGCGCAGCCTTCATCTCCGGATCGGACTTGCTCACCTTCTTGGTGTTGAAGCGGGTCAGGCCGTTGTGCAGCCAGTACTTGGCGAACGGCTTGCCCGTGCATGTCTCCGACTGGGCGATCTCGTTCTCGTGGTGGGGGAAGATCAGGTCCTGGCCGCCGCCGTGGATGTCGAACGTGTCGCCGAGGATGGCCATGGACATGGCCGAGCACTCGATGTGCCAGCCCGGCCGGCCCTTGCCCCACGGCGAGTCGAACTTCACCTCGTCGGGCTCGTCGGGCTTGGCCGCCTTCCACAGGGCGAAGTCGCCCGGGTGCTTTTTGACCCCGCTGACCAGCTCGCGCTGACCGGCCTGCTCCTCCGGCGAGCGATTCGAGAGCTTGCCGTAGTCGTCGTCGGCGGTAATGTCGAAGTACACGTCGCCATGCGACTCGTAGGCCGCGCCGCGAGCGATCAGCCGCTGGCACATGTCGATGATGTCGCCGATGTGCTCGGACGCCTTGGGCATGTGATCGATGCCCGTGACATTGAAGGCACGCATCGCGGCGAGGTAGTCCTTCGCGACGCGCTCGGCCAGTTCGGGGACGGTCGTTTCCTGGCTGGCGGCCTCCGCGATCAGCTTGTCGTCCACGTCGGTGATGTTGATGACCAGCGTCACCTCGAAGCCGCGGTGCACCAGGTACCGTTTGATGGCGTCAAAGATGATGGGGCCGACGGCGTGGCCGATGTGCGACGGCTTGTAGACTGTCGGGCCGCAGACGTAGATCCCCACCTTGCCCGGGGTGACCGTCTCGAAGGGTTCTTTGCGGTTGGTCAGCGTGTTGTAGACGCGGATACCCATCTGATCAGTCTCTCTGAACGACGGACGCCACGACGGTGGCGGCGATGGCGTCAAAGGTGCCCACCGGGCCCATGCCTTCCGCGGTCTTGGCCTTGACCGAGATGCGGCCGGCGTCGATTCCGAGCAGGGTGGCGATGGAGTCAGCGATCTTCCGCTTGTGCTCCGTCAGCCTGGGCCGCTCCGCGTGGATGATGCAGTCGGCGTTGTTCGGTTCGAAGCCCGTTTTTCGGACGCGGGCGATCACCTCGGCCACGAGCTTGCGGCTGTCGACACCCTTCAGCTTCGGGTCCGTGTCGGGGAACAGGTCGCCGATGTCGGGCAGGTTACAGGCGCCGAGCAGGGCGTCGGCCAACGCGTGGAGAACGACGTCGCCGTCGCTGTGGCCGGCCAGACCCTTGTCGTGGAGCAACTCCACGCCGCCCAGGACAAGCCGCCGACCTTCGATGAGCCGATGAATGTCGTATCCGACGCCCACGCGGAACTGGGCCACGTCGTGCTCCTGCCGATGCCATCATCGTTCGGAGCGGCCGCTCCGCCCGGCTGAACCCCGAAACCTCAAACACTAAGGGTATCCGGCAGTCAAATCAACCCCGCCCGGCGGGTGTTGAAAACCGATGTTACCACTCTGATACTGCTGGAAACCCGATTTCGTTCGGGACCGGTTCGCGCGAAAGTTGGGCAGACCGGGTTGTTCGGACCCGCGGAACCGCTGCGCCTTCGATCGCGTAAGAACGTCAACCGGTTCGGAGAGCGGCGAGGCGCGTCTGCCTGTTCTTGCCGCATGACACGCTGTGTTACTGTTGCCGATGGCCGAGCAGGCGACACCCGTATACGCTTCGGCGAGTATGACGATGAAGAAGCCAGTCGTTCTTTTCCTGTGCACCGGCAATTGCTGTCGCTCGCCGATGGCCGAAGCCATTGGCCGGCACGTTGCGGGGGATCGGTTCGAGTTCCACAGCGCGGGCTCGGCGCCGGCGGGGTTCATTCACCCGTTGACGCTCGCGACGCTCGATTCCATGGGCGTTCCGGCCGACGGGCTGGAATCGAAAAGCTGGTACGAGTTCGCTGACGAGCACGTTGACGTGGTCGTCACGCTGTGCGATAGCGCCGCCCAGGAGGATTGCCCGGTGTTCCCCGGCGATGGCGTGCGCGTCCACTGGCTTCTGCCCGATCCGTCGTTCTACCCCGGCACGGACGGCGACCGCAAGGCGCTTGCCCTGCATATCGCCCGCCGCCTCAAATTGAAGATCAGCCGCATGGCCGCCCTCGATTTCGACCGCCTCACGTCCCAGCAGCTCGAACGCGAGCTGAAGAAGCTGGCGGAGCTGTAGAGACCGCATCGCCGTCGGAACAAGCTCGCCCAATGCACGGTTGTCCTGCGTTTCGTTGTACAACACTGCTGTTGTACAACAGGCATGTTGTACATCCTTGATGCTCTGGGGGTTTTTTGCCGGCCGCTACTCCGGTGTGACGGGGAAGTATATCGATGCGTAGAAACCTCGCTCCAGGATGGCGGGTACGGTGCCTGACGTGCGGGCTGACTTGCGACGCGGGTCAGGCGGGCATCTTCCGGCTGTGGGCGGTGGGCAAGTCGTACCGGTTCGGCTGGTGTCAGCGGTGCCGGCGGCTTCGCTGCCTGGCGATCGAACGCCACCCCAAGAATAGTTGCCCGAACTGTCGATTCGATCTGGCTGGCGTGACGCAAGACATCTGCCCGAACTGCGGGCATAGGCTGAACGAGCAATCAGCAGGGCAGGAATGACTCGCGTGGGGCAGGGTGATCGTAGACGTCCGCTCCCGGGCGCGGCTCGGATTGGCTTAGCGCGGTTCGGGTTACGAGAGCAGCCGGGCTGCGCCGGCGAAGTGGAAGGCCGGCAACTAGTCTACCACGGGCAGGGGCCGTGCAGGTCGCGGATGAGAGCGGAAACGTTGGCGCGGTCCTGCGGGCCGGTTTGACGCCAGTAGTAGGGCAGGCCCATCTCGGTGAAGAGCGACCGGCCGTCGGTCTTCGCCGGGTAGCTGCGGCCCTCGGCGTGGCCGTCGAGGAAGGCGATGCCGGTCCGGCCGGTGACGTGGTGGCCGTCCGTGCCCGCCTTCGGCATGTGGCGCGTGGCGATGCGGTCCAGCTCGTTGAAGTTGCCGTCCGGGAAGCTGCCGTTCATGTTGAACGCCGGGTGCTCCTCGAAAAGGGTCATGAACCCGGCAGGGGGGAAGGCGACGTGCTGGCCGGCGGCGAAGTCGCGCGTGTTGTGGCCGTCGGGCAGGGGATTGTCCGCCGTGGCATCCACGTACTTGAAGCTCTGCAGTCGCTCGGGCGACTGGTAGCCGACATAGGCGTTGAGCGAATACGAAAGTCGCCCGTTACCGCCACCGCCCGTGGGCGTGTTCTCGGCCTTTCCCGGCTTGTCCGACGGGCACGTGTACACGCTCGGGTCCTTGACATAGCTGAAGATCGTACCTTTGCCGGGCACGTCCGCGACGAACTCCGGATTGAGGTAATACGGCTGGTCGTAGGGCGGGTTGATGGTGAGATTGACGATCCTGTCGCGGGCGCCGTCCCAGGTGACGCCGGCCGGCCGGCTCCATTCCTCGCTGAAGAGGTTTTGCATCCAGAACAAGCCATGCGTGCCGGGGAACACCTGGTAGTCGGCGACGTAGTAGAACATCCCGTTCATGAGCTGCTTCATGTTCGAGCGGCAGGCGACGCCGCGAACCTGCTGGCGGGCGCGGGATAGCGTGGGTACCAGGATGGCGATGAGCAGGGCGATGATCGAGATCACGACCAGCAATTCGACGAGCGTGAACGCTCGAACGGTTGATCGCCGAATGGGCCGGTTCATGGAGACACCTCTTCAGCGGGACAAGCGAGCCGTGGCCGTTCGCAGCGCGATCATAGGTGCACGCCGCCCGCACCACATGCGGGCCGCCCATGTATTGACGAGCCGCCGGCGCAAATGGTTGACACGAAAACCGCGGCTCGACGGATCTCGCGGGTTTCTGCTCGTGGCAGGCTGCCGCCCCGCGTCGTTAATGCCCCGGCATATTCAGCAACTCGGCGATCTGGACGGCGTTCAGCGCGGCGCCTTTGCGAAGCTGATCGCCGGACACGAACAGATCGAGGCCGCGGCCGTCCGGTTGGGAAAGATCCTGCCGGATGCGGCCGACGAGCACGTCATCGGCTCCGGCCGCGTCGATCGGCATGGGGAATCGCTGGGCGGCTACGTCATCCACGACGCGGACGCCCGTCGCTTCCTGGAGGATCGCCCGCGCCGCGTCCGGCGTCATCGGCTCCTCGAACGTAAGGTTGATCGCCTCGCTGTGGGCGCGAACGACGGGCACGCGCACGCACGTCGCCGTGATCTGGATCTCGCTGTCGTGAAACATCTTGCGCGTCTCGGCGATCATTTTCCGCTCTTCGGCGTTGTAGCCGGTGTCGTCGATCGCCGAGTTGTGCGAAAAGACGTTGAACGCACATTGGACGGGGAATGCCCGGGGCATTGCCGGCCGACCGGCGAGCACGTCGCGCGTCTGCGACTCCAGCTCCTGCATGGCGCGGAGCCCGGCGCCGCTGGCCGCCTGGTACGTGCTGACCACGATCCGGCGAATGCGGTTGACGCGATGCAACGGCCAGACCGCCGCGACCATGATGATCGTCGAGCAGTTCGGATTGGCGATGATGCCCTTGTGCCGCAAAGCGTCCTCGGGATTCACTTCCGGTACGACGAGCGGGACATCCGGGTCCATGCGGAATGCGGAAGAGTTGTCTACCACGATCGCGCCCGCCTCGACCGCACGGGGAGCATACCGCCTGCTGCGGTCGGCGCCGGCGGAAAACAGGGCGAGATCAACGCCGGCGAAGGCGTCGTCCGTCAGTTCGCGAACCGTGTAGTTGCGGCCGCACACGCTCAACTCGCGACCGGCGCTCCGTGCCGAAGCCAGCAGGACAAAGCTCTCCGCGATAGGCGGGCGCTCGTCGATGACCGAAATGAACTCAGCGCCGACAGCGCCCGTTGCTCCAACAATGGCGGCGGTTTTGAACATCTTTCAAGTGTAGCCCGGAATCAAAGCGAAACGCAATCGCCGGCAGCAGGACGCATCGCACGCTACCGGGCCAGCCCGAACTCCTCGTGCAGCGCCTGCACGGCCGCCGTGGACGCGTCCGCCCGCACGACAAAGCAGATGCTCAGCTCGGACGACCCCTGGGCGATCGCCATGACGTTGATGTCTCTCTTGGCGACCGCTCCGAACACGCGGGCGGCGATGCCGGGTACGCCGGTCATGCCCGAGCCGACGACCGCGACAACGTCGATGTCGGTCTGCACGTCCACGTGCCTGGCGACACCCGTCCGCACGAGGCGGCCTTCCAGGGCGATTCGTGCCCGGTCGGCTTGCCCGCCGGGCGTCACCACGCAAATCCCTGCTTCGGAGACGCTTTGCGAAATGACCTGCACGTTGACGCCGGCCTCGGCCAGGGCTTCGAACACGCGGGCCGCAGTGCCCGGCCGGCCGATCATCGCCGCGCCGGCGATTGTGACCAGGGCCGATCCGCGCAGGCGGAGCACGCAGCGGACGGTCTCGCCGTTCGGCGATCCAGTGGTGATGAGCGTGCCCGCCGCGTCGGGCTTGAACGTGTTGCGCATGCGGACGGGGACGCCGAACTCTGCGGCCGGCTCGAGCGCCCGCGGGTGCATCGACTTCGCCCCGAACTGGCCCATCTCGATCGCCTCGGCGAAGGTGACGTGGTCGAGCAGGTGGGCCGCGGGAACGATGCGCGGGTCGGCGCTCATGAGTCCGTCCACGTCGCTCCAGATCCAGACTTCATCCGCCGGCAGGCCGGCGCCGAGCAGCGCGGCGGTCAGGTCGGAGCCTCCGCGGCCGATGGTGGTGATCACGCCGTGCTGCGTGGTGGCGATGAAGCCGGTCACGACCACGCGCTCGCCGCGCTCGAGCCGCGGCAGCAGGTTCTCCTTGATTTGGTATACCGAGAGCTGCATCAGCGGGCTGGCCTCGGTGTGGGTGTCGTCGGTGACGATGCCGGCCTCGTGGCCAGTCATCGCGTGCCCCTCAAGCGCCGCGGCGACAATGACCGACGACAGCCGTTCGCCGAACGAAAGAACGGCGTCCTGCGAGCGCAGCGTAAGCTCGCCGACCGCGCCGATACCGGCGACAAGCGTGTCGAGCTGGGTGAGAAGCGGGGCGACCTCCTCTTCGACGCCGAACGCGCGGGCCGCGGTCTCGTGGATCTCGTGCAGCTTGCCGAGCAGCGAGTGCACCTGGGCGTGCCCGCCGGCGACCGCGCTGTGGGCCAAGCTGACGAGCATGTCCGTCACGCCGCCCATCGCCGAGACGACGGTGATGACCCGGTCGCCGTCGTGCTTGCGGACGATGTCGGCGCAGCGGCGAATCGAGTCGGCGTCCGCGACGGACGAGCCCCCGAATTTCATCACGATAATCACGATCGGCTCCCGATCTCATGCCAGATGTTGAGCAGGTCACGCAGGATGGCCGCAGCGATCTGCTTGGCGCCTCCGCCGCGACCGGCAAGAGTTACCTCGCCCGCGTGGCGGAGTGTAAGACTTATGGCGTTGGAATCGCCAGGCACGTCCAGCAGGCCGCCGGCACGCACTTCGGCCGGGGCGACGTTTATGCCTTCGCCGATGCTGCCGACCAGCTTGATGTGCTTTTGCTGCGCCGCGGCGGCTTCGATCTGCCGACGATCGACATCCCGAATTCCCGTAATGTGAGTGTCGTCAAGCGTCGTCTTCCGATTGAGGATCACGTTGGCAAAGATCACGAGCTTGATGGCGGTGGCGACGCCGTCCATATCAGTCTCTGCCGCATCGCCATTCGGCGGCGCGGCGAGTGCACGTGCTGCGTCAAAATCCAGCCGCCCGTCGTGCATCGCGCACAACAACCTGTTGGCCGGACCGTCGAAGACGGCGCGCAGCTCTACGATGTCGTCGCCCTGCGCGCACTGCTCGGCGAAGGCGAGCATCGGCGTCCCGGCGCCAACGCAGCCACTGAATCGAAACAGCACTCGGTTGTAGTCGGCCAGTTCGCGAAGGCCGGGCAGCGCTCTCGCCAGCGGCGCCAGGTTGACGGTGACCGCGTGCAGCCCCGAGCGAAACGCCGCCTTCAGATGGCGGATGCCGGGGCCGGGTTCAGCGAGCGCGCTCGACGTCGTGTCGATGATCACGTCGGTGGGGGCCTCGCAGATTGCCTCTTCGGCGTCGAGAATCGGATGGGCGTCGCGGGCCAGTTCGACGATGCCGGCGCTCGTCGCCTTCGCGGCCAGCAGGTCTGTGAGGTCCAGCCCGCCTTCGGCAACGACCGCCCGGCCGGCATCGGCGACCCCGACGATCGTCGGGGCAAACCCGTGCCGCGCGTACAGACTCCGGCTTCGCTCGTGCAAGAGCTGCACAAACGCGTGCGTGATGGCGTCGAAACCGATGACGATGATTCGCATGGCGCTCGTGCCCGCGGAACTCCCGGCGACAGAGGCGACAAGGTTACGCAACTCGCCGCCGTCTTGCCAGTGGCCTGCCGGCGGGCCGGCGTATTGATGCGCGAGTGTCACGCGGCTAGCATCGGCCCCGTGGAGCGCAACATCAAGCTGGTTATCGCCTACGACGGCACAGATTTTCACGGCTGGCAGAAGCAGCCCGGCATGCGGACCGTGCAGGGTATCATCGAGGAGGTTGCCCAGCGGGTGATGGGCGAAACGGTGTCGCTCCGCGGGTCCGGGCGGACGGATGCCGGCGTCCACGCCCTCGGCCAGGTGGCCAACTTCCGCTCCCGCTCGTCGATGCCCGCCGCCAACGTCGGCCGGGCGATCGGATCGCGACTGCCGGACGACGTGAGCATCCTCCA
>JBECKQ010000309.1:0-15293 GCA_040235375.1 Phycisphaerae bacterium | reverse complement strand
TTCCCGGGCTGCGGCGGGCCGAACGTCGGCGATCCCGCCGAGTGCGACTACCCTGACTTCACCATGTGCGACGACTGGACCGGCGGCGCCTTCGTCGATAACGGCGAGCGCCGGGCGATCGTGCTCGTCGGCTACAAGGGCCTCGGCGAAAACTGCTACGACGAGCCTCCGGTCGAGTGCCACGACCCGTGCAGCGACTCGCACGGCTACCATTGCCAGCCTTACGAACGGCAGGTTGTTTTCTACGACGTCCACGAGATCGGCGACACGGCGCGCGGCGTTCAGAACCCCTGGGTCGTCGTGCCCTACGCCACGTGGAGGCCGACGGAGTTCTACCTGCAAGGCGACAATGTCTGCTGGAACGTGGGCGGCATGACCTTCGACGCCGCGAACAATCGGCTGTACATCGTGGAGCGCGGTCTGGGCGAAAGCGAGCTCAACGCCGCGGTCGTCCACGTGTGGCAGTTGTAGCTCATCGCTGGTGGCACGGTCTGGCGCGAGGGGTGGCACATATCCCTCGCGAACCGCACGGCACGGAAGCCTGCGCCACCGGAAAATCCCTGATCGCCGGTACGGTCCGCGTACCAACCCACATTCGGAAAGCACCTGCTACAGGCTTCAGATCGACCGGACAAGACTCCTATCAGGTGCCGCGCACGCGCTTTTTTTCCGGTTGTTTGCGGCCAAAGAAACCGGTGCGCGACAAAAACAGAACTGTAATGGCGAATACAACGAAAGGAGTAATCATCATGCTTCCTGCGATACGCAGAAGAAGAGCGATGACCTGGACCGATCCGATCGACACCATGCGGCACGAGTTCGATCGCCTGCTGAATCTCTGGGCGGACGAGGCCGGTGTCGAGGGCCCGCTGGCCGGCGAATACCCGATGGACATCCGCGAGGACGAGCAGAACGTCTTTGTGGACGCGGAGCTGCCCGGATTCAAGAAAGACCAGATCAACGTCTCCATCGAACAAGGCGTGCTCACGATCTCCGCGGAGCGCAAGCCCGAAGAGTTCAAAGGCACGAAGCACCTCCACGAGCGGCGGTACACGCGCGTGCAACGCAGCGTCTCCCTGCCATCCGGGATCGACGAGTCCAACGTGGACGCCCGCTTCTCCGACGGCGTCCTCTCGCTTCGCATGAAGAAGAGCAAGGAGGCGTTACCGCATCGGATCGAGGTGCGCTGACGCATCACCCGAAGTGAAGACTCAACCGCGCCGTCCATGGCGACGGCGCGGGGGCCGCAGCCAAGCAACAGAAGTCGCCGCTGACGCGCGCGGCGGCGAGCGGCCCGACGCCAACCTGCCAGGATGCCGGGGCCGTGCGGTCCCGCACAAGCTGGCCAGAGGAGATATTGCATGTTCTGGCTCGACCTGCTCGTTGCATTCATCATCGCGATCATTCTCGCCGTCATCTTCGGCGGGCTCGGCCGCTACGGCCCGTGGCGCGGTATCGTATGGTTCTTCCTGATCGTGTTGCTGGCCGCCTGGGTCGGCGGCGTCTGGGCGCAACCGATCGGGCCGCCAGTGTATGGCGTCTACTGGCTGCCGTTTCTGTGGATCGGCCTGCTGATCGCCCTGCTGCTTGCGGCGGCGTCGCCCAGACGGCCTGCGCCGCCGCCTCTGCCTCCGCCACCAGCGGGTCAGCCGCCGCCGCCTCCACCAGCAGGTCAGCCGCCACCACCGCCGCCGGAGCGTGCCAATCCGCCGTCGCGTGAGGAACCGGTGACGTCAGTCGCAGCCGCCACCTTTGGCTTTTTCTTTTGGATCCTGCTGATTGGCTTCGTGATCGCGCTGTTCGTTCACTATGCCTACTACCCGTGACGGACCTGGATCGCGACGCCAGATCGACAAAGGAGTTGAGACTTGTCTCGATCGACCGAGCAGATCAAGAAAGAGGTGGTGGATTCGCTCTTCTGGGACAGCCGCGTTGACGCCTCGGCGGTGAAGGTCACGGTGTTCGACGGATGCGTGCGTCTCGAGGGGTTGGTGCCGTCGTCGCTGGCCAAGGCCGCCGCCACCGAGGACGCGGAGATCATCTCCGGCGTTCTGGCGGTCGATAACGATCTGTCCATCGCCGTTCGCGCCAGGCCGCAGTTCGACGACGAGTCGCTCACCGCCGCCATCCGTCACGTGCTCGAGTGGCACGCCCACGTCGACGCCTCGGGTATCTCCGTCTCCGTCGACGGCGGGCATGTCACGCTGGAAGGCTCCGTTCGTTACTACTGGGAAAAGCTCATCGCCGAGGACGCGACGGCCGCAATATCCGGCGTTGTGGAAGTCACCAACACGCTCACCGTCGTCCCGACGGACAGTATTCTCGACAAGACCATCGGCGAGAACATCATCGCCGCTCTCGAACGGCAACCGCTGGTGGACGTGAACGCGATCGACGTGAGCGTCAGGCAGGGTGTTGTCACACTGAGCGGCAGGGTGCCGACGACAGCCGCCCGTCACGCCGCCCGCCACGCGGCCCGCTACACCGCGGGCGTCATCGATCTCAAGGACAACATCGTGATCCAGGACGAGTGAGAACCACCGGCACGGTCCAACCGATCAGAACTGCGGGCGCGGGCCCTCGGTCAGCGCCGCAAGCGTATGGCGATCAGTGCCGCTATCGACGAACCACATAGTAGCGGTTGGCGATGAGCATGCCGGCGACGGCTTGGCGGCTTTCCTTGTTCAGATCCGAGCGCGGGATGAGGGTGCCCTTCGGCCACCATGGATCCGGAAAGCGAGACTGGGATTCCGACAGATAACCGGCGTGGCCATCGAAATAGCCAACAACGATGCCCGGCTTGGACCGCGAGCCGTGACGATAGGAGTAGCGCCGTTGCGGATCGTTGAAGAGGAATGATCGCAGGTAGCTTCGATCGGGATTGCCCGGCTGATACTGGAGCGTGGGGCCGCCGGTAGAGAAAGAGCCGCCATAGGTGGCCCGCCAATCGAAGTCGAAGTCGAGTTTGGCGTCATCGGTGGTGAAACGGGAACTGTCGGTGGTAAAGATCTTCTCCGAAGGCTGACCGGCGCGATCAACTCTGGGTGAATACTTGCCTTTGTAGTAGTTATTCTGCGCGTCGCCGGGCGGCCTTGTAGGCCAGCCCGTGGGCCAATTCGCGTCGCTGAACGGGGCGTTGCTGCTCCAGTACATGAAATTGCGCGGCGTGTTGTAGCTGACCAGCTTCGTCGCATGCCAGTTCCCGACCGGCGCCGGGTACGGCACGGATAGATGATTGTTCGACGGGCATTCAAAGATGCCCTCGATCACCTGCTCAAACCGCTCGGCGCGGTTCGGACGCAATGACATGTTCATCTGCACCGAGGCAAGCGGGCCGGCATAGTCCCAGACCTGCGTGGGCGGAACAGGTATGTTCTCGCTGTTTCCCGGCTCGCTGGCGTAATTGCCGATCAGAATACTGCCGGTCGTACCCGGCGAACCGGGCAACCAGTCGTTCCACTCCGTCTCATACGTGGCCGCCGCCTTGGCGATGCCCGCTTGGTTAGACTGACATTTGAGTTGTTTCGCCTGCTCGCGCGCGGCCTTGAGCGACGGCAACAGGATCGATATGAGCAAGGCGATAATGGATATGACGACGAGCAGTTCGACGAGCGTGAAGCCAGCGTGCCAGGAGCGGCATGATCGATGTCGTAGCGTGTTCCGACTTGCCCCAAATTCTCTTTCCATGGTGTTCATTCAAGAGTCTCCATCCGGATTTCTCGGGCAGTCGCAGCACCGCGTGGAAGCGGCGCGGCTCAATCTTCACTCGCCCGTTCAGTCGTCGTTGCTGTCTACGTTCGTGCGCGGACCAGGATTGTGAAACCGCACGAGGGCGCCGCACTTGGGGCAGTATGTCGGCCCTTCCTTGCCCAACAATTCGTTCATGATCACGTGCGTACCGCCGTGTTTTCCGCATTCGTTGGCGTAGCACACTTCCGTCGCGTACAGCGTTTTCTTGCCGGTATCCGGATTCACGTGCGGGTACGGTCCCCAGTCCGCCGTTACAGGCATCTCGTAGAGCTTCCCGGTTTCGACGTCCATCAGGGTTCGCGTATCGGCGGGAACCGCAGCCTCACCGAACGTGCCCCAGATGCCGCGGGCCGCGATTACGACCAGCGCCAGCGCGATGACACCGAACGCGACTTTCTTGGCAGCGCTTGACATCTTCGATGCGCCTCCGGCTCGAAGTCTGCTGAAGCGGGATGAGAAGGAGGCTCCTTCCTCGGCACCCAGCAGCGCCTTTTCAGGCGGATACTCGAATGTTCGTCCAGTAAATGTTAAAGATTTTCGCGGGCAATACAAGCCCCCTTCCGTTTCGTGCCGCATACGCCCCAGACGTTAAGCCCTCGTGAAGACGCCGGTTACGGCGACCGGCGGGCGGCTTAAGGATCTCGCGGGGCAGCCGGTGCGACCACGTCCCCCGTTAGCCGACTCGATGGCGGGTGCGGCCAGCAGTCGGTCATCGATCGAGCCAACGAATCCAGGCGTCAGGCACCGGGCGAAACGGCATCTGGCGGCGTAGGGACCCACAGGGAAGCGATCTCCTGCAGCCGGTGCGTGACCGTGTGCTTCGACAAAACCTGACGCTGAAGCGTCTGGACCAGCTTGTTGCGTGGCACTTTATCGCGAAGCGAGCGGCAGACCTGTGAAATCATCTGCGCGTGCGACGCAAAGCGCAACACAGCAGAAACAACGGGCTGGGTCTGCGGATGCGCAACAAGCAAATCCTCGTCGGCCGGAAGGCGGCGAATCACCGCGCAGGAGCCGGCCGCCAGGGCGTCGAGCAGGTGGTGCAGACCGGTCGGATCGAGGAAGGGCAGAACGACGACGCCGGCAGCGTTGAAGATCGCGTTGCGCTCGCGGGGCGGTGGCGCCGGGCCACGCCAGAAGCGGCTCACGGACGCGTGACGGTCCCACGCGGCGCCCCACAGGGCGACGTTCAGCCCGCGCGCGGCGAGCGCCTGGACGGCGGCGCGGGCGACGATGGTCCTGCCCTGCACGTTGGCCAGCAGCCGGAGAAACTGCTGGCGATGCCGGGTGTCGGCGAGCGTCACTCCGGTGTCTTTTTCCGCGCGGGCGAGGACGGATTCCGCCTCAGTCGGATGGAATCGCTCGGCGCCGACGGCGATCAGCTCTTCGGTGCGCCGCCACAGGCGCGTGTGCGATTCCAGCCCGAGCCCGATGGCGGCCGGCGACAGATCGTGACCGTCAGCAAGGACGGCGACGTCGAAGTCGGCCGGCGCGTCGTGCTCGCCGTCGAGCGGATGGAAGACATCCGCATCAACACCGGTTTCGAGCACGCGCACGGCGTCGGGTCTTGCACCGCGGGCCAGGAGACGATCGCGAACGACGGTCGAGGCGGCCAGCAGGATCGGCACCTCGGCGATGCGCTCGACCGCGCCCGCTGGAATCGCGTCTGTCTCGAGGAACCAGCTCATTGCAGTTGCGCTCGGCGGCAGGCAACCGAACAGCGAGCCCGGCGTCGAGTTGAGGAAGAGGACGATGTCGGCGGGCCGCCGGCGCAGGGCCAGCAAACGGGCCAGCGTGCTGCACCGCAGGGGGCCGTCGGGCACGTGAACCGTGTGGTCCCATTGCAGCGACGACATCGCCCGAGCGAGACTGCCGGCGAATGTGACCGCCTGGCCCGGGTCCGCCGACAGGACGGTTACCCGAGGCGCGGCCGAACGGGGCTGCGCTGGGGTCGAGCGCACTTCGGCCGCAAGACGGTCGAATTCGCTCGCCCGCCGGGCCATGGCGGAGGCGGCGGCGCGCTGCACCTTTCCGGTAAGTTCGGCCACGTCGGACGAGCCGAGACCGGGGAGTGGGCAGAGCTGGGTCGGGCAATCGCAGCCGGGGTTCTCGCAAAGGAAGGCGAAGAGCGAGTCGGCCGGATCGCCATCGAGAATAACGACGCGGCCATCGGCGATGAACTGGGAATAGTCGGCGACGGCCAAGGTGAAGGCCACTGCGAACGGGTCAGGCTCGATGGCGAATACGGCACAATGTCGGGGCAGCCGCCGGGCGAGCACGAGCGGCTCGTATCCCGTGCCGACGCCGGCAAGGAAGACATTAGCGCTGGCTCTGGCGCTGGCCTCCACGGCGAGGGGAGCGCTGACCGACGGCATCGACGAGCCGCCGAGCCAGCGAATCGTTCGTTCGTCCGACGAGAGCTGCACGACCGGCGAGCCGTCGCGACCGGCCACGAGCTTTGCAGTTTCCGGCGCAGTTAAACGGGCCAGTCGATCCGCGAGCGCCGGCTGGCGGGTGCGAAGTGCGGCGAGGTTCGCCGCGAACGTGGGGCTGTCGAGCGGATTGACGCCGGCGGAGTGCATGCGATCGCTTCCGGCGGGCGGGCGTCAGTACGAAGTCGTGTGCACGCGTACGACCGCCATGGCCACGAGAAAGATGAACCAGAGACCGAAGGCGACGGCGCTGGCGATCAACGGCCAGCGAGGCATCGGCGGAGCGTCGCCTGCGGGAACGCTGGGGTCGTTCCAGTCGTACTTCGGCGCGGGTTCCTTGGATTCCGGTTCTTTGGCAGCGGGGTCGGTCACAGGTTCGCTCCTGGACAGTTTACGGTTCTCTGAGCCTTCGACTTTCCCACTGCTGAAGAGCAGTGGCACGCTGGTGACCCTCTCAATGCGACGACGGCCTCGCCGCGGCGAGACCGTGCCACCCGGCACTGCCGAGTGCAACGTTGTCAGTCTGGCCGATAGTGGACGGGTATGTCCAGCTGCGGGTGGTCCTCCATGTTGGTCACCAGCTTGACCGTCGTTTCAAAGGGCTCGGCCGGCGGATCTCCCGCCAAGCGTACCCGAATGAAGCGGACGTCTCCAACCTCAAGGTTCGTATCCTCGGACTTGGCGATGATCTGGGGGGAATCGGCGGTGATGGAGCGTATCCGCAGCTTGCCGGGCTCGCCGCGCTGGATGCGGACACGCCGCGACTGATCGGCGGGTTTGTCGCCGAGCTCGACCAGAGTGGGTTCGAGCACATACCGCGGCTTGACATTCACGAAAAGCGGAATCTCGATCAGCGGCTGGCTGCGATTGTCCGTGTGGATGACAAGCATCGTGGCGAGGGGGCCGTTGGGCGCGTTCTGCTTGAGGGTAGCGCGGACGGCAAACTCGCGGTTGTCGCGGCGGGGCTCGACGGTGATGTCGATGTACGGGCCGGCATCGGCCGACAGGATGTCGAACGGCTTGTCGATCGTGGATGAAACCGTGATCGGGGCGAAGTGCAGGCCGCGTGGTGTCAGCCCCAGGGACTGAAGCGAAATGGGCACGGCCGTCAGCTCGCCGACGACCTTGCCGGTGATGGCAATCGGCAGCGTCGCCTCCTCGTCGCCCACGCGGCCACGTACCGTCATGGTGCCGTGGACGATGCCGAGCTCGCTCTCATCCGAAACCCACAGTTTGAGGCGAACGCCGTCACCGTTTTCCTCGGAGATCGGCTCGGTTTCGTAGCGGATGATACCGGCCGGTGCGTCGATCGAGAGCACCTCGAGGCTCTTGTCCTTGTCGGTCGGCAAGAGGTCGAGCGAAGGGAGCTGCTCGCCGCGGCGGTTCGAGCGCAAGTTGACCAGGGGGCGGGGCTCAATCCGGAACAGGGACTGTACGTTCGAGTTGAGAAGCAGGTGGACCAACGGCTCGACGGGATCGTTGAGCACGAGCGTGACGCGGCTGAGCTGGCGACCGCTCCGTCCCGAGGTGTCGTACTTGACGGTGATTTTCTGACTGTGCTCGGGCTTGATGCGGTGCTCTTCGTCGGTCAGTTCGACGGTGGTGCAGCCGCAACTGGGCTTGATATCCTGGATCAGGAGGTCCTCGTTGCCTCGATTCTCGACCAGGAAAGTCGCGGTTGCGACGGTGCCTTCGCGGATGTCGCCGATGTCGATCGTCCGCTCGGCGACAAACACGACGGGTCCTTCCTTGCGGTCCAGCCTGGCTTCGTCGCCCGTAGTGGTCGTGGTGACTTGGCCGATCGGCGTTAAGAGCAGCAGCACGAAGGCTTTAGTGAACGTAAGGCTCATTGTTGTCTCCGACAGAACACCGCCGGTGAGCGTGCCGGACCGCGTCTCTCGGCGGTTGAGGCATACGCGAAAAGCGGATTGATTCTATGGATGGTACGCCGCCGGGCAACGCCGCCGGTTGCCGGCGTGTAACAGGAGTATCGCAAGTGGCGACTTTTTATGCTTGTGGGTGGACTCGACCGCGCTGGTGACCCGGCGCTCGGCGGGGGTGACCATCCGTGTCGCGTAAGCGCGGCGGCAGTCGCGAGTTATCGGCGGCCGGGCAGGACGGCGGCTGCATCAGGGGGCATGTCGATCCGCCGATAGTACGATCGAGTCCGCGCTGAGCAGGTTGAACGGGAATGCACCGCTCAAGGAGCAGTGGCACACGGGCCGCCGTAGCGGCATCGGCGGGTTTCACGGTTTGGCGGAGCGACCGAAGCGTACGAAGCCAGGCCGTGACATGACATCCAGGGCCTGCCCCTTCGGATCAGATCGCGCCACCCGCATCTCGTACTACGGGCGACGTCTCCGTGAATCACGGGCTGGAAGCCCGTGCCACTGAGAGGCATCGGCGAAGGTGGATATGCAAGGGGAAACCGGACAGCGTTTTCGATCGTGCCTGCCTGAACCGCAGTCGCGCCTGGGTAGGTCGCCCGCGCGTCCGGCGCTCGCGGCACGGGTGACGCGTACGCTGTGGGTAGCCGTCCTGCTCGTGGCGGTGTTTGCTCTGGTCGGGGAGTTGGTCGTCGGTCTGATGGCGGCGCGGGGCGAGTCGCGAAGGCGGATGGAGACCCTGGCCCGAGTAGGCGCGGATCATCTCGTTGATGCGGAGCCGGCCGACTTTCAGAGAAAGGCGGTCGGAACGACGGCCGGCGGGCCCTCGAACGATCCGCCGGCGATCCGGCGGTTCCGGGAGTGGTCGGCTGCGCTGATGCGCGAAGACGGTGTCGTTGCGACGGCGGTCATCGCATCCGACGGGGACGTGCTGGCGTCGTGGCCGTCGGCGGTCGATCTGGCGGGCGTCCTTCGCCCCCCCATCGATGATCGCGCAGCCTCGTATGGTCTCGAAGGCAACTCACTGCTGGCGGGCGCGACGGTAGCGGTGTGGCCGATCGATCGAGGACCGCTGGCCCAGCCGACGGTGTATGCCGTCGTCATCGGGCGCATGCATTCG
The DNA here is from genome assembly GCA_040235375.1 of Phycisphaerae bacterium. Taxonomy (GTDB): domain Bacteria; phylum Planctomycetota; class Phycisphaerae; order UBA1845; family UBA1845; genus JBECKQ01. The sequence continues at coordinate 6,105 of JBECKQ010000309.1, read as the reverse complement.
AGTTTGCGGCAAGTCGCCCTGCAGGCGGCGGCGATTGGCGTCGGGCTGCTTGTGGTGTCAATCGTCGTTGCCTCGGCGGGGGTAAAACGGCTCGAGCGCAGCGTGTTCCGGCCGCTGACCGACTTGAGCCGGTCGACCGCGATCGCAGCCGAGGCGGCGCGTCACCTGAGACTGCCGCGCGAGCGCACGGACGAGCTGGAGGCAATCGCCAGGAACGTACAGGACCTGTGTGCTGAGCTCGAGCAGGCGCAGCACCGGGCGGATCAACTGGAAAAATCGATCGATTCCGTCGTCGCCCGCGAAACGAGCCTGATCAGCCAGCAGCTTCGCCGAGCGGAGCGCGACGCGGAGATCGACACGCTGACACGGCTGGCGAACCGGCGATTCATCGAGGCGCACCTCGACCAACTGGTGGCCGAGCACGTGAGCCTCGGCGCCTCCCTGGCGGTTGTCATGTTCGACGTGGACGACTTCAAGCCGCTCAACGACCAGGCGGGCCACGCCTGCGGCGACGGAATCCTGCGGTTCGTCGGCGAACTGCTGCGCGGCTCGCTGCGCGACGGCGACGTGGGCGTGCGTTACGGCGGAGACGAATTCGCCGTGATCCTGACAAATGTCACGCCAGCCCAGGCGCGGGGGATCGCCGAACGCGTCGTTCGGCTGTTCGCCCAGCGGACGGCGACGATGAACCTGCCGGCGCGGGTGACGCTCAGCGCGGGGGTGGCGACGCTCGCGGGAGTCCAGGAGAAATCCGGCAAAGCGCTTATCGAGAAGGCGGACGCCGCGTTGTACCAAGCGAAGCGGCACGGCAAGAACGAGGTGTGCGGAGCAGACTCGCGCTGACGAGCGGTGCTGGCGTGTGATTGGCCGGCGAGGAGCCGTGGAACGGCGACGCTCGTCATTTCGATCAAGGACGTCAGACCGGGAACGGTCGTCGCTCGGCCCGTGGCGCACGCGCGCAACGGCGTGTACTTCGTGCAGACGGGCTTCGCACTGACGAACCGGAGCATCGCGCAACGCTGAGCGTTGCCGAGATCGACGGGGTGGACGTTCGCCCGCTCTTCTATCATCCGCCGGAGATTGCCGAAGGCGTCATGGCATAGTGGGAACTGCGGTCGAAGGCGCTGCGCGTGGTGCGCGTCGATGCGTCGGCATTCGTTACGGCGGAAGAGGAACAGATACGACAGCAGCGTCACCCTCGCCTGCAAACCTCGATTGCTGACAGATTGTGGCACTTCCAACCATCCAGGGAAGGGAATGCGGCGGGGCAAATGTGGCGTTGCCGGCGTCAGGCCGCTTCCTTGCGGGCGCGGATCGGACGTGCGCCCGCCACTGCGAAGCGGCTGTCTTTGCCCTGATCAATCGCGCGGGCTACCATCCGTGTGCGGAGGGGCAGACTGTCTTTTTTGGGTGGTGCGAGACGATGGATGCGCTGATCGTGGTTGACGTTCAGGAGGATTTTCTGCCCGGCGGGGCGCTGCCGACGAAGGGCGGCGACGCGGTCGTGCCGGTGGCGAATCGGATGATGCAGCAGTTTGACCTCGTGGTTGCCGCCCGGGACTGGCATCCGCCGGGGCACGGCAGCTTCGCCTCTGCGCATCCCGGGCGCAAGGTCGGCGACGTCATCGACCTCGATGGTCTCGAACAGATCCTGTGGCCCGATCATTGCGTGCAGGGAACGCCGGGGGCGGAATTCGCCGACGGCCTCCACGTTGACGAGTTCGACAAGGTCTTTCTGAAGGGGACAGATCCCGGAATCGACAGCTACAGCGCTTTCTTTGATAACGGCCATCGCAAGGCAACCGGCTTGGGCGATTATCTGCAGGGACAGGAGGTGTTCGACGTCTACGTGACGGGCCTGACGATCGAAGTGTGCGTCAAGTTCACCGTTCTGGACGCATGTCGGCTCGGCTTCCGGACCTTTGTCGTGGTGGACGGATGCCGAGGCCTGGAGCAGGAGCCGGGAGACGTCGAGGAGGCACTGGAGGCGATGCGCCGCGCAGGCGCCCGGATGGTGGAAAGCGATGTCGTGGTCTCGTTGCATTGACGTGAGTGGAGGCCGATTCCACCGCTCGCCCTCGAGTAGTTGATCATGGCGGCGCTGACTGAGCGATTCATCACCGTCGCGAAGGGGACGCGGATCCCGGAAGAGGAGCTCGCCTTCAGCTTTCAGCGGAGCGGCGGGCCGGGCGGCCAAAACGTCAACAAGGTCAGCACCCGCGTGACGCTTCTGTTCGACCTTGCGGGCACCGCTTCGCTGACCGAACAGCAGAAACAGCGGATTCGCGACAAGCTGGCCGGCCGGATCAACAGCGAGGGCGTGTTGCGCGTCGTGTCGTCAAGACACCGGACGCAGACGGCCAATCGCAAGGCCGCGGTCGAAAGGTTCGGCGAACTGCTGAGCGATGCGCTGCACGTCGAGAAGAACCGCCGAAAGACAAAAGTGCCCCGCGCTGAACGTCACAAACGCCGCGAAGAAAAAGCCCGCCGCGCGCGGACCAAGCAGTTGCGGCGCCCGCCGTCAGCAGAGTGATAGAGGCAAGTCAAGGCCGTTGCCGACCCTCCCAAGCTCAGGCGTGAAGCTCGATGATGTCGCGGTCGTGAAGGACGTGGTCGAGGTGGACATTCTGGCCGTCGGAGACGCCCTCGCCCCAGATTCGCGCGGACTTGATTCGATCCTCCAGGCCGCGATGCACCTTACGGGCGAGCTCGTTCACGTCGGCGCCCAGCGGCAGGATAAATGGCTCATCCAGATCCGGTTTCTTGCCTGGCGGCTTCGCGTACACGCGTATGACGCGAACCAGGTCGAAGAGCATCTGGGGCAGGCGAGCCAGGTCCTTCTGATCGCGGGCGGAGAAGGGCTCGACGCGGCAGCGCTCGCCCACAAGCTCGGTCAGCATCTCCAGCCGATCGCGTGAGCCCGGCGCGTCGAGCTTGCTGGCCAGCAGCACGCCCGGAACTTTGAGAATCTCGCCGGCTTCCTGGGGCAGCCCGCGAGCGCCCTGGGTCAGGGCGATGTGTCGTTCTTCGAGATGACGCAGGCACACTTCCGCGTCCTCGAGGATCGCGTCGCTCGACAGGTCGGTCACGACGAGCAGGCCGTCCGCGGAGTGCCACAGGCCGGGAAATCCGGCCGGCACGTGGTCGGCGGTGATCGGCGGCGTGTCGATGAGCTGAATCTGAATGTCATCATACGGCACCATTCCGGGGACGGGCAGCGGTGTCGCGAACGGATAGTCGGCGATTTTGACCTGGGCGTTGGTCAGCGCGCCGACGATGGTGGACTTGCCGACGTTCGGTGTTCCGATCAGCACGACCTGACCCGCGCCCGATTTGGGGATGGCGAACGGATCGACCTTGGACGGTCCTTTCCTGGCAGTCTGCTGGACCGCCTTGCGAGCGGCGGAGAGTTTCTTCTTCAGGTCGGCCTGGAGTTTCTCGGACGATTTGTGCTTGGGCAGCTCGCGCCACATGCCCTCGAGGGCGGCGAGCTTCTCCTCCGGTGTCGTCGCCGCGCGGTACTTCTCCTCCTCCGCGAAGTACATTGGCGTCAGGTTGACGGCCATGGCTGATGCTCCCGCTTCCAGTATACCAGATTCGCCGCAGGCTCTGACCGCCCGGCGCGCGAGCTACCGTGAAACCGGGTGCCCGGCGCGCGAGGTCGATCTACAATCCGCACGCCTGCTCGGGCGTTCGAAAGGGACCTGCTGTTGGAAAAACCGGTCTTCATCACGGGCGCAACGGGGTACATCGGTGGGCGTTTGGCGCCCCGCCTGCTCGAGGAGGGGCACGCCGTGCGCTGCCTCGCCCGCGACCCCGCCAAGCTTGCCGGTCGCCCATGGAGCGGCCACGAACGCGTAACTCTCGCCGCAGGCGACGTCGACGACACAAGCGTTCTCGCCGAGGCCATGAAAGGATGCAGCGCGGCGTACTACCTGATTCACTCGATGATGGCGGCGGGCAGGTCCTATCGCGAGCGCGATCGCCGGCTGGCATCGAGCTTCGCCGAGGCGGCCCGCATCGCGAAACTCGATCGCATCATCTATCTCGGCGGCCTGGGCGAAACCGGCGACAACCTGAGCCAACACCTGACGTCCCGGCGGGAGACGGAAGAGGCACTCGCTTCGGGGCCGGTGCCCGTCACCGTGCTGCGGGCGGCGATGATCATCGGTTCCGGCTCGGCGTCGTTCGAGATCCTTCGCTATCTCGTCGAGCGACTGCCGATCATGATCACGCCGCGCTGGGTGAGCACCGAGTGCCAGCCGATCGCCGTGCGCAACGTCCTCCGCTACCTGTGCGCGTGCCTGACGACGCCGGAGACGACCGGGCGAACGCTCGACATCGGCGGGCCGGACATCGTCACCTACCGCAAGTTGATGGAGATCATGGCGGAAGCGCTGCACCTGCGGCGACGACTGATCATCCCCGTGCCCGTGTTGACGCCGCGACTCAGCTCGTTGTGGATCCACCTGATCACGCCGTTGAGCCATCGCATCGCCCGTCCGCTCGCCGAAGGCCTCGCCAACCGCGTCGTCTGCCGGAACGACGACGTTCAGCGACTGATGCCCCAAGAACTGCTCACCGTCCGCGAGGCGATCGACGCGGCCCTGGGCAGGATCGCCAGTGCCGACGTGGAAACGAGATGGAGCGGTGCCGGCGTGATTCCCGGCGATCCCGACTGGGCCGGCGGCAAGTCGTTCGTCGACGAGCGCTCGACGCTGGTGGATGCGCCGGCGGGGGCCGTCTTTCGCGCGGTTTGTCGGATCGGCGGCGGGCAGGGGTATTACGCCGCGGATTCACTCTGGCGGATCAGAGGCTGGCTGGACCGCACGGTCGGCGGGCCTGGCCTGCGTCGCGGCCGGCGCAATCCGGAACAGGTGGCCTATGGCGAGGCTTTGGATTTCTGGCGAGTCAGCGGGATCGAACCGGACAGACGGCTGGAGCTTCGTGCGGAAATGAGACTTCCCGGCGAGGCGCTCCTCGAATTCCGGATCCTGCCCCAGGATGGCCGCGCCGACCGCTGCAAACTTGTGCAGACCGCCCGCTTCAAACCGCACGGCCTAGCGGGCCTGGCGTACTGGTATACGGTCGCACCGTTTCACGCCATCGTGTTCGGCGGAATGCTGGCCGGCATCCGGCGTACGGCGGAACAACTCGCACGAGAGCAGCCCGACAGCGCCTGAACGCCCTGCCGGCACGCGTCAATGATCCGAATCTTCCAATCTGCTCTTGGGGGCGTGTTCGAGCGTGCGTACGAATGCCACGAGGTGCCGTAACGTGTCACAATGCGCCGAGTAGTTCATCTGTTGCCGGATTTCGGCGGTCAGCGCCCGACCCCCGACGACGACGGGAATGCCCAACTCGGCCGCTGCCTGCCAGACGGCCTGATAGTCGGCGACCAGTGCCTGTTCCGTCGAGTACGTCGAGAAGCTCAGCCATAGAAGGCGGGGACAGCGCTCCCGCACGGCCGCCGCGATCGTGGCGGCCGGATTGCACGTGCCGTGCGATTCGGCGCGCCAGCCCGCCTCCCGAAGAACGATCTCGACCATGGCATTGGGAAGGGTGTACGGGTCGTATTCGAGGGTGCCGCCGATGGCGTGCGGGGCATCGACCGCCAGGGGGGATTGCACGCCGCGAAGCTCGTGAAGAATCTGCATGCATATCTCGCAGCCCCGCCGCTCCTGGTACACCTCGATCTGGCCGTGTTGCCATTGATGCCCCAGCGCGTGGAACGCCTCGGCCATGACCTTGTCGCATATGTCCACCAGGCTGTGCCGGGCGAGGTAGAGGTTGAAGATCACTTGGCGGCCGCGCTGCTCGTCACCGGCCTCGAGGGCCTCGCGGAACAATTCGACGGAGCGTTCGATGGATGCCTCGGGGGCCCCGGTATTGGAAGGCAAACCCAACAATTCGGGTCTGACCAGCGGATGCCCGCTGTCCCGCAGCCACTGCACGACTCCCGCAACCGGGATTCGCCTGTGGCCTCCGGCGGTTCGCGTTGAGGGGAGGATTCCGCGGTCACACCAGCGTTTGAGCGACGCTTCGCTGACGCCGATTGCCTGGGCAACCTGCTTTGGTGTCACGTGTTCTTTCATGGGCACCTCC
>JBECKQ010000290.1:0-10976 GCA_040235375.1 Phycisphaerae bacterium | reverse complement strand
CTCGCGAGCGTTCTCGCCTTGACGTTCGTGAGCCAGGCAACGGCGGGCGAGGGGCCCGGCGTTCCTGACACGCTGCCGGTGTGCACGTCCGGTTTGCTGACGGTGGATGAAGAGGCGGACATTCTCTACCTGCGCGAGGAGGAGAAGCTGGCCCGCGACGTCTACATCGCCATGTATAACCTCTGGCAGGACGACGTGTTCAACGCGATCGCCCAGTCTGAGCAGCGCCACATGGATGCCGTCGCCGGGCTGATCGAGTGCTATGAGCTCACGGATTCGGTCGCGGACGACACGCCCGGCGTGTTCACCGACACGTCGCTCGCCCAGCTTTACGACACGCTGATCGAGTCCGGGTCGGTCTCCATCATCGAAGCGTTCCGCGTCGGCATGCTGATCGAAGAGAAGGACATCGCCGACCTGCGGGACGCGCTCGCCTTGACGGACAAGGTCAACATCGTCCGTGTCTACACGAATCTGGAGTCGGCATCGTGCAGTCACCTGCGGGCGTTCTACCGTCGGCTTGTGGCGGCTGGAGAGTCGTACGATCCGCAGATCCTCACGCCCGAGGAGTTCGATGCGATTATCGATGCCGGCCTGGTCAAGCCGAAGTGGCGATGGAAAGGGAACAAGGTTCCGGCCCTGACGCAGGTCCAGTCCCAGGTGGGTCTGTCTGACAGCAACAGGCCGTAACACGACGTGCCAGGCCACCCGTTTCCCGAATCCATTGCAAACCTGCGGTTGGGCGCGGCAGGGGAGGGCACCGATCCTCCACCTGCCGCGCCGCGCATTCAGGCTCTGTTGTCAGCATCTCCCCCCGGCCTCCCGCCTCCAGCCTATTGCCAATTGCCTGTTGCCTCTTGCCGATTGCCTTCCCCTGCATACTCCGGCTTCAGGAAGATGTAATACAGCTTGCCTTCCGCGCCCGTGCGTCCGGCGAGCGCCTCTGCCTTACCGCCGATGCCCATGAAGATGTCGCATCGACCCGCAGCGCGGATCGCTCCGCCCGTGTCCTGATCCAGCGCAAACGCCGCATACGGCATCTGCTTCAGCCGGCGATTCTGCACCTTCGGCAGATTCGTCTTCAAGAATGCCAGGCACGCCCGCGGGTACACTTCCTTGTCCGTCGCCAGGGACCGGTACGGGAGCACCGGCACATTGATACTCCCGAATGGGCCGCCCGGTGACTCCTTGAAGAACACGTATCGATCGTTCACCCAGCAGTAACGCTGCACGTCCTGCGGATGCTCTTTGAAGTAATCGATCATCGCCTGGAGCGACAGCTCGTTTTTATCGATCACGCCGTCATCGACCATCATCCGCCCGACGGAGGTATACTCGTGCCCGTTGTTGCCCGCGTAGCCGAGCTCGTAGAGTGATCCGTCCGCCAGCCGCAGCTTCGCCGAACCCTGCACCGTCACGACGTAGGCCTCGAACGGGTCCTTCAGCCAGGCGATCTCCTTGCCCGCGAGCATGTTGCTCTGCTGAATCTCGGCGCGCGTCGGATACGGCACGATGCGGCCGTCGGGCAGCTTGCGGCCCAGCGTCCGGCCTTCGGCATCCTTTTCCAGGTCGTCCGGAAGGCCGTACAGCGGATAGCGGAACTGATCGTCACGCTGCTTGCGGCCGTCGAAGATCGGGCAGTAGTACCCGGTGAAGTATACCGTGCCGAGGTCGTCGCAGCCGACCGACTGGTACACGTCGAACTCGTCGCGGATGGCCTGGTCGAGCTCCTTCATCGACTGCACCTGCTGAATCAGGTCGCCGAATCGCCGCAACGACGCCACCGCCTGCTCGTGCGTGATCTCGCCGTAAGGAAAGTACTTCCTGCTTGAAGGCTTGCTGAGGTATTCGAGGCTGTTCTGCGTCGCCTGGTACAAAGCGGCGCGGTCGTAATAGTCTCGCGAGAAGTCCGGATAGTCCGCCGGATTGGTGAGCTTTCGCAGGGCCAGCTCGCCCGGGGGCAATGGCCGGGAATAATCCTTCATCGGTGCGAGGCCCGCCTCCGGTTTGTGGCACCCCGACACCACAACAGACGCCGCCACCGTCATCACTGCCAGTATCCACCGACGCATCATTCGACTCCTTTCAAACCGGTCGGGTGACGTGCCCGGCCCGTTGCCGCCGGGCGCCGGCACGCGTAACTTCATCATCGCGACCCGTCGCCACGACTCTGCGCCGCGCGGATCACTTGTCTTTGCCTTTCTCTTGCTCTTCCCACCAGTCGCGGACGCGGCCCATGTCGTACTTCGCCGCGCGATCGCGCGCCGCTGCAAGCAGCTCCGACACCGGATAGGTCTCGTCCGGCGCCTTCAGCATGGGCACTTCCTGCCCAAGCAGGTTCACCGTCAGCACGTGCTCGCGCTGCGGCCCGTACAGCCCGCCGATGCGCAGCTCGTCACCATCTACGACGAGACGGCAGCCAAGATGCTCATACTCCACCGCTTCCGGCAGATACTCGGCCCAGGGCGCCAGGTCCACGTTCAGCACATCACCGGCCACGCGAACAAGCGTCTCGCGCGAGATCGTCCCGGGCCCGCCGGCCGGTGGCGCGGCGGCCACGTCGGCTTCCGCCCACTGGATCGTGTTATCCACGACGATCAACGATCGTATCCGCACGTCAAGCTGGCCATCAATCGTCCCGTAGCCCAGCAACTGGGTGAGCACCGCCATCGGCAGACCGGTCACCCGTCCGGTCGCACTGAGCTGCTCGATCTGCCCGTTGTGAAAGTGCGCCTGGTGCACGTGCAGGTCGAGCAACCCGGTCAGGTCCGGCTGACCGAACTGAGCCGCCACTTCGCCTACGTCCAGCCGTCCGAGCCGGCCGTAGAACGCCAGGTCCGCAAGCCGCCCGTCCTCCAGCACGGCCTGCGAAAGCGTGATGTCCACGGTGCCGTGCATCGGGCCGCCCGGCAGCCGTCGTGTCAATTCCTGCAACTGCGCCTGGCCGACCGATCCCTGGAGCGTGAACTGCTTGCTTGCGCCGTGGTACGCCATCGTCCCGGCGAACCATCCGGAGCTGACCGGGCCGCCGAGCGCCTTCTCCAGCCCCAGCCCCGATAGCGAAATCCGCGGCACGTCCAGCACGACGTGATGAAAAACGAGCCCCTCGCCCGGCGTGAAGTCCGCCCGGATGTGAATCGGCTCGGCCACCGTCGCGTCGTTCAGCCGCCGCGCCGCTAGTGTCGCCCGCGCGGAGCCGTCCGGCTCGAGCAGCACCTCTCCGGCCGCTCCGCTTACGTGCATGGCCAGCCCGTCCTGCCGCCAGGTGATGTCGATGTCGTGCAAGTGTACGCCGGCCAGGTCCACCGCGCGAAAGTCATGCCCGAGTCCGCTCTTGAGCATGAGCGCGTAATCGCGGGATTCGAGCCGGTCTTCGTCGAGCAGCAGGGACCCGTCGTAGAGGTGCAGGTTATTCGAAACCTCGTTGCCGGCTCGAGTCTTCAGCCAATCGGCTCGCTCGCACGAGAACACCAGCTCCTGCCTGTCCGGCAGAGACGCGTGAATCCCGGCGAACCGCCGGCTGTGCCGCGACAGTGGCTCGATCCGATCGATCTGCGTTTGCAGTCCGAGGTACTTGCTCAGGCGCGTCTCCACGCGGTGGCGGTACAGGTCGCTGTGCAGGTACGCCGCGATGGCGAGCGTTCCCGAAAGCGACCCGCCGACCACCATGATCAGCGCCGCGACCAGAATCTTGCGATGAAGCAGCACGCTCGTACTCTAACACGGGACGATGGCGCGTGCATCTGATTTGTCCCGCGAATGGCCGGCCTGCGGCGCGACCCCCCGCGCTCAGTCCTCGACGAGCGACTTCAGTCGCGCCAGCGCTTCGTCCCACTGGCGGGAAATGCGGTCGACCGTGCGTCTCGCTTCCTCGAGAGGTCCCGGATCCAGTTCAAAAAGCCTCTCGCGCCCACGGCGCACGCCGCGCACCAGGCCGACTTGCCGGAGCACGCGCAGGTGCTTGGTTATCGCCTGCCGCGTCAACGAGGAGCCGGCGGTAAGCCGCGCGATTGAAAGCCGCCGGCCTTCGCTCAGCTTCGTCAGCAACGCCAACCGTGTTTCATCGCCCAAGGCAGCGAATATCGAGGCCTTATGACGACGCCCCCGCCGAGAGCCTTCACCGCGTACGCGTGACATGTTCGTTGATGTTCTTGAGCTGCTGCTCCCAGCCGCCGCTGTTCATCCGGAAGGCCTCGTCACGCCGCGCCGCCGGGATCGCGTCGAAGCCGGATTCCGTGACGACGAGCAGCGTTCCCGTCGGAGTCTCCTCCAGCGTGAATTCGACCAGCGTCGGCGGTTCTTTCGAGTAGTCCACGTTCGGGTCCACCGCGTGAGGATGCCAGGTGAACGAGAAAAGTCGCGGCTGTTCCATCTTCTGCACCGTCACCTCCAGGACGACGTGCTCGTAGCCCGGGTAGGTGATTCTCCCGCGTGTGCTCTTCCCGACGACGAACGGCGCTTCCAGGCTGACGCGAAACCACTTGCCGAACTCGCGGTAATCGGTCAGCGCGCGCCAGACCCGGGCCACCGGCGCTTTCAATTCGATCCGCTTCTCGATCCGGTCCGTTTTCGAACTGCCCATGTGCCACCTCCGTCCCAATGTGCAACCAAAAGGTTGCATGTTAGCGGAGGAGTCCGGCGCGCTCAAGGGCCTTCGAGTCGAAGACGCCGGATTGCCCCCGGAAAATCGGAGTGCAGGCCCCCAACTGCGAACGCCGTGGTCTCCAACCTCTTGTATCGCCTGACCTTGTCGCTGCCGGTCCGCCCGATCGGAACTCAGAGCGATCGCGCCTGTTGCAGATAATGGTCATAAGCGGCGCGCATCTCGCCGAGCGTGTCGCCCGCGAACTTCTCGCGCATCGCCCGGGCGATCTCGAAGGCCACCACGTTCTCCGCCACCACGCTCGCCGCGGGTACCGCGCAGATGTCGCTGCGCTCGTAATCGCTCCGCTCGGCCTGCTTCGTTTGCAGGTTGACGCTGTCCATCCCTTGCAGAAGCGTGGAAATCGGTTTCATCACGCCACGCACGACGACCGGCTGCCCGTTCGTCATGCCGCCTTCGAGCCCGCCCGCTCGATTCGTCCGCCGCGTGAATCCCAGGTTCGGCGTATCGCGCTGGCTCGCGTCGTAGTAGATGGCGTCGTGCACGACGCTGCCGAACTTCGACCCGAGCGCGAACCCCTCACCGATCTCCGCCCCTTTGAACGCCTGGATGCTCACAATCGCCCCCGCCAGGCGGGCGTCGAGCTTGTCCTGCCATCGCCCACAACTGCCGATCCCCGGTGGCAGACCGTGCACCTGCACCTCGACGATGCCGCCGAGTGTGTCCTTATCGACGGCCGCCTGCCGGATCGCCTCGATCATTGCCGCCGCGGCCGCCGCATCGGGGCAATACGCTTCGTTCTCGTCGCGCAGCCGGCGAAGGTCCTGCGGTCCCCACGAATCGTCGAGGTGCGCCGCCACCGGCCCGATCTGCCGCACGAATCCCACGGTCTCAATGTTGAAATCCGCGAGCAGGCACTTCGCGATCGCACCGGCCGCCACGCGCGCCGCCGTCTCCCGCGCGGAAGCGCGCTCGAGTACGCTGCGACAATCGTCCGTAAGCCACTTGATGCTGCCCGCCAGATCCGCGTGCCCGGGCCGCGGCCGATGCACCGGCGGGGCCGTATCGATTCGCGAGTCGCGGTTCGCGATCTGGATCGCCAGGGGCGAGCCGATGGTCACGCCGTTGCGAACGCCCGACAGAATGGTGACGCTGTCGCTTTCGATCCGTTGCCGGCCGCCTCGGCCGTAACCACCTTGCCGCCGGCGCATTTCCCCATTAACGGCGTCGAGATCGATCCGCACGCCGGCCGGCAGCCCTTCGATCAGCACCACCAGTGCCGGCCCGTGCGATTCGCCCGCCGTCCTGTAGTCCAATCCGCTCATCGCCGCTCCTCGCCAACCAGCCGCTCATAGCCCTCGCGGTACTTTGCGGCCGTGTTCGACACCACGTCCGCGGGCAACTCCGGGCCCGGCGGCTGCTTGTTCCACTTGCCCGCCCGCACCAGGCCCAGCAGGTAATTCCGCACGTACTGCTTGTCGAAGCTGTCCTGATCGCGTCCCGGCTCGTACGCGTCCGCCGGCCAGAAGCGCGACGAATCCGGCGTCAACGCTTCATCGACGAGAATTACCTCGCCGTCGCACATGCCGAACTCGAACTTCGTATCCGCGATAATAATGCCGCGCTGCGCCGCGTAATCGTGCGCCCGCCGGTACAGATCGATGCTGCGCTGCCGCACGAGATGCATCAGCTCGCTGCCTGCGCGCCTGCACGCGTCGTCGAACGAGATGTTCTCATCGTGTCCCTCTTCAGCCTTCGTGGCCGGCGTGAAAATCGGCTCGGCCAGCCGATCGCACTGCCGCAGCCCGGCCGGAAGGCGAATCCCGCACACGCTGCCGCTCGATTCGTACTCCTTCCATCCGGAGCCGGCGATGTAGCCGCGCACGACGCACTCGATCGGCACAACCTCCGCCTTGCGGCACACGCACGTCCGGCCGCGAAGCTGGTCGAGGTACCCTTCCAGCCCCGCCGGCGCGCGGCCTTCGATTACCTCGAGCAAGTGGTGGGGCGTCACGCCCGCCAATTGATGGAACCAGAACTGAGACATGCGCGTCAGAAGTTGCCCCTTGCCGGGTATCGCCGTCGGCAGCACAACGTCGAACGCGCTGATCCGATCGGTGGCGACCAGCAGCACGCGGTCTCCGAGGTCGTACACGTCGCGCACTTTGCCGCGCCGCACGGGAAGACCGGGGATTTCCGTTCGCTGGACAGCTTGCGTTCGGTTCACGCGTGGGCCCTCAGATTCCGCCGCCTCGGTCAATCTCGTTCACCCGCGCGCCCTATATACCCGACCCGGCGACGCAAGCGAAGCCGATGATGCGGCAGTCACCCCGGGGGCGCCAACCAATGTGGCGCAACTACTAAGACTCATCCGCCATTTAGGAGCCCCCTTCACGCATCACTTGCACAAAATCTTACATGCCCGGCTCGACGACCCACTTGCGGGCCGGCATAATGGCCGACGGTTCGAGCGAAGGGCGCGGCGGGCGACCGCTTCTGACTAGAGCCGCTCGGGTTTGCATCCGATCACCCAACGACAGGCGCTAACGTCGCGTCCTCGCACTGGCTCCCAGATAATCGCATGCTTCGCTTCGCGGTTTATCGCAAAGGCAAGCCGGCCAAGCCGGTTGACCTCGCCGGCGCATACCTTCTCGGCGGCGACGGCGTCCCCATGCGCGCCGACATCGAATTCCGCGGCGGCGAAATCGTCTGCAAGAAACGTACGTCCGAGCCGGCCGCCCTGGCCGTCGTGTGGCCGGTCAATGGGGGGGGCCGGCTGCTCCTCGAGACCACGCGACTGGTCGAACGCAAGAAGCCGTACGTGCTCCAGCTCGAGCTCCTTCGCGGCCGTCTGATGCGCCTCGCCCAGAAACGCGAGGACTGGGGCCTCTACGACTTCGACGGCATGCAGGAAATCTCACAACTCATCGACGATTCCCGCGACCTGATGATCCAGGGGCTCCAGGCGTCGTCCGTCGCCGAGGCGGCCGACATCGCCGAGAAGGGCCTCAGCCTCAGCCTCCAGGCCTCCGAGCAGCTCACCGATTTCCATGCCGGCATCTTCCTCGACCGCCGCAAGCAGATCGGCGGTTTCCCAAAGCGGCTTTTCGGCTGCCGCGTCGATCTCGCGTGCACGCAGGACTCCTATCGCAAACGCCTGCTCGAAGCCTTCGACTACGTCGGCCTGCCCTTCGTCTGGCGACAGGTCGAGCCGCGCGAGAAGGAGTTCAACTGGAAGCCGCTCGATAACTGGGTCGAATGGGCAACGAAGAGTCGCATTCCCGTTCGCGGCGGCCCGCTCGTCACCTTCTCGGAGGCGACCATTCCCGACTGGCTGCGCATCTGGGAGCACGACTTCGACGCCATTCGCGATCTCGTGCAGGAGCACATCCGCCGGGTCATCGGCCGCTACGGCCAGTATATTCACGTGTGGGACGTCATCAGTGGCATGCACGCCCACAACTGCTTCGGCTTCAGCTACGATCAGCTCATCGAGCTGACGCGAATGGCCACAGCGGTCACCAAGCAGCTCGCCCCGCGCAGTCTGGCACTGCTCGACATCGTCATGCCGTGGGGCGAATACCACGCGAGCAACCCGCGGACCATTCCACCTATGCACTACGCGGAATGGGCGATCCAGACGGGCATCAACTTCGACGCGTTCGGCGTCCGCTGCCTCTTCGGCATGGGCGAAGAGGGCTATTTCGTACGCGATCTTTTCCAGTTCTCTTCGATGCTCGACCGCTTCGCCTGCTTCGGCAAGCCCGTCCACATCACCGGCATCGAAGTGCCGTCTGCTGTCACCAACGATCCGAAGGACGCGTGGCGTGGCGAGCGCTCCGCCGCCACCGGCGGCGCCTGGCACGAGGACTGGTCGGAACAGCTCCAGGGTGAGTGGCTCCGCCGGGCGTACAATATCGCCCTCAGCAAACCGTTCATCGAGGCGCTGACCTGGAACGACCTTGGCGAAGCCCAGGATCATCACATGCCGCATGGCGGCCTGCTGCACGCCGACGCCTCGCCCAAGCCGGCGTACCGCGAGCTGATTGCCATGCGCAAATCGCTATCCAGCGTGGCGAAAGCGGGTCCGGCCGCCTGATCGCTGGGTGGCGCGGTCTGGCCCGAAGGGACAGGCCGTGGCAATCAGTCGGCTGATTGTCGCAATAACCTGCGGCGCTGCCGACATAGTGACACATCATGACACTCACCGAGATCGAACCGCTCGATCTGCCGCCTCCCACAACAGAACCCACTGACCGGCATCGATCAAACATCGAACGCGCCCGTCTGATCGCCCACCGCCGGCGAAGACAATCGCTGCTGGCGCCGTTTCTTGTCGCTGTGCCGCTGCTCACCTGGTTTGCTATCCAACCCGATCGCGCGCCCGCGCCGCCCTTGGCGGCCGCCGGCCCCAGCGCAGCCGTGCTCTACGCGCGGATCGATCCCAACACCGCGCCGTGGTGGGAGCTGGCCGCAGCGCCGCGAATCGGCGAGACGATGGCCCGGCGAATCGTCGCGTATCGCGACGAGCAGCAGGCGGCCACCGGCCATCGCCGCGTATTCCGCCGGCCGGAAGACCTCGAACAGGTTCACGGCATCGGACCGAAAACAGTCGAGCGGCTTCGCCCCTTGCTCAAGTTCGACAGCGAGACCACCCCTTAGCTGAATGACCGTGCGCGAGCACGCGCCCATGTCAGAACCGCGATCGTCAGGGCGCGGACGTCTGCGATACCCGCGCGGCGCCCAATTGCGCATCCCGCCTTCGACGCGGCCTGCCGCCTGTTCGCGCTTCGTCCAGCAACCGCTCGACATAACGGTCCGCCTGCTCCGGTTTCAGCGCAACGAACATCCGGCCGATCACCTGCGCCGTGGGCTCTCCGAGGTCGCGGACCATCTGTGCTAGAATCCTGGTTCGCACGGCGCGGTTGGCCCCGTGCAACGCCGCCACGAACGACGCAGCGCCGGCACGTCTCAGATCGCCTCCGATTTCCGAAGTGATGACCCCGGATGTCCCGTCCGGATCGCGTCGGCACACCATCGCCAGCCGTCGCGTTTCCGCATCACTGCCCAGCACGCTGCGGATACTCCTCTCCATCCGGCGCGAGCAGCGCGCCGCCCGCGACTCAGAGCAGCCCGTCGCCTGCGCGATGCTCCGCAGCGGCTCCCGATCCAGCGGCTCAGGCACGCGGCATCGATGCTCGCTGATTCGCCGAACCAGCTTGCGACTGCAAAGGCCCGACGCCAGCTCTCGGCGAACGGCCACGCGCAGCCCCATCTCGTATTTCTCGCGGATGCGGTCGCCGATCGTGCGATCGCTTTCACCAGCATCCGGATCGGGCCGTGACCGTCCGTCGGCCGGGTCGAATGTCAGCGGCAGCACGCGCGGCCGGGTGGCGCCGGCGCTGCCATGCGCCGGCCGGTCCCGGACCTTGCGGGGAGACGCGATCGTGCCCGAAGCCGCGAGGGCCTGGTTGATCGCCCGCCGAATTCGCGGCAGGGCGTACGCCGCGAACTTGATACCCGACCGCGGGTTGAACCGCTGGGCGGCGTCGATCAGCCCGCAGCAGCCCTCCTGAAAAAGGTCGTCAACGTCGCGGGTTACGCGTCCGCGGGCTGTGCGGGGCACGTTACGCCGGATGTGGACACTCACCAGCCGGATGTTTTTCTCGACCAGGGCGGCGCGCTGCCGCGACAAAGGCCGGAGCCTTCCCGCGCCCCAATCACCACTCGCCCGACTCCGCGCCGCCGCGTTTCGCAGCTTTCCCGCGTGCATCTTCCTATCCCCCATGGGCTCGGACCCTGCCACAAGAACCCGCTACCTCCGCGTCGCCCACCCGCGGCGCCACTCTCGTTACCAAACATATACCGAACTTAGGCCGGCATGTCAAGTCGCCCGTCCGAGAATTTCGCATGTGCTGATCGGTGCCGATGTCGCGTGGCACGGTCTGGCCCCAACGGACAGGCCGTGCGATTGCGCCATGCCGCCGTGTCTGGCCCACGACCTTACCGCAGTATCAGAGCCGGGGTTGTGAAGGAACGGATACAACGTCGACCCCGCATATGCAGAGCCACCCTTGTCAGTGGATCGCCCGAACTGGCCCGAAGGGACACGCTGTCCGATCAGACCCTCAACAGCCTCGATGCCGCAGACAGATCGCTATAATCGATCCGAAAATCCGCGATTCCCTTCCCCGGCGACTCACGCGACAATGGCGCTGGAAGGAGTATGCGACTTGGGATATGTCTTGGTGCCGATTCTGGTGGTTTGCTTCGTGGTTCTCGCGGTGCTTGCCGAGCGTTTCGGCAAGCGGATCGGCGTGGGCAAGGCCGACCTCAAACCGTTCTACCGCCGCTTGGGCGAGGTCGCGCCGGG
>JBECKQ010000220.1:0-17898 GCA_040235375.1 Phycisphaerae bacterium | reverse complement strand
TGAGCCGTGCCGCGTGACCTCGACAACCGTGGACGCGTGACGATTGTTCCCGCGACGACGACGAGCGCCAGACACGCAGCGATTCCGATCGGCCGTCGCCAAACCGTCAGTGTTCGCATCAGACCGCTGGCGGGCGCTTTTCCTTTCCCCGGCGAGGCCAGCTTATGCTCGATCGCCTGGCGTTGCCGGTCATCAAGTACATCCGCCGGTTCGGCGCGGAGCTCTTCAGCCAGCATGTTTGCCACGCGGCGGATTTCCTCGACCTCTTGTGCGGCGTCGGGCGAATGGGCGAGGCGGGCTTCGAACTCGGCGGCGGCGGCCGGCTCGAGTTCGCCGAGGGCGTAGGCGGTGAGGCGCGGATCGTCGGGGCTTATCGGCTTTCGGGTCTTGTCGTTCATGACTTTCCTCCCAGGCAGCGGCCGTCCGGCGCCGGCTGGACGCCGAGCCGCTGGCGGATGGTCTTGATGGCGGTGTGGATCAGGTAACCGACGTTGGAGATGCTCAGACCCGTGACCTGGGCGATGTCGCGATAGCTCAACTCGCTCTGGAAGCGGAGGCGCAGGACCTCCTGCTGATTTTCGGACAGGCCGGCCAGCAGCCGGCGGACGTGGCTGGCGGCGTCGCGGCGTTCGAGCCCGTCGTCGGGCGGCGAGCTTTCGTCCGCGAAAGCGACGGCCTGTGTTTCCGTTAGCGGGCGCATGCGTCTGTCCTTTCGGCAAGCGTCAATGGCGCGAGAGCGACATACGGCGAAGAGCCAGGCGGCCACGCGATCGTCGTCGCGCGGGGCGCCGTCCGAGCAGAACCGCAGCAACGTCTCCTGCACGACGTCGCGGGCCCGCTCGAGGTCGTGCGTGATCTGGAAGGCGTAGCGAACGAGCGGTCGTTCGTAGCGGTCCAGGAGGGCGCGGATGCGCGACTGATTGTCTGCATGGCCGGCTGAATTCATGTCGCTTCGCCAAGTCACGAGAGCATCCGCCCAGAAAGACGATTAGACCGGGCGTTTATTAGGTGCTTTTTTGACGCGGGGTCCAGGGTTGCGGTTCCAGCAGGCTGCGGCGGGCGAGGAGAGGGAGCGACGCGGGGGCGGGAGTGGACGAAGTGGACGGAGTGGACGATGTGGGATGGACCCGCGTTTTTGGGCTGCGAAGGCCGGTTTGTAAAAACCGCCCTGGCGCTAGCGCCAGCCGAATCGAAATTACCGTCTATCGGTGAATTCGGCGAAAAACGAGGGTTGGCGGACGGTGCTGGCGCTATCAAAAACGCGGGTGGCAAAAAGCGGACGTCGAGCAGTTCGCGGCACCTGGATTCGTGCGATGAAGACGCGATCGTGGGGGGATGTGGTTGGAAGGCGCGCATGATCACGGTCCCTCCGCGGGCAAGGCATGCACAGGTACCCCAGCCGCCTTGCCGCCGCAATACCTAACATACACCGAATTCAGGTTGGGGGCAAGAACAAAGCTGGAAAAGGTGTGCGGAGTTCAGCGGGCGGGCGGCGGGCGGCGTGCCATTGAGGATGACCAGCGTGGGTCAGGGGCTGGTTGGGGCGTCGTGGTGGTGGACGTGGGCTGAGTCGGCATCGGGGCGGTACTGGCCGGAGCGCGGGGCGATGGCGGTCATGATGGGCAGCAGGTCGGCCTGGGGGTTGAGGCGGCTGAGGACGCAGTGGCAGGTGGTCGGGTCGGTCAGGTGGACCATGGTCCAGTCGCCGACGCGGACGGTGTGGCCGCGGTGCTTGCCGATGGCGCAGGGGTAGTCGCGGTGCGTGCCGAAGTCCTCGCGGCGGACCGGGGGATGGAAGAGTGCGCCGAGGAACTCGCCGTCGGGCGTCACATACTCGGCGGCGATGCCGGGCTGGCCGCCGAACCGCAGGGCGTAGACGGCGGTCCGCTGGAATCCGCCGGGCAACTGGTCGGGAACCTCGAAGTTGAGGGCCGGGGCGTCGGCATGGGCATCCTCCGCGGAGATCGGAACGCCGCGGTAGCGGTCGATGAAGTCGCGGAAAGCGGTGCGGGCGTCGAGAGGAATCGCGTCCAGCAGGGCGGCGAAGTCGATCGTCGAGGCCTGGACGGGCGTGGCGGTTTCAAACAGGGCGACGCCGCCGAGGATTCCGCCGCCGAGAACCAGGGCTACCGCGGCGGCCGCAGCGAGCGGTTTGCGCAGAAATCGAAAGAGCGTGGGCCGGGCGACTCGCGGTGCGGGCTCGGCCGGATGGTCGAGGCTGGTCTCGATGGCCGGCCAGAGTTCGGCGGGGACGTCGACGTCGCGACCGGCGGCGATGCCGTCGGCGAGGGTGTGCAGGGACCGCAACTCCGCCCGGCATGAGGGGCAGGATTCAAGGTGCGATTCGACTTCGCGACGAAGGTCGCCGGATAGTTCGCCGTCGATCAAAAGCCCCAGATTGTGCATCGCCGTTTGGCAGTTCATGGCGTTACTCCCAAGTCTGGTGGACCTGGGCGTGTTGTGGCACGGACACCTTGCCCGTGCCACTCAGAGCACTGCTCAAGAGCAGTGGCACACGGAACACTGTGGCACATTTGTCACGTCATTGTTTTTGATGCTGCTCGGCCGAGGTTTCTTCTCGGGTTCCGTAACCGGGATCGAGAATTTCGCGCAGGCGGTGGCGGGCGCGATGGAGTCGCGAGGCGACCGTGCCTGGGGCGCAGCCGGTAATTTCGGCAATGACGTTGTAGTCGAGGTCTTCCTGATAGCGCAGCAGGAGAATCAGCCGGTCATCGTCGTCGAGCGAATCCAACGCATCGCGAACGTCCAAGCGGTCGGCGTGGCGGCCGAGTCCCATCTGCGCCGGGGGCTGCGGCGCGTTTTCGGCGGCCTCGCGCAATCGGCTGTTCCGCCTTTTCTCGCGGCGTAAATGCTGGAGCGCTTCGGTTACGGCGATGCGGTACAGCCAGGTGGATACGGCCGACCGGCCGTCAAACTGATCGATGCGCGCGAAGGCGCGAATGTAGGTCTCCTGGGCGAGGTCAAATGCGGCATCCTCGTCGCGCGTCATGCGCAGCAGGACGCGATAAATCCTCTGGTGCGTGCGGGCATAGAGCTCCCGCTGTGCGTCGCGATCCGCTCGGCGGCATCGATCGACGAGCTCTGCTTCCGTCAACGTTTCGGCGCCGCAAGCCCGGTGCGGCAAGTCTCCGTCTCGAATCAACACAACGAAGCTTAGCACGCCAAAGCCCGGTCGCAAAGCGAGCGATCCCCGCTCCGGCAAGGTTCGGCCCTCGAGGCGGCGGACGGCGTCCGAGCAACCGGCGATCACGGCGAGAACATGCCCATTCCCATGTCGTGATGGTGATCCATCATGCCGCCCGGCCCCATGTGGGCGTAGAGCGGGCTGGTGGTAACGATGAGCTCGCTGGTGTCGCCGTCGGCGTCGAGATCATCGACGTCGGGACCGAAGTAGCAGTCATACTGGCCGCCACAGGTGTAGTCGGCGTTCAGGAACCCGGGGACGCAGTAGTCGTTTGCGTAGGGCATGCCGTTGCTGCCGGCGTCCACGGCGACCTGACCAGCCTGGTCGACGCTGCCGATGCCGACGATCTCCGCGCAGGGAATGTTGAAATCGACCGTTTCATCGGGATCGACGGGGACGTCGACGGACTCGTCCTGGAGCCCCATATAGCTGGCGTCGTAGACGACATGAAACGTGCAAGGCAGGTCGGAGTCGTTCTGAAACTGAATCGTCATCTGCTGGTCGGGGTCGGCGAGGTCGGCGGCCGAGGTGAAGCCCATCATCGGGCCGAAATGCTGCCGATAGCCGTCAAGCCAGCCGGGAGCGAACCCGTTGGTGTCGCCAATATCGAGGGCAATGGACTCGGCTTTGGCGGCGACGTTGTCAGCATCGGTCGGCGCGGCAGGGCCGGGCTGGGTCGTAGAGTTACATCCGGCGACAAGCAGCGCGGTAGTCATGGCAGCGCCCGCAATCATCATCCAACGGGTCATTCGGTCGTCTCCTGTAAACGGGTGAACTATCCCCTTGCTCCAGTAATTGGATGTACGAGGGAGGGAGGTTCTTCCCGGTATGCAGAAGATTTCTTGAAGCGTTGGCGCGTGCTCGCCTAACCAGTTGCAGCGCAACAGGTTGCGCGGAGGCGCGGTGACGCGATCGCGCCGGGCTGGAGCGTTGCGGAGAAGAATCCGAAGCAGCGGGACATCTAACCGGGCGTAATGTCAAGGCTGCAGCAGTTCGAGGCGCGAGAGGGTTCCCGCGAGACGGCTCCCGGCGAGCGCGCAGCGCCCAGCAGGTCGAGCGCGGCGGCCCCCTCACAGAACGGTACGCGGCCGCGGTGGTGGCGGACCCTGCACGTTCGACTGGCGCTGATGGTCAACATCATCGCGGTTGCGGTGCTGACGACGTTCTGGACGGTCGACTACGGCCGCGAGCTGTCGGCGCACCTGGCTGTGGAGACGGGGCGTTTACGGGAGGAGGCACGGGTCCTGCGCGTGGCGCGGCGGCGGGCGGTTGATCCGCAGGAGTTTCAGGCATTCCTGGACGAATTCTGCGAGCAGATGGGGGTGGCGGCGTCGCCGGGGCACCACATCGCGATCTTCGATGAGCGCGGGATGGTCACGGCCCGGGCGCACGAGCGGGCGGATCCGGCGCTCGAGGCGAAGATGGCCGCCCTAACGGCCAGTGAGGGGCGGTTCCGATTCCAGGGCGAGGATTACCTGGCGGTCCGGACGCCTGTCGGTGATACGGGGCGGATCGTCATCACGCAATCCCTGAGGCCGATTCACGACATCATCGCGGCCGAATCGATCAGCCGTGCCGCCAGCCTGGCGCTGCTCGGCGTGCTGATATTCGGCGGCACGACGTTGTTCGTGCTGCGTTTCGTCCGCGACCCTCTGGATCGCCTGGTGGGCGGCGTACGGGCCATCAAGCAGCGGAAGTTCGGGACAAGAGTCCAGATCAGGAGCAACACAGAGCTACGGTACCTGGCGAACGGCGTGAATGAGATGGCGGAGGCGCTCGAACGCGTGGAGCGGGAGCGATTCGCTCAGATGCAGCGGGCCCACGAGATCCAGCGACGGCTACTGCCAAACCGGGCGCAGGCGGGGCCGAGATTGAGCGTGGCGGCGGAATTCGAGCCCGCCGACAGCGTGGCGGGCGACTTGTACGACGTGGTTTTGCTCGACGACGGCTCGGTACTGGTGACCGTGCTGGACGTGTCGGGACACGGTATTGCGGCGTCGTTGTACACCGCCTTGCTGCGTGCGGTGCTGCGGGGCGAAGCGCGGCGCACCAGCGATCCGGGGGCGATTCTCCAATCGATGAATGAAGAACTTGCGCACGTCGTCGGCCGGTCGGGCGAATTCGTGACGTGTTTTCTGGCCCGCATCGACGCACATCGCGGCGAGGTCCGCTACGCCGGCGCCGGTCATGAGCCGGTCGTCCTGCTGCGCGCCGATGGCGATACGGAACTGCTGGAAGGAGACGGCTTGCCTCTCGGCGTAATGGCGGAGGAGACCTATGGGTCAGCGATGCGGGCGCTGTCGAGCGGTGACCGTCTGCTGCTGTTCACGGACGGGCTTCATGAAGTTGCCGGACCTGACGGTACGCTGTTTGGGCGAAGCCGCCTGGTGGAATCGATACGCTGCCACCGGAAGCAGTCCGCGGAACGACAGGTCACGGCGGTCGTGACTGACGTGCGTAGATACGCGAGCGGCAGGCCCTTTGGCGATGATTTCACGCTGATGTGCGTGGAGCTGCTGGCCGAGTCGGATTGACGCGCGGAAGCGGCGCTGCGTTCACCGGGAAAACCGCCGGCCGATTCCGCCGGGCGCGCGTGGCTCTTTCACTGACACAGGTCCGGCGATTTCCTGGCGACCTGGAATTGCCTGAGGCATCGCCTGCCGCAAGCAACAACACTGCATCTACTGACCAAGACGTGTGCGCTGCCGATCATGCGCGGCGGCGCTTCAACGATCCGGGCACACAGGCGATACTCCCGGCCCACCACAACGCGGCCGCAAGAAGGGGCTTCCAGGTTCATACCGGTTGCGGAAGACTCGAGGCAGCGGCAAAACAGCACCGGAAGATCGTCACCGTCAAGGAGCATCAGGTCCCACTGAGCGTCATCACATTCCCGTCTCGTTCGCCAGTACGCCATGACGTACGTCTCCCAGATCGTCTCTGCAGCGGCCCCGGTGGTCCGTACCGCTGTGTCTTTTTGATGCTCAGCGGTCGGCGATGCTTCCGCCGAATCAAATGATGATCGCGCGTTGCGTCCGATGTGGATGCACTCAGGGAAGGAAGGCGGCGCCGCGGTCATCAAAGTGTTCGGGAGCAGACCCAGACCGGAAGGAGGTTTGGCCGATGAGCGATGCACTTCCGCAATTCGATCTCTGCCGCAGGCAGCAGCCACCCCGGCAAGCGCGCGGGGCGATCGGCCCACGCAGGTGGGTGGAGCGGAGGCCGCCGCGCACGCCGATGGACGAACGCCCTCCGCCTGTGCAAAAGCGGGCAACCCCGGGCACCAATCGCGCCGGCGGCGTTCGGCTGCCCGGATGAGGATTTCGTCGCCGCGATGGAAGGAAAGTCGAGTCAGGCGCATCCAACACGGTGTGGAACGGAGAGGACGGTCGCCCGGATCGTATCCGGGCGACTTTTTTCGAGTGGACAGACCAGGGAGTGCAAGAAATGAGGTTGATGAGTCTTGGGTTCGCGTTGATCGGTGCGATTCTTCTCGGAGGGCCGCAGGCCGGTTTCGCCCAGCAGGGGCATGAGCATGGGATGACTCATGGGCAGGGCGACGGAATGAAAACGATGGGCGACCAGGCCGGCGGGCATGCGGACAAGGCCGACGTCCCGCTCTGCCCGGTGATGGGTGATCCCGCGAATCTCGCGGTCAGCACACCCACCGACGACGGGCCGGTTTACTTCTGCTGCAAGGATTGCATCCCGAAGTACAAGGCGGACCCGGCCAAGTACGCCGACAAGGTCGCCGCCCAACGCCAAGCCCTGGCGAGCCGGCCAAAGGTCCAGGTGACGTGCCCCGTGTCCGGCGAACCGGTGGATACCAGCGTATTTGTCGAGAAGGACGGCAAGAAGGTGTACTTCTGCTGCAAGGGCTGCGTTGGAAAATACGAGGCCAAGCCGGAAAAATACGCCGCGGCACTGGCCAACAGCTACACGTATCAGACCAAGTGCCCGGTCAAAGGCGGTGACATCGATCCGCAGGCGTTCACCACCTTTGCCGGTGGTGGGAAGGTCTATTTCTGCCGCCAAGGCTGCGAGGACCAGCTGCTGGCACATCCCGACGAGTACCTGCCCAACCTGGCGGGGCAAGGTGTTTCGATGAGCGTCGATGAAATGAAACACCGAGCCGCGTCGGATAAGGACACGGCCCACAGCGGCTGCGCCGGCGACGACGGCGCAGAGAGCCATGGACATTGAGTCAATCAACTGACGACATCCAACGCGCCGGTCGCCGGCGGAATCGGTGCGGCGGAATGCGACCACACGCGACGTTTCCGGCTGGCCTGCTTGGGCTGGCCGTCGTCGCGTTGCATGGCACGGCGCTGGCCCGCGCCGGAGCTCTTGAGGATGCAGTCGCGCCGCGCCCGATCAACGTGTACTGCCCCGTCCAGCCCGACCAGCGAGCTGACGCGACGATCACGACGATCTACGAGGGCAAGACGATCGCGTTCTGCTGCAAGCGGTGCTTGCGGAAATTCGAGGCGAACCCGGAGCGTTATGCCGCCCGCATCGCCCAGCTTACCGGTGGCATCAGTGACGAGACGACAGATACCGACGCGCATGCGCTGGACGACGCCAAGGGGGCCGACCACGGGGCCGATCACCCAGACAACCACACTGGTGGAGAGCCTGCCGCACCAAGGGACGATGCGTCAACGCACCTCGGCCATGACGAACACGGCGCTGACCGGACGGGATTCGCCAAGCTCGTTGCATGGGTGGGTCGGTTTCATCCTGCGGCAGTGAATTTCCCGATCGCGATGCTGGTAGGAGCGGCTGTGGCGGAGTTGTTGTGGGTGGGAACGAAACGCCCGCTCTTTGCCAGCGCCGGGCGCTTCTGCCTCTGGTTCGGGGCGCTCGGAGCCGCGGGCGCGGCAACGTTGGGCTGGTGCTTCGGCGGCTTCCACCTGGTCGATGGCAACTGGATCATGACGACACATCGCTGGCTCGGTACGACGACGGCGTTGTGGGCCCTGGCTACGCTTGTTGTCGGCGAGCGCGCGTTCCGCCGACCGGTCGACTCGAAACGGACCGCGTACCGCACGGTGCTCTGCCTGGGCGTGGCAGCAGTTCTTGTGACCGGCTTCTTCGGCGGCGCGATGATCTATGGCATTGGCCATTACGCCTGGTAACTGATTCCTTCGTGCGCCAACCCGTGAATGACAGGGGATGACGGGTGCGGGGGGCGGTCGATCCGGCCCGCGGCATGAGCCGTCCGGCGATGGGGCCGCCGTGCGGCGCCGCCTGCCCCTGCTTGAAGCGAAGGCAATACTCGTATTCAATGATCGCGGAGAACCTGTCGTTGGCTGCCGGTTGGAGTGTCACCCGTAGTCCACGGGCGGTCGGTATGTATCCGGCCGGTAACCTGCGTTACCCGGTAATGGGCGCGGTCCGCACGTCGCTGTCCATGGCGGCGTGCGCCGGGCGAAAGCAGTGGTGAGTGGCGAAAGCAGGCACGCGTTGTCGATTCGCCACAGCGGTCAGGAAATCCGCCACGGTCGGAAGAAACCCGAGGGGGCGTGCATCCAATGACAAGTCAGGCAGCTTCGGAAGACGGGCGCTTGAAAAGCAAAAGGAAACTGGCGATCGGGCTTGCCGCCGCGGCCGCGGTGACGGCCGGCATTGGGGGTTGCACGCTGAATCGAATGAGCGCGGTAGAAGTGAACGAGGCCGTCGAGGCGTACCGCTCCCGCGCGGAGCAAGACGCCGAAGTCTTCTCGCGCGCGAACTGGCAGCCGCCGACGGAGGCACCGACGACGCAGCGTTCGTCGGCAGCCCAAGCCGTCGAAGTGCCGGCCGTTTCCCTTCGGCAGTACATCGTTACCGCCCTGCGGGACAATCCCGAGATTATGGCCGCGGCGGAGACGGCGCGGTCGAAGGCGGCGCGGGTGCCGCAGGTCACCGCCCTGCCTGATCCGATGCTCACGACGAAGACGCTTCCAGAGCCGGTGCGTACGGCGGAAGGCGACAACTATTTCATCCTCGGCGTGCAACAGAAGCTGCTGGTGCCGGGCAAGCTCGAACACGCCGGCAAGGTCGCGATTCAGGAAATGCGGATGGCGCTGGAGACGCTGGAGGCGACGCGCCTGCGCGTCATCGCCGACGTGAAACGCACGTACTTCCGCGTTTACGTGATCGACCAGACGATTGCCATCGATCGTACGAACCAGGACTTGCTGCGGGGTCTCATCGACGTGGCCCGGTCGCAGTCGGAGGCCGGCCGGCGGAGCCAGGCGGACGTGCTCCGCGCCCAGGTGGAGTTGTCGAACCTGGAGGCCAAGATCATCGACCTCCAGCAGCGGCGCGCTACGGCGGCGGCGCGGATGAACCGGCTGCTCGATCGCCCGCCGCAGACACCCTTGCCGCCCGTCGAGCCGTTCGACGTTCGCGGCGCGGACTCGTCGGTGGAGCATCTGTTTGCGCTGGCAGACAGCGCGAGCCCCGAGCTTGCCCGGCTTCGCGACCAGATCGAACGCGACCGGGAATCGGTCAAGCTGGCAAGATTGCAGTGGTGGCCGGACTTCACGCTCGGCTTCGAATGGATGTACATGGACCCGCGGAATGCGTTCGAGCCGTTGCCGAATCCGCAGACGGGGATACGGCCGACGGTGTCGCAGATGAGCGAGGACGGCAGCGACAACTGGGCGATCACTTTCGGATTCAACATTCCATTGTGGGTGCAGCGCATCCGCGGCGGGATTCAGGAGGCGCGGCATCGCTTGCAGGCGTCGTATCACGAATACACGGCGCGGCGCGACATGGTGTTCTTCGACGTCGAGGACGCGTTGGCCCGCGTTCGGGCGCAGCAGGAACTGGCTTTGCTGTTTCGGGACACGATTATCCCGCAGGCGCAGCAGACGTATGAAGTGAGCCGGGCGGCGTACACGACGGGAACGACGGACTTTCTGACGGTCATAGACAACTGGCAGCAGTGGCTGACGTTCAGCATCCAGTACCACCGGGCGCTCGGTGAGTTGGAATCGAGCATCGCGGACCTGGAGCAGGCGATCGGCTTGAGCCTGGGACGAACGGGTCCGGACAACGGAGCATGATGATACCGAGCAGACAGAGGCCCGCTTTCGGGCGAGGCGGACGCACGTGGATCTGGGTGGTGGTGGTGGTCGCGGCACTCGCAGTCGGCGGCGGAGTCGGCTATTGGGCTTCATCGGCGGGGGGGGCCGGCGAAGCGCCCACCGCGAAAGCCGCCGACAAGTCCGAGCAACTCTACACCTGCGGCATGCACCCCAACGTTATTCAGAAAGGGCCGGGCGAGTGCCCGATCTGCCACATGAAGCTGACGCCGCTCAAGCAGAGCAAGAGCGGGGACCAGGCGTCGGGCGGCGCGAAGGCGAAAGGTCCGCAGGAGCGGAAGATTCTCTACTGGCGCGCCCCGATGGACCCGAGCTACATCTCCGACCATCCGGGCAAGAGCCCGATGGGGATGGACCTCGTACCGGTGTACGCGGACGAGGTGGTGGCCGGTCCGAACGTCACGATCGACCCGGTGACGATCCAGAACATGGGGGTGCGGACGACGGTGGTGCACCGGGGCCCGCTGGTGAAGGCGATCCGCACGGTGGGTCGCGTGGATTACAACGAAGAGGGCGTGACCTACATCGACACGAAGTTCGATGGCTGGATCGAAAAGCTGTACGTGAATGAGACGGGGGTGATGGTCAAGAAGGGCGAGCCGCTCTTCGACGTGTACTCACCGAAGCTGTATTCCGCGCAGGAGGAATACCTGGCGGCGATTCGCGGCGTCGAGCGGCTGACCGACAGCACGCTGCCGGAGGCTCGCGAGCAGGCGGAGCGACTGCTCGAGGCGGCGCGCGTGCAGCTCAAGTATTTCGACATATCGGACAAGCAGATCGACGAGCTGCACCGGACGCGCGAGATCAAGAAGACGCTGACGATCAACTCGCCGGCGAGCGGCATCGTGACGGAGAAGATGGCCCTCGAGGGGATGTACGTAAAGCCGGGGATGCGGCTGTATACGCTCGCCGATCTGTCGACCGTGTGGGTGTACGTAGATGTTTATGAATATCAGCTTCCCTGGGTGCGAGTCGGCGAGCAGGCGACCATGTCGCTTACTTACATACCCGCGCAAAGCTACACGGGAAAGGTGGTCTATATCTACCCTTACCTCGAGGAGCGGGCCCGGGTGATCAAGGTGCGGCTGGTATTTCCCAACCCGGATCTCACGTTGAAGCCCGGGATGTACGCGACGGTGACGTTGAAGAGCGATCTCGATCGCGAGGCGGTATTGATTCCGCGCGAGGCGTACATCGACTCCGGCGTGCGGCAGGTGGCGTTCCTGGCGCTGCCGGGCGGGACGTTCCAGCCGCGCGAGCTCGAGGTCGGCGTGCATGCGGAGAACGACATGGTCGAAGTCCGCCAGGGACTCGAGCCGGGCGACAAGATCGTTCTGAGCGGGCAGTTCCTCATCGACGCGGAGAGCAGCCTGCAGGAGGCCATCGAAAAGATGATCAGGCCCAATGAGCCGCTCCCCGAACGGGCGGGCGACGGCAGGGGCGGCGGCACCGCTTCCGCTCCGTCAACGGCCAGCTCGCCCATGCATCAGGAACATGCAGGCGAGCACGCAGAGCAGATCGCAACGTCCGGCCCATCGACGAGCGATTGATACCAATGCGGAACCCGAATGAGAGGTCGATTATGCGCAGCACAATCATCGGTTTGTACTCCGTCGCTTTCGTTTTCGCGTACCACTCGACAGCGTTTTCCCAAAGCGCCGATGCACAAACGGTCCTACCGGAAGGCGCCAAGTACGCCTGCCCCATGGAGAAGCACCCCAACCAGGCCGACCCGGCCAAGCAGGGCGCGTATTTCTCCAGCGAGCCGGGCGAGTGCCCATGGTGCGGCATGCAACTGAAGCCGATCGGCGAAGTCCCCTGGGCGAAGGCGTTGATGGCGGCGCAGGGCGGGGACGTGGCGTACACCTGCCCCGATCATCAATCCGTGTTCTCGCGGACGGATGGCAAGTGCCCGCGGTGCGGCAAGCCGCTGTCGCCATTCAAGGTGATGTACACGTGCCCCGATCAGAAGCACGCGGCGTACATCAGCGCGAAGCCAGGAACCTGTCCGAAAGACGGGCGAAAGCTGGTGCCGTTCCGGGGCGTGTGGCTCGCGGAAGATATGGCGGACGGGAACGTGCCGGCGAGGCCCGAAGTGGCTGGTGAAGCACAGTACCATTGCCCCATGCACCCGCTTGTTCACAGTGATTCGCCCGGCCGGTGCACGATCTGCGCCAGCGAACTGGTGGCCGGCGATGGGCAAGCGGAACAAACACCCGAGCAGGAGCACGCAACGATTCCGGCGGATGCGAAATACGTGTGCCCGATGAAGGTGTGCGATTACTTCTCCGCAGAGCCCGGACAGTGCCCGAAGTGTGGCATGAGGCTGCAGCCGATCGGCGACGTTGCGTGGGCGCGGCAACTGATGGCCTCACCCGGCCGGCCGGGCGAGGGTCTTCCATACGTCTGCCCCATGCATCCGGAGGAAGGCAGCGAAACACCGGGGACGTGCAACATCTGCGGGATGCGGCTGGTGGCCCGAGCCGATCTGCCGAAGCCGGAGACAGCTTCTGAGGCAATGCAGGTGCAGATGAACAACCTCATGGAACATTACCTCGAACTGCAGATGCGGTTTGCGGCGGACAACACGAAAGGCGCCGCCAAGCAGGCGCTCGGCCTGGTGGCCGCTTCCGACGAGATACGAAAGCACCTGGACGATCCGAAGGTGGACCTGCCGAAGGAATTCGGCGCGGCGCTTGCGTCGCTGCGCGAGGCGGCGGTGAAGATGCGCGGCGAGGACCTTGCTGCCAGCCGTGCAGCGTTCAGTGACCTGAGCACGGCGATGCGCACGCTGGTCGATCACGTCCGGCCGGACAAACAGAAGTATCCGAAGCTGTACATCTACCATTGCCCCATGTCGAAAGGCGACTGGATTCAGGACTCGGAGGCGAAGCGGAATCCATACTACGGGTTCGACATGCTCCAGTGCGGCGAGCTGGTGGGGACGAAGTGAGAAAGTGGGAAGGTGGGAATGTACGAAGGTCGGTCGGTAATGAAGGCGGTTTCCCCACTGGTTTGATGGCTGCATGATTGCGAAACTGATCGAATTCTGTGCCCGCAACCGCCTGCTTGTCCTGATTCTGACGGGCTTCGTGGTCGCCGGCGGTGTGTGGACGATCTACAACATCCGCCTGGACGCCATCCCCGACCTGTCCGACGTGCAGGTGATCATCTTCACCGACTATCCCGGCCAGGCGCCGCAGGTGGTCGAGGACCAGGTCACGTATCCGCTGACGACGGCCATGCTGGCCGTGCCGTACGCCAAGGTCGTGCGGGGCTACTCGTTCTTCGGTCTCTCCTTCGTATACATCATCTTTGAGGACGGTACGGACATTTACTGGGCACGCTCGCGCGTGCTGGAATACCTGAACTACGTCGCCGGGCGCCTGCCGAAAGGCGTGACGCCGCAGCTTGGGCCGGACGCAACGGGCGTGGGCTGGGTTTACGAATACTCGGTGCGGAACGGCTACTACTGTCCGGAACACCCGGAGGGGATGTACTACGACCCCGGTCCGCGGCGCGAGTACGCAGCGGATATCCCCGTCGGGTCCCCCACCACCACGCAGCCGCAGGGCAAGAAGGGCGAGCGCCACTGGTACGCCAGCCGGGAGGACGCGCCGGCCGACATTCGTGACCGCCTCGAGCGCGTGCGCATCTTCGACAAGCCGGGGCGCTGCCCGTGGGATCCGAAGCACAAGCTGGTGCTGGCCGAATACGACCTGTCGGAGCTGCGCAGCATTGAGGACTGGTACCTGCGGTTCGAGCTGACGGCCGTGGAGGGCGTGTCGGAAGTGGCGTCGGTGGGCGGCTTCGTTCGGCAGTACCAGGTCATCATCGATCCCGATCAACTGCTGGCCTACAACATTCCCCTCAGCGAGGTCAAGACGGCCATCCAGCGGTCCAACAACGACGTGGGCGGCCGCGTGCTGGAGATATCCGAGACGGAATACATGGTGCGGGGGCGCGGGTATCTCGGGCAGCTCTCGCCGGAGCAGATCGCCGCGGCCGAGAAACAGGGCATTCCTATGTCGCGCGTCCGCTCCAAGCAGGCCGTTGAAGACCTCAAGAAGATTGTCATCCGGGCCAACCCCAACGGGACGCCAGTGTATCTGCGCGACGTGGCGGACGTTCACCTGGGGCCGGAGCTTCGCCGCGGGCTCTCGGAATCCAACGGCGAGGGCGAGGTAGCCGGCGGCATCGTCGTGATGCGTTACGGCGAGAACGCGTACAAAGTCATCCAGGACGTGAAGCGGAAGATCGACGATCTGCGCGCGGGGCTTCCGCCGGGTGTGGATGTGGTCACCGAGTACGATCGCTCGGCGCTCATCGAGCGGGCCGTTCACACGCTCAAGGAGAAGCTCGTCGAGGAAATGGTCGTGGTCGCGCTGGTGTGCATCGTGTTCCTGTTGCACCTGCGCAGCGCGTTCGTGGCGATCGTGGTGATCCCGACGGCCGTACTCATGAGTCTGATCGTGATGAACGCGATGGACATTAACGCGAACATCATGAGCCTGGGCGGGATCGCGATCGCCATCGGAGCGATGGTGGACAGCTCGGTGATCATGGTGGAGAACGCGCACAAGCATTACGAGCGCGACAAGGGCAAGAAGCCGCACGTGGAGATCATCATCGACGCGGCCAAGGAGGTCGGGCCGACGCTGTTCTTCGCATTGCTCATCATCACGGTCAGCTTCATTCCCATCTTCGTGCTGGGGGAGCAGAGCGGGCGATTGTTCAAGCCGCTGGCGTACACGAAGACGTTCGCCATGGGGGCGGCGGCGCTGTCGGCGGTGACGATCGTGCCGGTGCTGATGATCTACTTCATCCGCGGCCGGATTCCAAACGAGCAGACCAACCCGGTGAGCCGCCTGCTGCGGCGGATCTACGAGCCGTTCTTCTGGCTGGCGATGCGCGGCAAGTACGTGACATTGCTGGTGGCCGTTGTTCTGGTGGCCAGCGCCATCCTGCCGATGCAGGAGTACGTCTTCGGCCACCAGGTCGTCGGGGCGAAGATACCCGTGTTGAAGCTGAGCCATCAGCTGGGCAGCGAGTTCATGCCGCCGCTGAACGAGGGCGACCTTCTGTACATGCCCACGACCGATCCCGGCATCAGCATCACTGAAGCCCGCGCCCTGCTGCAGCAAACCGACGCGTTGATCAAGACGTTTCCGGAAGCGCATCACGTGTTCGGCAAGGTCGGCCGGGCCGAGACCGCGACCGACCCGGCGCCGCTGTCCATGCTCGAAACGACGATCATGCTCGAGCCGAACCGCGACAAGTGGAGGAAGCGGGATTTCGACCGGTGGTTCGCGTTTCTGCCCGGCTGGGTCAAGAAGTACACCGGACTCGAGCATTTCTGGCCGGAACAGCGGCCGATCACCATAGACGAGCTGACCTACGGCTGGGAAGAGGCGGACGGCACGCACGTTGACGGCCTTAACGACGTGGTCAACTTCCCCGGCCTGACGAACGCCTGGACGATGCCGATCAAGACGCGGATCGACATGCTAAGCACGGGCATCAAGACGCCGGTGGGCATCAAGATCATGGGCGACAACCTGTCCATGCTGGCGGATCTCGCCGGGCAGATCGCGGCGCAGGTCCGCACCATGCCGGGCACGCTGAGCGCCTATCCGGAAAAGAGCGTCGGCGGCAACTATGTGGACTTCAACATCGATCGCGACGAGATCGCCCGCTACGGCCTGCGCATCGGCGACGTGGAGGACGTCATTCTGTCCGCCATGGGGGGGATGAACATCACGTACACGGTCGAGGGGCTGGAGCGCTACCCGGTGAACCTCCGCTACATGCGCGAGCTGCGCGACAACGTCCCGGCGCTGAAGCGAGCGCTCGTGCCGACACCGTCGGGCGCGCAGGTGCCGCTGGCGCAGGTCGCGACGATCGACGTGCACAAGGGTCCGCCGAGCATCAAGAGCGAGAACGCCCGCAAGACCGCGTGGATCTACGTCGATCTGACCACGTCGGACGTGGGCGGCTGGGTCGAGCAGGCGAAGGCGCAGGTCGCGAAGACGGTTCCGCTGCCGGCCGGGTATAACCTCATCTGGTCGGGGCAGTACGAGTACATCCAGGCGGCCAACCGGCGGCTGGCCGTGGCCGTGCCGGCCGTGTTCGTGCTGATCGTGCTGCTGCTGTACCTGTCGCACGGAAGCTGGTTCGACACGTGCGTGGTGCTGCTGGCCGTGCCGTTCAGCCTGATCGGGGCGATCTGGTTCCTGTATTTCGCCGGATACAACATGTCGCTGGCGGTGTGGGTCGGGTTGATCGCCCTGGCGGGTCTGGACGCCGAGACGGGCATGGTGATGCTGCTGTACCTGCACAACAGCTACGACAAGTTCAAGGCCGAGGGACGGATGAACTCGATGGCCGACCTGAAGGCGGCGATTCATGAAGGCGCGGTGCTGCGCATCCGGCCGAAGACGATGACGGTGATGACGATGATGCTCGGCCTGCTTCCGATTATCATCGGCACGCAAACCGGCTCGGACGTGATGAAGCGTCTGGCCGCGCCGATGTTTGGCGGCCTGCTGACGAGCTTTATCATGGAGCTTCTGATCTATCCGGTGATCTTCCTGGTCGCCAAGCAGTTCAGCCTGCGGCGCGAGCAGAGGAAGGCGGGCGCGGCGACCCCTGACACGTAGGAGGTCGGAGGTCAGAAATCGGAGGTCCGAGATCAGAAATCTGAATTCGGAGGGTGCGGGGGTTTGACATGTTTATCGTGAATCTGCTGTACATTTTCTTCGCGCAATTGTTCGCGTTCCTGTTCGGATCGATGTGACGTTCACAATCCGGAAGAGGGGCAGCGCACAGGCGCCTGAGCGCATCAGAGCCGCGACCTGAGGGAGCGGATACGACGTCAACCGCTTATGCGCCAAGAGCGCCTGCGGGACTTCCCAACACGCGCCGCTCGAGAGCAGTTGCGTACTGCAAACGGCGTCGCCGTTCACTCAACCCTCCCCCTGCCCCTCGCTTCACGGGAGTGGGGTTCGGTTTCCGCCGCCCCAAAACAACGGCGCGCGGCGGCGGCGAGATCGCGCCAACCCGCGGGAATGACCCGGTTCGCACTACACCCAGAGCAATGGCAGACCGGGCGCGTACTCAGTTCGCGAACACCTGCTGGAAACTCGCGAAATCGACGAGGTCGACGTCGTTGTCGCCATCCCAGTCGAACGCGTCGAGACATTCCGCTTCAGTCGCGGGCGCGAGCAGCGGCGGCAAGTTGTCCGGGCCGTTGATGCACTCGGCAAAGCTGGCAGCGTCGTCGGCATTTACCCAGCCGTCACCGTTGTAGTCGCCCGGCGGCGGGGGCACAGGCACGGCCGCCCAGATCTCGACGTCGTCGATGTTCCAGCCGGGATAGGTAACCGTGTGGTCCGTCGGCCCCATCCCCCAGCGAATGTAGACGGCCGCGGCGTCGTCCGCAACGGACGAGATGTCCACCGTCGCCAGCGTCCAGCCCGAGTCGGAGAGTGTAGTGGTTCCGTTATCCCAGGCGGTCGTCCACACGACTCCGTCGGTTGAGACGTCGATCATCGCATTGTCGTACGGCATGGCCTCGACACCCAGCCAGCGCCAGAA
>JBECKQ010000067.1:0-18446 GCA_040235375.1 Phycisphaerae bacterium | reverse complement strand
GCATAGGTTTTCGGCCGCCAGCGACGGAGCAAGCGATGCCGGATCCGGAAAGAAAGCTCAAGCCCCCACGAGACGAGCCGGATATCCGGGTGCTGATGCGCCCGAAGGATACGAACGGCCAGGGAACAATCTTCGGCGGCGTGATCCTGAGTTTTATCGACCAGGCCGCCTTCGTCGAGGCACGCCGGCAGGCTCACCATCGGTACGTCACTGTCAGCATGAAGGAGGTCATCTTCAAGCAGCCCGTTTTTGTCGGCGATCTGCTCAGTCTCTATGCCGAGACGGTGCAGCTCGGGCGCACCTCCATCACCGTAAGGGTCCGCGTGATGGCCGAGCGGGCGGACGCCCCGCGCCGCACGGCCAACGTCACGGAGGCCGAGGTAGTCATGGTCGCTATTGGCCAGGACGGCCGCCCCTGCGAGATCGTCCTCGACTGAAACTCGGCCGCAGCCGCGCGTGCTACGTCCCGGCCTCTGCCTTCGGGGCCGCATCGGGCTCTTGCGTCATGCCCTTGTCCACCGACCGTATCCAATCCAGCACCACTTTCGGCAGGGAGCCGTCCCATCGACCCTGCCCCATGGCCACGAGGCTGGCTTGCAGCGAATCGTGCGCCGTGAAGCCGTGATCGCATTTCGGCAGCGTCATCGAAGTGGCCCGGCCGGGATGGCTCTTGTTGACGATGGCGGCGATCAGATCGTGATCCTTCCTGGCCGTCACCCAGTCGTACTCGCCGTGGATGGCGAGCACGTAGCCGTCGACTTCCTCCCACGCACGGGCGAGGTTGAGGTCCTGCAACTGGTGGAAGAAGGACATGTGCCGGCTGTACATGCGCGTCGGCTCGAACATGGGGCTGTCTTCCTTGAGTTCGGGATACTTGGCCCAGATCTCACCGAGAGTCATCTTGTCAACGAGCATCATGGCCTCGATGCGTGTCTCGCGCAGAACCGATTCGCTGACGTCGCCTTCGCTCGCGCCCGACAGGGTCAACTGCCGCCGGTGGTTTTCGAGCGTGTATTCGAGCCACGTCCGCGCCAGCGTGCCGTAGACGATCGCACCGCGGATGCCGACCTGCTTCATCATGTACGGCGCCATGACGCCGCCCATCGAATGCCCGAAGATGTATACGCGATCGGAGTCCACGCCGGGCAGCGACTTGAGCTGCTTGAGCGCCGCGACGTAGCCGACCAGCTCCGTTTCGAAGTCGATGTCGCCGCACATCGGCCCCTCCGAGTCGCCCAGTCCCGGCTTGTCCACACGCATGGTGACAAAGCCGGCCTTGGCCATCTCGTGGACCAGACGCGTATCGACCACCTCCGGCATGGTGGGCCGATCGATGGTCGCGCAGTAAATACCCTGCACGAACATGAATGCCGGCGATTTGCCCGAGGCTTCCGGCGGCTCGGTGATGATGGTCCGCAGGCGGTAGCCGTCGGGCACGGTGACGGACGAGTACGTCACCTTGCTGCCCGGTACCTCCTCGGCGCCGATCGAGTCGAGAATGATCGTGAGTGTCTTCTCCTCGTCGCCGCGACGAACGATCACGTTCAACTGCGCGCCGTCGGGCAGCTTTTTCAGCAGGGCCATCGCCTCGTCGACGGTTTTGACTGCCGTGCCGTTCAGACTGACGATGCGGTCGTTCCGCTGCACACCGGCCTTCTCAGCCGGGCTGTCCGGTCGCACCATGTTAATGACGACGCCGTCTTCACTCGCCTGCAACCCAATACCCACGGAGCCGCGCCGCGGCAGCTCGCCGGTCGTCGAATTCGTGGGCGCTGAGGTTCCTCCCGCGGTGACCGCGGTACATGCGAACAGCAAGAGTCCTGCTTTCACGATCGGGAGCGTGCTCCGTCGAAATGCATTCATTGCAGCCTCCTTCGGCATTGGATGTCGCCGGCCTGCCGGATCGGCGGGTTGCTCTGAGGCGTTCATTTGACGTTGGAGGTCCAACGAAGAAAAGAGGCGCGGCGTCGAGCTGGACAACTTTCAACGCCATACGCGTAGATCACACGCGGGGTGGCACGTTCTCGCCGTAAGTGGAGAGGGCGAGCGCACGCGCGGTTCGATCCAGGGAGTCTCGGCGTGTCCGTGCCCGGGAGGTAAGCGTCTACGACATCCGTGCGGCGATCATCTACGCACCGTGATTCAGCGGACGTCCGTCGCGATCTCGAAGTTCGTTCCCAGCGATGTGCTCGTGAAACCGAACGAGATCGTGTCTCCGCAGCCGAACTCGTGGCCGTCGCGAAGAACGTCCGTGCCTTCCTGCGGTTGAAGCAGGGACTGGAGCACCGCCTTGTCGATGATGATCGCCTGCAACTGGTCGCAGTCGCGCGTGAAACGGTCCACTTCCCCGGCGGGAACGGTTCGATCGATACGCGTGCCCAGATCGCTGGTCAGTGCGAACTCCGGTATGTCCTGTTCGTCCGAATAGTACATCTCCACGTCGACGTCGAAGGGCGTATCGTTCACCAGTTCGACCGTGACCTGCCGCGGGTTGATCGATCCGATCAGGTTGTTGAGAAAATCAACGGCGCCGCACCCGCCGGTCAAAATGCCGGCCGATACCAGCAGATGCCAGGCAAGCCTCCTGCGCAGGATTTGTGCTTTCATGACTTCAGTCCTCCTCCAGTGTCTACAGAAGCGTATCACCCGCACACGAGAACGACCAGCCGTCGTGATTCTGTACTGCACTGGCCGCCGAAGACTGTTTGAAATCTCGCAAAATCCGCCAGGTCCACGTCGAGATCGTTGTCGAAGTGGAGCGCGTTCAGACACTGCACTTCGCACGTCGTAATCGCTGGGTCGTCCGTGTGCCGCGCGACGGCCGACCTGGCCGGGATACCGACCGCGAGCGGTCATAGGAGATTACGCGTATATGACTGGGGTCACGGCGTGTCCCGGCGTGCTGGGACTCTTCGCTAGAGCGAGCGCGAGCACGGCGGCCGTCTGCCGCTGCTCTTGGTCTTGAGCAATGCCCAGCGCTCAAACAGCAGGACTCACGACTGAATCAGGGATCGCAATTGGGTGCCGCGGGGACGTCGCAAACGTCCGGTCGCGGCCTTGACAGCAGCGCGTACTCGGGCACGGTTATTCACACATTCGCCGACAGAAGGGGCGGCCCGCGCGGCACAAGGGCTCGCGGCGGGACGACGTACGGCGTGCGTGCGTCGAACAGTGGCAGAAGCAGAGGCGCAAAGAGTTGTCAACGACCCTGAAAATACTGTGTAATACCAGGCCCTCGCCGCCGACGGCTCGTCTCAATCAGCCGACCGCGCCGAATAGTCCGCTGCTTCCTGGGACTTGTCAGACTGCGGTTTCCGATCGCGCCCGGCCTCGGCCGCGATCTTGGGTCTCAGTGTCGGCGTGATGGCCGCAGGGCTCACCCTGCGCCGAGCACGCGCCGGCGAAGATGGGCGCCAGGCTCTGCTGACGCAGCATGTCCTTGACCTTGTCATGCACGTGCATCAGGCCTTCGAACGTAATGCACGCATCACCGGGCAGCGCTGGACACGGACGGGGGCCGAGGGCACTTGTGGTGTCCGCCGGGCCGAGCACGTCGATCAGTTCCGCCATGGTGATTTGCTCCGGCTGCTTGGCCACCTGGTAGCCGCCGCGCCGTCCTCGGACCGATGTGACGATTCCGGCGTTGGCCAGAAGCTGCAGGATTTTCGCCGCCTGCTCAGGAGGCACTCCCATCGCCTCGGCAATAACGCTTGCCGGCACCACCGACCCTTTCTCCTGCCGGTTGAGATAGCAGAGGATATACACGCCGTGGACAACTGTTTTTGAGAAAATCATGATTCACAAACCCTCAAATGATGACTTGTCGGCCCGAAATACCGCTGAATCGCTGATTCCACCCTCAGGAAAAGGGTAGCACGAACATCCGGAAACGCAAACAGCCCCGGCCAAAAAGGTTGTGACGACCGTTTCCGGGGCTCTGGCAGGGCGGCTCGGGGGACCGGCAGGGCGGATCACCCCGGTTGACCGGGAGGGCGGTAGATGAGTACAACCGGTCGACCGCAGCGGCTGGCCAGGCGGCTCGCGACGGGTGATACGCCGGGGCGACGGCTCGATGAGGGCGACGGCATCAAGGACGATTCGACATGAGCATGACGGAGCATGAGACCAGAAGGTTGGTGAGCAGGCCGGGGGCCCTTGCTTGCGCGGCGCTGGTGGTTGCGGGGCTAGCCGGATGCACCGCGCCGGGGAGGCGGACCGACCGATACCCGGCGCCAATCTTCGACACGCGGATTGCGACGCCGGCGAGACCCGTCCCACCGCCGGTCGTGGCACCGCCGCGGGCTACCAAGCCGGGGATCGCCGGGACGACGATCATCGTTGACGCGGGGCACGGTGGGAAGGATCCCGGTGCGCTGGGGGCCGGACCCGTTAACGAGAAGACGGTCAACCTCGGTGTCGCGCTGGCGCTCGGGCGACTGCTCGAGAGCCGGGGGGCGAATGTCGTGCCTACGCGAAGCGGGGACGCGTTTATCGAGCTGGACGATCGAGCGGCGCTGGCCGACAGGATCCACGCCGATTTGTTCGTTTCCGTTCACGCGGACGCGGCAGGCAGCGCTGACGCCTCGGGGGCGACGGTCTACATCGCGCGGAACGCTTCGGTGGCGAGCCAGGACGCCGGCCTGCGGATCGCGGAAGCACTGGGGCGTGCGGGCATAGAATGTCGTGGGGTGCGGCGCGCCGGATACCGCGTACTGGTGGGGCACTCCCGGCCGGCCGTGCTGGTCGAGTGCGGGTTCCTCACCAACCGCAACGAGGCGCGACTTCTGAGCACGCCGGCCTATCAGGGCAGGCTGGCCGAGGCGATTGCCGAGGGAATCGCGGGACACTTCGGTGGGTGAGAATGGCGGTGTGGTGCCAGACATTGGCACTTGTCTCGCGGCTCATGCCGCAAAGCGAGGTTTGAGGTGGCCGGTTCGAAACAAGCCATCGTCACGTTCAAGGCGGATGAATCGCTCATGGAGATTCTGCGGTCGCTGCCGAACCGTTCGGAGTTCATCCGTTCGGCGGTCCTGGCGGCGCTGGACAGTGCCTGCCCCGTGTGCCAGGGGACGGGCATTCTAAGCCCGGCGCAGAAGCGGCACTGGGACGCGTTCGTGGTGGATCACACGGTGGCCGAGTGCGGCGAATGCCACGAACGACACGTCGTCTGTTCGCACACGGCGAAGCGGAAAGTGCACAAACGGAGGTAGCCCTGATCCTTCACGATGCGGCGGGAACGATTGCCTCCTGCGATTGTGGTTGGTTCGTGGCCGTGACGCTGCGCCGGCGAGGCTGCTTCAATACCACATGCGGCGGGCGGTGTCGGCGATCTCGTCGGGCTTGCCCTTGAGCATTTCCCTGACGTGCTGGCGGGCTGCCTTGCGTCTTGCGGGCCACTCGTCGATGTGGCGTTGGAACAGCTCGTGCCATTCCTGTAGAGAGCGATCAAGCCTCTTTTCGCGATACTCGGCGAACGTGCCCATGCGGTCACCCCACTCGTCGAGGCGCTTGGCGTTGTCCCGCTCCTGGTCCCGATAGGTGTCGACCACGTCGCGGATGTTCTGCATGCGGCGCTCGTTGGCCTTGTGGAAGGCGGGGTCGGAACACGCGCCGACGAAAGCGGCAAGGCCGGCCGCGGCGACAAGTGCGATCCATTGCGGTTTTCGAAGCGGCGTCATGCGTTCGGGCATCGTGCGCGAGCTTGCGATTGATCGTTGCGTCTCTTCGACCCCGAGTTTCGCCTCCCGCGGCGATGCGGGGCGAGCCGAAGATACCACCCTTTGGTCCTACCGTCAGCGGGAAAAAAGGTTGCGGGCGAGGGGCCGCGCCGGGCGCGTGTGTCCGTTGTGTGGCCCGCCTGTTGAAAAGGCGCAAAAACGCTGCTATTGTCCTGCTGCGCGGTTCGGCCAGGGGGCCGAGCCGGGCAAAACGCCGGAGCGATCCGCTCGCCGGCAGATGGTGAATGTAGCTCAGTTGGTTAGAGCACCAGGTTGTGGTCCTGGGGGTCGCGGGATCGAATCCCGTCATTCACCCGTCCTCCCTTTTGCAGGTGAATGTCCCGCGGATTCATGGCACGCACGCAATCGACATCGCAGCGTCCACGCGCCGAAAATCACGTTACCGAGACACGCAGACGCGATCGCCGCGCGGCGGTTCCATCGCTAGTGAACGTCCGCCGGCGGTTATTCGCCTGGGCGCGGCGGAAACGGCGGGATCTGCCTTGGCGGCGGCGGCCGGGGGATGCGTACGCGCAGTGGCTCGCCGAGATGATGCTCCAGCAGACGCAGACGGGCACCGTCGAGCCGTACTATGCACGTTGGCTCCAGCGATTCCCGACGGTGGGGGACCTCGCGGCCGCGGATCGTGAAGAGGTGCTCGCCATGTGGGCCGGACTGGGCTACTACTGCCGGGCGCATCACCTGCACGAGGCCGCCCGCGTGGTCGCCAACGACCTCGACGGCCGGTTCCCGCGCACGGTCGACGGGCTGATGAAACTGCCGGGTGTCGGCCGGTATACGGCCGGAGCGATTGCGTCCATCGCATTCGACGTGCGCGCACCCGTGCTGGACGGCAACGTCAAACGCGTGCTCGCCCGACTGTTCGCCGTCACGCCGAGCGGTGATATGAAACGTCTGTGGGAACTGGCGGAGGCGATCCTGCCGCGTCGCGGCTGCGGGCGGTTCAACGAGGCGTTGATGGACCTCGGCGCGACAGTGTGCACGCCGCGCCAGCCGGACTGCGAACATTGCCCGCTGCGAAGCGAGTGCGTGGCCTTGCGAACGCAACGTGTCGCTCGTATTCCCGACATCCGACCCGCCGCGAAGGTCCGCAAGCTAGAGCTGAACGTGTTCGTCGTGACGTGCGACGGGCACGTGCTGCTGCGGCAACGGCCGGCCGGCGGTCTCTGGTCCGCGATGTGGGAGCTGCCCAGCGAGCAACGCGATGGCGCGTCGGATTCGACGGTTGGCGAGGTGCTGCCGGGCGGCATCCGCAAAGCCGCAAAGGCGTTCCGCGGTGTCGGCACGGTGCAGCATCAGCTCACGCATCGGCTGGTTGATTTCGCAGTGCGCGCGGCGCGCATCTCTCGCCGTACGCGTGTTAGCCGGCCGTTCCGGTGGGTGCCACTGGCGGACGATCTGCCTCTGCCCACCGCCTTTCGAAAAGTGTTGGCGCACTATCTCGTAACGCGTTGACTGAGACCCATAGGCCATGCCGGACCTGGCGTCACCGGTTCGCTGCGCCGCCGGCGCGGAGGTCGGGCATAGAAGCGTTCAAAGGCGACGTCCAGAGTGAGATCCGCGGGACGTGGATGAGCGCGTCGAACGCGCGGCGGACATCGACCTCCACCACTTGGTCCTGCATGCGCATTCGGCGGGCGGCGTCAATCATCGACCTGCTGGCCGGGTCGAGCGTACGCAAGTCAAGCAGGCCGATGCGAGAGGGGCTGGCGTCGCCGCCGGTGCCCGCGAGACTTGCATCGAGCAGGTGATCGATGGTGCCCGCTTCGGCGGGAGGGAAGTCGCGGATAACCAACTCCGTATCCTGCTTGCCGTCCATCTCGATCGTGCGTGGAGCGATGATGTCGCCGCCGCCACAGGTCGTGCCGATGGTGAGGTAGCGGTCGCCCAGACGGCTGGCGAGGTGAACGCCGACGGTGTCGATCGGCCCCATCGGCGTGGCAACGGGCGTCTTTTGAATGTGGCCGTTGTGGGCGAGGACGATAACCCGCTCGTGACGACCGAGGACCCACTCGACGGTGTCGGCCATGGTCCGGTCGCGGATGTTCGCCTCGCACGCGGCAATGTCGCCGGCCATCAGCGCGGCGACGGCCCGGAGCTGAAGATCGAGTTGCCGCGCGACGCGCAGATGCTGGCGGACGAGGTCGTAGCGTTCTGCGTCAGAACGCTCGACGTACGAGCGCCGCAACGCATAGAACCGGGAGGCCATGTCGGCCAGCAGCGCAGTCAGCTCGTTGCGGTCGGCGGCGGGGATGGCGACGTACTGCTGGATCACCGTTGTGCCGACGAGCGTAACCTTGTCCGTGGCCACCGTCCCGAACGATCCGGCCAACTCCCGAAGTCGCGCCAGTCGCACGGCGGCGCCCGGGTCCACGCCTTTCATGTAGTCTTCGACGATGTCCAACGCCGGCTTCAACGTGGCGGCCGCGCCAGGCAGGTCGAGGCCGTAGAAGCGGACGGGCCTCGCGCTCGAGGCGTTGCGATTGCGGAGCCACTCGAAGAGGTCGGCCATCTCCTCGCAGCGGCCCATGTACATGGTCATGCCTTCGGCGAGGACCTTGTCGCGACCCTGCCCGCCGCCGTTGATCCAGTCGTCAACCATGCAGGCCTCGGAGAAGCCGGACTCCCAGGTGAGTGCGGTGAAGTCCATGCGCTCGACGAGGAAGCGGGCGAGACGATGGCGGAGAGCGTAGTACTCGTGGGCGCCATGGGCGCTCTCGCCGACGGCGACGACGCGAACGTCGTCGGGTATCAATCGGGCGAGCGGTTCGAGATCGCCCAGAGGGGCGGCAGGATCGAGCGTCGCGAGCGAGATGAACGACGCACCGGACAAGCGATCAGCGGTGGCCATGTCGAGACTCCTCTGCAAGCGGACTCGCGCCCAACAGCGCTTATCATAACGCTTGCTGTGCCGAAAGCCGCCGCGAACATCACTTTCGCACGTTCGCATTTGTCACTTTCGCATTCGAGCTGTAGCGCTCCGTTGCCGAGTACGGTGGTCCGTTTGAACCGGCGCGTCAGGTTCGGGGCAGAGGGTGAACGTGCACCTTGCGGCGGCGGGGGCCGTCGAACTCGATGAAATAGATGCCCTGCCACGTGCCGAGCACGAGCCGGCCGGCCTCGACGAGCACGATTTGCGAGAAGCCCATCAGCGAGGCCTTCACGTGGGCGTCGCTGTTGCCCTCACCATGCCGGTAGCCATCGCGGCGCTGAGGAACGAGGGCGCGGAGCGTGAGCAGGATGTCGTGCTGCACGTCCGGGTCGGCGTTCTCGTTGATCGTACAGCCGGCGGTGGTGTGCGGGACGTAGACGATGACCGCGCCGTTGCGAAAGCCCGCCTGTTTGACGGCCTCCTGAACACGGCCGGTCACGTCGATCATTTCTTCACGATTGTGCGTCTCGACCTCCATGGTGGTCATGATCGATGAGCTCCTTGAGAATTCTCAGACTGGCGTTCCGTCTTGTTACCGCGGATGCCGCAATCGTGCTACAATCCACCGCGCTATGATAACCGCTCCGCCCGTGCGGAGTGGCAAGATGGCTGCGCGGCGAGGAGAAAACAGTGATCACCGTCGGTATGAACTACCAGGTTCTTCGGGGGAAAGAGGAAGATTTCGAGCGTGTTTTCGACAAAGTGGTCGAGATCATGAACCGCTCGCCCGGTCACGCCCGAACTGAGCTGTACACAAAGGTCAAGGACCGGCAGAGCTACCTGATCCTGTCCGAATGGAATGATCGGGCGGCCTTCGACGCGTTCCTCCAGTCCGAGCAGTTCCGCAGCGTCGCGAATTGGGGAAAGGCAGAGGTTCTGGCCGGCCGGCCGACGCACGAGTTCTTCGAACGGCCGTGACGATGGCAGGGCAGCCGCGGCAAGACCGCGCTACCCAACGGGGCACTGCTCCAGAGCAGTGGCACACTGAGCGATATCGCGCTTCGCCACGTCACATTGTCGGCGTGAATTGGGCCAGGTCGTGGATGCCGACCTGCCCCTCGACGTCGGCCACGCGATCCACCATCATCTCGAAGCCATCCTC
Organism: Phycisphaerae bacterium; assembly: GCA_040235375.1. Classification (GTDB taxonomy): domain Bacteria; phylum Planctomycetota; class Phycisphaerae; order UBA1845; family UBA1845; genus JBECKQ01. The sequence continues at coordinate 8,674 of JBECKQ010000067.1, read as the reverse complement.
GCCGAACAGTTCGTGCTCCCTGTTTTCGAATTGCTCGCCGAGCGCGTCGTACTCATTAGGCGATACCAGCTTGCGGAACGCGGGGAACAGAACCGTGTCTTCGCGGGACTCGTGCGGCAGGTACATGCGATTGAACTGCCGCAAGGCGTCAATCAGCGTCAGACGCTGGTTCTGATCCTTGAAGGCGGACTGCACCGCGAGCTTGCGAACGATATCGGTGATGCGGCGGCCGGCATCGTGCTGGGTCTGGAGCGTGTCGACCAGCTCGACGAGCATGCCCGCCTTCCTGAATCGCGGGAACAGGTACTGCTCCTCGAGCCGCTCGTGATAGTCCTCGACGAACTCGCGTACGATGTCGGCGGAACGGTGTAACGGCTCGGCGGGGATGTCGCGAGCGCCCAGCGCGAGCCGATCCGCGTAGTTTTGATAAACGAGCAGTACCCGCGTCAGCAGGCCATGCTCGCGCATGAGGTCCTCAGCCGGGCTGATCTCCTCTTCTTGTTCGTGTTCCTGCCGCTGGCTGCCCTGCGGGCGGGGTGTGTTCACGTCCTCATCGCCAGGCTTCCGTGGCGAGCCGCCCGGTTGGTCGGACTGCGCCATCGTGCGATGGACGCCCCAGATCGAGACGCCGGCCAGAGACAGTCCGGCACGCAGGAAGGCGCGACGCGAGTCGGCGGATACGTCGGTTCCGTTCATGGCCACTAATCCATGCAAGCACCGTTCTCATACGGATTCGCTGGACCAGCGTCTTCAGGCGACGCGGCAGTGATCGCCGCAGTACCGGCCGCCGTGCGTCAGCCGGACGCGGTGGCGGGCAAGCCAATTGTATGCGTGCTCGGAAACGGGCCGAACGATCGGCAGTCGCGTGGGTAGCAGCAACCAGCCGAAACCGACTGCCGAATACGCACGGCGGAACACCTCCATGCCGGTGACGATCTTATCGCCCGGCAAGACAGCGTGGATACGTGACAAGAGTTGGTCCATCGTTCGCCCGTACTGACTGGGATCGAAGCCTGGCGCAGTGATGTCCTCAAAGGCCAGGTTGCCCCGGCCGTGGTCGAGCCGTCGCAGAAGTCGGGCTTCCGACGTGCATACCGGGCACTCGCCGTCGATCAGCAGCTTCACTTTCCATCGCGCCATGGTCGACTCCCCATACGAGCGATCGTTGGTATCCGTACTCCACGGGAGTATAGTCCTGAGCGCGTGGAACGACTTCTTCCGGATGCCCGTTCGGGAGGGCAGCGCGGTCTTACCGAGGATAACCCATGCGGATCGCCATGTTGGCGCCGATCAGTTGGCCGCTACCTCCGGCCGGATACGGCCCGTGGGAGCAGGTGGCCTCGAATCTGACGGAAGCGCTGGTCAACCGGGGTCACCAGGTGACGCTGTTCGCCTCCGGCGATTCGATTACGACGGCCGATCTGGCGGCGACGGTGCCGCACTCGTCGTCGACGTGGCCCGCCGAGGAGCGCGAGCGGCCCCGCCGGTTTGATCCCGACAGCGGCCTGCTGGAAGGGCCGCCCGACGCGCGGGCGCTCGAAGAGCTTCACATCGCGGCGTGCATGGAGCGGGCGGCGGCCGGCGAGTTCGATATCGTGCACTCTCACCTCCACGTCCACGCGCTGGGTTACGCTCGGCTGATTCCCTGCCCGCTGGTCTCGACGCTACACGGCGTGGCATGGGTGCGCGCCCTGCATCCGCTGCTGCTGCGCTACAAAGAGTGCTCGTTCGTGTCACTGTCTGACGCCGAGCGCGTTTTTCTGCCTGACTTGAACTATGTCGCTACGGTGCATAACGGGATACGCATTCAGGATTTCCCGTTCGAGGCGGACAAGGAGGATTATCTGCTGTTCGCCGGGCGAATCGCTCCAGAAAAGGGCGCGGCCGAAGCGATCCAGGTCGCCCTGCGTACCGGGCGGCGACTCCTGATCGCCGGCCTGGTTGAACCTCAGTACGAGCAGTACTTCGACACGCGGGTTCGGCCGTATGTCGATGACAAGCAGATCGAATACCTTGGCCTGCTTTCCCGGGCGGAGCTGGCGCCGCTGTACCGCAGGGCGGCGGCCGTGTTGTTTCTCATCTCGTGGGCGGAGCCGTTCGGGCTCGTCGCCGTCGAGGCCCAGGCGAGCGGCACGCCGATCATCGCGACGGCCAGGGGGGCTCTGCCAGAAATCGTAATTGACGGCGAGACGGGCTTCGTCGTCGAGTCGTTCGACGCCGCGGCGGGTGCGGTCGGTCGCCTTAACGAGATTTCCCCCACAGCGTGCCGGTCGAATGTGGAACGTCGCTTCACGGATGCGTGCATGGCGGCGGGCTATGACGCAGCCTATCGGGGGCTGGTGGGCTCCAAAATCCTATAATATCGTCGGTTCGGGATGAAGCACGCGGATTACGGCGAAGTAAGGGCCGCCTCGCTCGGGCGACGTCGGGGCGCTTTCGCGGGGCGGTGGTCATTGCATCGAATTTAATTGACTTGGGCAAAGAGCGCGCGGCAGAATGTGATCGCCGGGTTCCGAGTGAGGCCGTATCAGCCAATCGCCACGCGATTAGGCTCAATTTGGGACTTCATGATCCCGTGAGAAAAAAAGTGGTCCGCTCGGGCCCGGCCTTGTTGTATCCACGTCGCAGAGATTCCAGCCGCTGGATGTCGTCAGGACGGCACGGGAGCGCGCGACGATTCCTGCGGTCGTTTGACGTAGCGACCCCGGTGGCAACAATTCCCGGTCGGCTGGAAATCTCGTATTCGGTGATGTTGCCATGCTTAAGGAATCCTACCCTCTGTATCTCGCCAACCGGCCGCTGACTCCAAACAAGAACCTCGAAGTTCAGAACAAGTACACGCGACAGACCGCGACGCGCGTCGCGCTGGCCGGTCCGGACCTGATTGACCAGGCAATCGCCGCCGCGGTCCAGGCGCGTGATGCCTGTCGTCGCATGCCGTCGTATAAGCGGGCCGACGCGCTGCGCTTCGTGGTCAAGCAGATCGAGCAGCAACATGAAGAGCTCTCGTGCGCGCTGGCGATCGAGGCCGGCAAGCCGATCAAGAACGCCCGCGGCGAAGTGACGCGAGCCATCGACACGTTCACAATCGCCGCGGAGGAAGCAGTGCGTATCGGCGGCGAATACGCTCCGCTGGATATCTCGGAGCGGGCGGAAGGCTATGAGTCGATCTGGAAGCGCGTACCGGTCGGGCCGTGCTCGTTCATTTCGCCGTTCAATTTCCCGATCAACCTGGTGGCGCACAAAATCGCGCCGGCCATCGCGGCCGGCTGCCCGTTCGTGCTCAAGCCGGCAACGCGCACGCCGGTCGGGGCGCTGATCCTCGGCGAAATCCTCTCAAAGATCGACGACCTGCCGCGCGGTTCGTTCAGCATTCTGCCCTGCAAGCGCGAGGACGCGGGCGCCTTCGTGACCGACGAGCGGCTCAAGCTGCTCAGCTTCACCGGCTCCGCGGAAGTCGGTTGGGCGCTGAAGGCGAAGGCGGGCAAGAAGAAGGCTGTGCTCGAGCTCGGCGGCAATGCCGGCTGCATCGTGGACAAGGACGCCGACCAGGATCGCGCCGTCGAGCGGATCATGCTCGGGGCGTTCTACCAGTCGGGCCAGTCATGCATCAGCGTGCAGCGCATCTACATCCACGAAGCGATCTACGCGGAATTCGTCGAGAAGCTCGTGGCCGCAGCGCGCGCGCTGAAGCGTGGCGACCCGCTCGATGAGGACACGTTCCTCGGCCCGCTGATCACGGAAGGTGATGCCAAACGCGTGCAGAGCTGGATCGACGAGGCCGTTCAACGCGGCGCGCGGGTGCTGTGCGGCGGCAACCGCAACGGGGCGATGCTCGACGCCACGCTGGTCGAGAACGTCCCGCCCGATGCGAAGCTGTCGCGGCATGAAGCGTTCGGCCCGGTGGCGACGGTCGAGTCGTTCAGCCGGTTCGAGGACGCCTGCCGGCGGGTCGATACCAGCGTTTACGGCCTCCAGGCAGGGGTTTTTACCAAGAACCTGAACTCGGCGTTCTATGCGTTCAATGAGATCGAGGTGGGCGGCGTCGTGATCAACGATGTGCCGTCGTTCCGCGTGGACAGCATGCCGTACGGCGGCGTCAAGGACAGCGGTCTGTATCGCGAGGGCATTCGCTACTCCATCGAGGATATGACCGAGATCCGATTAATGGTGCTGCACCGGCCGGGACATCAGCCTGATTAGGCCGCGCAGGCGTTTCGCAACCCGTCGGGCCGGCGACACGTATAAGCTGACATAGGCACGATCCGCGCGCCGGACGCAGATCGGCGCGCAATGGGCTGAAAACCAAGGCACTCGTAAGGTTCGGGAGGAAGGTCATGAAAGCACTTGCGCATTTCGAAAGAGTCCGATCGTTGGCCACGGGGGCCGCGGTGGTGGCGATTCTGGTGATTGCATCCGCGCCGGCGATGGCCGCTTATGTCGACGGGAGGATCCTTGCGGCCGCCGGCGCTCCCAATCACGCCGCCCAGATGCAGGAGCAGCCAAAGCAAGAGGAGCCGCAACAGGGCGCGGCGCCAGCTCCGCGCGTCAAACGACCAGAGCGAAGTGCGCCGGGTGAAAAACCGCAACTGGTCACCCGGCAGCTCGATTTGCCGCCCGACAAGGCTGACGCGGTCTTCGATCTGCTGTCTCCCCGGGACGTACCTGTGCTCGTGCGCCGCACTGACAAGGGAGTAAGCGTTCGGGGAACCACGGGAGAAGTGCACGCCCTCGTCAAGCTCGCCGAGTTGCTCACGCGGGAGCAAGGCCAGGCGATCGAAGGAGAGACGGAGGGCAAACTAAGCAAGGCCTGGAATGCGCAGGCATCGTTCAGCGGCCTGAACGACCAACAGGCCGATGCGCTGTTCCGTACACTTGCTTTCAAAGACGTGCCCGTACTCGTCAGCCGCCATCTCGACGAAGTCACGGTGGCCGGCAGCCGTCAGGACGTGGATGTCGTGAAGGACGTGGTCAAGATCATCCGCGGCAAGAGCCGGCCTGAGAACGCCGAAGCGGAGCCTCGTCAGCGCAATGCCCAACGCAATCGCCAAAACGCGGAGCAACGGGCAAGACAGGAAGCGCAGCGCGCTCAGCGTGAGGAGCAGCGCCGCGCTGTGGACGAGCAACGGCAGGCCTTGGAGCAGCAGTTGCGCGAACTTCATGATGACGTCGACCGCCGCACCGCCGAGCTCCAGGAGCAGGCGAGAATGCTCCGCGAGGAGGTCGAACGCCTGAAACACGAGGTGGATGAGCGGAGCAGGCAGCTCGCCGAACAGCTCGAGCAGGTCGCGGGACAACAGGAGCAGCCTCATCCACGTGCCCCGGAGGAAGCCGGGGAAATGGTCGAACGCAGTTATGAGCTCACGCCTCCGCACGCCGACGATCTGTTCCGGCTGCTGGCGCCGCCGGATGTAAAGGACGTGCTTGTCAGTCGCCGGGGCAACGTCATCATCGTCCGCGCGACGCCGCGCGACCAGAAGGCGATCCAGGGAATGGTGGACATCCTGAATCGCGACGATTAGGCCGTCAGCGTAGTGAAAAAGCACGATGAGCGAACGTGCGGCGAGGCCCCACTACCCGTGGTTGACCTCGCCGTTTTTCGTGGCATACTCGCGCAACGTGGCGTGGTTATCCTACGACATGCGGTCACTCGCCGGCTCGCGCGCGTCGCCGCGTGGACGCAGCGAGCATATGCACGGCTTGGCCGCGCTTGGCTGTACCAGCCCGTGCCACCCATGATCGGGCGCGGTTACAATAACGGACCGATCGTCTAATGGCCGGTGGTTGGGTGAGCCTGCATCATTCATGAGACGTGTTGGCGGCGACGTCGGCGAACAGCGGAGACCGGAATCATGGCAGCAATTGTGGCCGGACTCAATCGCGTGCCCGAGACAATGCGCGCACCGATCCAGAGTTACGCCGAGCTTGTGCGCGAGATCGTCGGTGACAACGCCAGGTCGCTGGCGCTCTTCGGTTCGGTCGTCGCCCGATCGTTCGACCCATCCCGCCATACGGCCCACAGCGTGCTGGTGGTCGACAAGGTGGACCTGCGGACGCTCCGCCGCCTGGCGGCGCACGGCCTGAGCCTGGGCAAGTCGCTGATCGCCGCCCCGCTCATCATGACGCCGCGTTACATCGCCGCTTCTCTGGACACGTTTCCGCTCGAGCTGATCGAGATCCAGCAGAATCACCTGACTCTGTTCGGCGACGATCACTTTCACGACCTGAACTTCAAGGATGAGGACGTACGCTACCAGTGCGAACGCGAGCTGAAGGTGCTGCTCATGGGCCTTCGGCAGGGTCTGCTGGCGGCGGCCGGCCGCGAGAAATACGTCGCCGGTGTGCAGGCCACGATCAGCGAACAGATGGTGCGCACGCTGCGCGGAATGTTGTGGCTCAAGGGCCGGCACGAGGGCCAATCGGCAGAAGACGTGGTCGCCGAGGTGGAGAACCTGTACCAGTTGAAGTTGCCCGGCCTGAGAACGGCGCTCGATACCGGTGCGATGCACAGTTGGGAGCAGTTCGATCAGTTGTACAGCGATGTCGACAAGCTTGGGGATATCGTCGATGCGTGGTAGCCATGTCGCCGTTGCATGCTGTCTGCTGGCGGTCGCACCGATTGCCGGCAGGGCTGAGAGCGCCATTCCGAGCACGAGCGCGTACGTCGTGGACACCGCGCACGTTATTGACGCTGGCACGCAGCAGCGGCTCGAGGCCCTGCTGCAAGAGCTCCAACAGAAAACCGGCGCGCAGATCAAGGTCCTGACCGTCAAAAACACGGGCGGTGAGGACTTCTTCGACTTCGTCCAGCTCCAATACGACGTGTGGAAGCTCGGCCAGAAGGGCAAGGACAACGGTGCACTCATCGCCCTGAACGTCGAGGGGCACAAGGTTCGAATCCACACCGGCTACGGGCTCGAGGGCGTGCTGCCGGACTCCTGGGACGGGACCGTCTCCCGCGAGGCGGCAAAGAGGTACTTTTCGAAGGGCGAGTACTCCGTCGGCCTCGCGTGGCTCACCGATCAGGTGGTCCAGAAAGTCGCCGACAGCCAAGGCGTGACGCTGCAAAGCCGCTTCGTGCGCGTCCGGAGGCAGCCCGTCGCTGCGCCGTGCTGCGGCGTGATTGTCCCGCTGATCGTGATCCTGCTGCTGCTCAGTTCGCTTTCTCGACGGCGGCGCTACTATGGTCGTTGGGGAGGCGGTGGCCTGCTGCCCGGGCTGTTCATCGGCGGCATGTTGGGGAATATGATGGGCGGACGAGGATCATCCTGGGGCGGCGGCTTCGGTGGCGGATTCGGCGGAGGCGGATTCGGAGGGTTCGGCGGCGGATTCGGTGGTGGCGGAATGTCTGGTGGAGGTGGCGGCGGTGCAAGCTGGTGATAAACGCTGTCCGAAATGTGGTGCCCTGAATGCCCCGGAAGCGAGCTACTGCGCGTCCTGTGGGGCTTCGATGCTCGCGAGCGCAGTTACTCCTGGAGGCCGACCGATGAGAGCTGGAAAGATCGTCGGGTTCATTGTCATCATCATTATCGTCTGTGTGCTTATCGTGGGCGGCTGCCTGTACAGCGGTTACAACCACGTCATTTCGCTCGATGAGCAGGTCAAGAGTTCCTGGGCTCAAGTGGAAAACCAGCTCCAGCGCCGCTACGACCTGATCCCCAACCTTGTCGAAACCGTCAAGGGCTACTCGGAGCACGAGAAGGAGGTCTTCCTCGGGATCGCCAACGCACGCAAGGCTTACTTCCAGGCCGATACCCGCGCCGGAAAGATCGAAGCCTCGCAGGGGCTCGAGCGTGCCTTGTCGCGACTGCTCGTTTTGCGCGAGCAGTACCCCGAGTTGAAAGCCAACCAATCGTTTCTCAAGTTGCAGGACCAGCTCGAGGGAACGGAAAACCGCCTGGCCGTCGAGCGGATGCGCTACAACGAGGCGGTGAAGCGGCTCGACACATACATCCGCACCGTCACCGGCCGGATATACGCGAACCTCGCCGGTGTGGGGCCCGCCGAGTACTTCAAGGTCGAGGAGGCCGCCCGCGCTGCACCCAAAGTCAATTTCTCCGGGAAGTCCGAAGGTGGTTGACGCCACGCCGGGCGGTCGCGAAGTGGCGCAGATCAATCGGGTGTTGTCGCACCGGGTGGCACGGTCTGACCCGAAGGGGCAGGCCGTGGACTGTCTGGCATGTTCTTTCTGCCCCACTCGGAGGCCCGATCAAGGAGAATCCGACTTTGCGATTGCCCTGTGACACCACGCCTCCTCGCGGCGCGCGGCTTGAATCCTGATTGCCCGCTTCTACGATACCCGCCTGCTGAACCAAACGCGGAATGATCCGATTTCAGGAGGCGGACACATGGCGACCATTACGGCCACGCTCAGCGGGTGGGCGGCAAACCTGCGATACGACGACATCTCTCCCGAGGCGGTCGACGCCGCCAAGCGGTTTTTGTTCGACTCCGTCGGCTGCGCCCTCGGCGGATACCGCCAGGAAGACTGCGAGATGCTGCTCGAGCACCTCGCCGAAATGGGCGGCGCGCCGGAGTGCACGTTCTTCGGATGCGGCCACCGCAACTCGCCCGTCAACGCCGCGCTGTACAACGCCCTGGCCATCCGCGCCATGGACTACAACGACATCTACTGGAAGGCCGACCCCTGCCACCCGTCGGACATCATCCCCGC
>JBECKQ010000028.1:0-5134 GCA_040235375.1 Phycisphaerae bacterium | reverse complement strand
CCGGCAGGTAGTCGGTGAAGCACGTCACCTCGCCGGAGACGAGCTCGTTGCGGCTCGAGCCGGCGCAGACCGCCACCGACTCGCGCCGGTCGATCGACCGCTGGGTGCTCACGTCGAACCGGCGGATGGACTCGATCGCTTCGTCGAAGTATTCGATCCGCACCGGGTGCGTCTCACCCGGCGGGAAGATATCGATTATGTCGCCGCGGCGGGCGAAGTCACCGGGCGACTCGACCAGGTCGAGCCGTTCAAAGCCGTGGTCGGCCAGCCAGCGGACGACAGTTTCGGAATCGGCCTGCTCGCCGCGGCCGAGGCGCAGGGTATTTGCCTCCAGCGCGTCTGGCGTGGGCACCGGCTGCATGAGCGCTTGAATCGGCGCGATGAGCGGCGCCGCCAGGCCCGCCTCGGAGCGAATGGCGGCGCAAAGGCGGACGCGCTCGGCGCCGATCTCGCCGCTGGCCGGCCCTTCGCCGGGTGCCGCCTCCCAGGCGGCGAACATCTCGCAGGGGCCGCCGAGAAAGTACTCGAGGTCCTCGCGGGCTTCGTCGGCGTGTTCGAGATGGGCGGTGACGTACAGAAGGGTCCGGCCGGAGCGCTTGGCGATTTGTGCGGCCGCCAGAGGCGCAGACGATCCCCACAGACCCGAGGCCGACACCACCCCCCCTTGGTTAACCAGCCTGCGGATCAACGCCGCTAGCCGGGAGTCCTCGCCGATCCGACCGATCAGCATACGCTGCAATCTTAGACAACGTGGGGCGGCCTTCAAGAAAACCGTGTTGGGAGCTTGTCGGGCGTCCGTCGCGGTCGCGACAACAACCTACAAATCGCCACAACGGCATGCTGGTTGGGCGCAGAAGCTGTCGATATGCTGAAAAGGTGGTCGTGTGAACATTACCCGTTTTTGTCGCCTTGGTGCGAACCGTGCCATCGAAGGTGGCGGTACCAGCGCCGGCGGAGATTGCCGGCGGTCAAGAGGTGGGCGAGACGTGCTGCGCAAACGACTGATCTTTGCGGTTCTGATCGGGCTGAGCCCCGCGCCTGTGGCGATGGCTCGCGGCGAGCGCACGCCGTGGCCGCCGGGGCTTGAGCGTTTCATCCCCGGCGACGCCTGGTTCCTCAGTCATTACGTGCACGATCCCAAGCACGACTTTCTGCTCGATCACTGGGCGGATGTTTTCAACGTTGCCCGGCAGAGCGGCGTCGCCGAGTCCTTCAAGGACCTGCTGGCCTCCGACATGTCGGCCGAGGAGAAGGCGGAACTCAACCGGTTCTGGTCGGTGGCCGGCTCGTTGCTCGAGAACCTGGATTGGCGCGACTTCGTGAGCCGCGAGTTCGCATTTGCGGAGAGGCTTCGCGGCCTGCTGCCGGACCTGATCTTCCTGTCCAGGCCGCCGGACCAGCGGCGCGAGCAAAACGTGGCGATCCTTGTGAAGGTGCTGGAGGCTGTGGCGAAAGAGCACAGCGACTTCAAGCCCATGCAGTCGTCCGCGGGGGGCATACAGGTTTGGGGGATCGAAGCGGACGTGCCCCCGACGGGGCTGTACGTGCTGCAGAAGGGCGACGTGGTCGGAGTCATCTTCGGGCGTGCGGCGCTGGACGACGTGCGCAGCCTGCTGGGGGGCGACAAGTCAGCGCAATCGATCGCCGAGTCGCCGCGTTATCGCGAGGCGCTGAAGCACCTTCCCGCGCCGGGTTTCTTCGTCAGCTTTGTCGATCTGGACCGCCTGTTCGACTTCCTTCCGCGCTTGCCGGAGATGGTGTTCGGCGACGAATGCCCGATCGAATCGGCCGCAACCATCAAGTGCCTGATGGCGGAGACGATCCAGCAATTGGCCGTGTTTGACTACGTGATCGCCACGTCGTCGGCCGGCGACTACCGGGACGAAACATGCGAGTACACGCGGCTGAAGGTCGGAGCGAAGTCGAAGCCTCTTTACGCGATGCTGAAGGATCGGCGGCCATTCGCCGACGTGCTTCGCTACGTGCCGGTCACGGCCACCGGCTTTCAGGCCTCGCCGGGTATCGAGCCGGCGGCCCTGTACGACATGGTGCTCAATGCGCTGGCGACGAACGTGCCGGACGGCAAGACCTATTGCGATCGATGGTCGCAGATTCAGAAGGCAAACGGGATTGACGTTCGCGAGGACTTTCTGGCGTGGATCAGCGGCGAGTGCATTACCATCACGCTTCCGCCACGCTTCCCGAGCGCGTATCGCACAAAGGACGAGGTAAGCCTGATTCGCGTGAAAAACGGAGAGAAGGCGCCGGCCAACCTCGATGCAGCGATCGGCAAGCTGCGCGGCCTGCTCGATTCATGGGGACAGCCGCTCGTGGTCATGCCGGCGAGCGGTCTGCCGGTGGAGGGATTCCACAGCATATCCCACCCGATGCTGGCGATGTCGATGACACAGCCGTGCATCGGCGTGTGGGGCGACTGGCTCGTGATCGGCAGCTCGAACGAGGCCGTGGCGAGCGTTCTGAACACCACCATGGGCAAGGCGCCGAACATACTGGATAATCCGCGGTTCCGCGCTGAGGGCGTGATTCCCAAGGGACCGGTGCGCGGCGCGTCATTCATGGACCTGAGCCGGCTGTCGGAAGAGGTGGCGCAGGTATTCTTCATGCTGGGCGTGGCACGGGCGGTCATGCCGCCGGCCCAGCCCAACGCGAAGCCGGTGCAAGCGATTCTCGATTGCGCCAGCCGCCTGGCGCCGGCGGCGAGCCGCATCAACTTCTACCGTTCGATGAGCACGACGACGGTCTACCGCGATAACGGCTGGTACATGACCGGCGTGACCACGTACAAACGCCCGGCGGCCGCGGCCGGCGGCCCGTAAGAAGTGTCACATTGCGGCACAAATCGCGAGTGCGACGCGGCCTACTGAAGGGGCATGCGGAACCACCAGAAAACGGAGAACGCGATGATGGTCAGCGAGATCGTGGCGGCGCCGATGAAGAACGCGGCCCACGATCGCCTCGTGTACTCGTTTCGCCGTTGGCCCGCGCTGTTCGCGCCGATGGCTGCCCCCGTGGCGGACATGAGGAGCGTGATCGCGGTAAGAATGAAGATGATCGGACCGTACATGCCCTTGCGGCCGTACATGACCACCTTCATGTCGGCGTGATAGTTGCGATAGAGCAAGTAGGCCAACGCCAGCAAACCGACCACACCGGCCGCAGAGATCAGGAGCGAAACCTTGGCCTGAACGTCGAATCGTCGAATGCTTCCCTTGCTCACGTCGTAACCTCAATCAAGAACCACACGTTTCCATTTGGCGAGCGCCGACGCACATTGGCGCCGGCTCGGACCGGCCGCCCGCGCGCCGTGTGCCACCGCACTTTGAGCAGTGCATGCGTCTTCGATTCCCCTTGCACTCACGGCCTGTCCCGTCGGGTCAGACCATAGGCACCCCGGGCGACAGGTCGTTCATTCTAAGATCAGATCGGGGCCGAGTCGAGTCTGCTCTGGCCGGCGGACGGCCTATTTCTGCGCCTCCTGCAGCGCAAGGACCGAATATGCGGTGACGAGATAGGGATTCGACTCCCACCAGCGATCCGCTTCGTTCACCCAGCTTCCGTCTTTGCGTTGTAACGACAGCAGTTTGGTGCACAGCTCCTCGCGCCAGTTGTGACGCCGGCCTTCGGCATCGACGATGACCGGCTCGCCGTACGCGGCCAGGGCCTTGGCGAACGTGTGGTAGAAATAGTAGAGGCCCTGCTCGGCCTGGGCCGCGGGCATGTTGGGATTCTGATCCAGCGTGTAGTGCTTCTGGATCCATTCCATGGCGTGGCGGACGCGCGGGTCTTGGTGATCGACGCGGGCGTAGATCATGCTCTTGAGGCCGGCGTAGGTCATGGAGCCGTAGCTGCGGAGGCGCTCGTGGCCGTCAACGGTTTCCGTGCCGGCCTTGCTTTCGCCGCCGTTGGCGGGCGAGTATATGAAACCGCCGTCGCCGTACGCGGCAAAGGGCTGGTCGTTGGTTTCGGGCAGCATCTGGCAGCGGCTGATAAAGACCATCGCTTTCTTGTAGACCGGGTTCTCCGGCGACAGGCCGCTGTCGTGCAGGGCTTCGAGCATCATCTGCGTGTTGGACAGGTCGGGTCGTTTGTCGTGGCCGTAGCCGGCGCCGCCGTAGAAGACCTGGCTCGGCGAGTAGCCCTCGCCTTCGTCCCATTGCAGGCCGACGAGGAAGCCTTTGGCCTTGGCGACGGCGGCCTTGGCGTCGGGCTCGTCCGAAAGTGCCAGTGCCATGACACCGACACTAGTGTAGTAGTTGCGCAGGCCCTGCTCCGGCAGGTAGATGCCGCCGTCATCCTGGGCGGCCTCGAGTACGCGTTTGAAGCCCCGCTGGGTGACGGGGTTGGCGGGGCCGTAGTTCTTGTCCTGGGCGAAGGCCTTGGTGACGAGGGCGGTGATGGCCGGGTCGCTCTTGTCGAACGCCGGCCAGCCGCCGTCGGGCATCTGTGCGGCCTTGAGGAACCCCATGGCGTTGGCGATGGCCGCGTCCACCTTCTTCGACAGCTCGGGATCGAGCTGGCCGAGGGGGCGGGCCTGGGCGAACAGCGTGTGCTGCGGCGTGGCAAGCGTCGCGACGGCCGCGACGAGCGGCAGGCAGCGTATCCGGCGGTTGACGTTCATGGTGATTCCTCGCCTGTTTTGTCTGGAAGGCCGAATGTCCTGATCCGGCGGAATGGTACGGCGGCCGGCGGCAGGGGACCAGCAGCCGGCGGTGCTGCGTGCGGCAAAGAGAGATTGGATCCGCAGATTGAGCAGATTTCGCAGATTTTGGGAGCGGCCTGCGGCCGCAGAGGAGGCGCGGGCAGGGAGAGAAGCCTGGAGGCCGGTGGCTGATGGCGGGGAGAGGAGACCGGCGTTTTTGGGGGCGCCAGCCGATTCGTATAAAAACGGCGTTTTTGCGGGTGCCAGCCGATTCGAAAACACCGTTTATCGGTGAATTTGCTCAGAAATGAAGGTGGGCGAGTGGTCCTGGCGCTATCGAAAACGGGGGCGCGGAAAAGCGGACGTTGGGGTGGCGGGCCGTTGGGCCGTTCGACTGTTGGACTGTTGGGGGAGGCAGGCAATGGGGTCGCCCCGCCACGGCGGATCTGCGACTCGGCGGGCGGGCTGGAGGCC
>JBECKQ010000476.1:0-3192 GCA_040235375.1 Phycisphaerae bacterium | reverse complement strand
AGGAGTACGCCCGCATGCGGCGCCTCCGGCCAGAGCAGGTGAGGGGTGGACCGGTGAACCGGAGAGAAGATCCAGACGGCCCGACAGGGCGCATCTTCGACAATCGGCAACGGGCAGGACTCCACCGCGCGCCCCACGCTCGCCGTCATGGTTTCGTGGTTCAGCGCCCCTGTCGCTTCGACTACCCGCCCGCCGTTTTGCATTCCTCTACCCCCTACAGCCTGCAGCCTCCGGTCTCAAGCCGTTCTCCCCAACGTCCGCTTTTACGCGACCGCGTTTTTGATAGCGCCAGGCCCACTCGCCCACCCGCGTTTTTGAGCAAATTCACCGATAGACGGTATTTTCAGATCGGCTGGAACCCTCGAAAACGCCGTTTTTATACAACCGCGTTTTCGACCACAGGACCCGCGTTCGACAAACGAACGAGCACCCGTCGAAGTCCGTCCGCGCCAGCGGTCAGCGCCTGCCCTCGACCGGCCGTGAAAAGCCTGAAGCGCTCACCTTTTCTCTCGATAATCTGCGAAATCTGCGCAATCTGCGGACCTTTTCTCTCCCTCAACGTCCGCTTTTCCGCAACCGCCGTTTTCGACAGCGCCAGACCCGGTGACCCACCCGCGTTTTTGAGCAAATTCACCGATAGACGGTATTTTCGAATCGGCTGGAGCCATCGAAAACGCGGTTTTTATACAACCGCTCTGGCGCCACCAAAAACGCGGGTCTGCCATCCAGCCCGCAGCCCCCGGCCTCCAGCGTTCCCCGTCGCGGCGCAGCCGACGGCGAGAAGCCGGACCGCCTTCCTCAGCCACCTTCAGCCTCCAGCCCCGGCCTCCCGCCCCGCCTGCCTGCGCCAACGCCATTTTGCGTGCAGCGCACGTGCGCAAGGGCCGATAACCCACTCGGATGGGCATCAATGGAAGCGTCCCACCCGGTCCGCGCGGCACAAATACCGTCGTCCGGCGACGGCGAACGACCATCTGCGAAAGTCGACACGACCATGAGAACCGGTGCTATCGTGCTCGCCAGAATGACGTCCGACCGGCTCAGCGGCAAGGTGCTGCGCCACCTGGCCGGCAAGCCGCTGATCGATCACGTCATCGATCGCGCCCTGCGCATCACGCTCGCCGACCAGGTCGTCGTGGCCACGTCCATCGACGCCGAGGACGACGTGCTCGCCTGCCATTGTGAGGCGCGTGGCGTGGATGTCTTTCGCGGCTCGCGCGATGACGTGGCCGGCCGGGTGCTCGAATGCGCCCGCTTCTGGGGATGGCGGTACTTCGCCCGCGTCAATGGCGACAGCCCGTTCATCGATCCGGGGCTTATCGACATCGGCCTCGAGCAGGCGCTCGTGCGCGACATGGACTTCGTGACGAACATCTGCCCGCGGACCTTCCCGTACGGCGTGGCCGTCGAGGTAATGAAGACCGGCGTCTTCGAGCATGCCTGCCACCGGATCACGCGCGATGAGGATCGCGAGCACGTTACGGCGTTCTTCTATCGCCGGCTGCACGAGCTGCGCCACCTGAGTCTCACCGCCGATGGCGAGAACACGAGCGACATTCGCCTGACGGTTGACGACGAGGACGACATCGTGCGGATGGAGACGCTCATGCGGCGACTGGGGGCGCGCAGCGCCGAAGCATCCCTGGCCGAGATTATCGCCGCGTATCGCAAACTCTGGCCCGCCGAGCAGGTGCCGCAACTGGTGGGCGCGTGATCATGATCAACCTCTTCTGCATCCGGCCGAAAGGCTTCAACATCGGCAACGACGTGATCTACCAGGGCCTGCTCGGGTTTCTCCAGCGGGCGTTCGGTTCGCAGGTCAACGTCATCAGCCTTCCCGCCACCTCCCGGTACGAGACGCACGCCAAGGCCGGCCTGACGCCCCGCACTGTGCACGAAATCAACCAATACGGCCACGGCGTCATCGTGGGCGGCGGCAACCTCTACGAAAACGGCGAGCTGGAAGTGAGCCGCCGCGCCCTGGCGGCGCTCGACGTGCCGCTGATGCTCTTCAGCCTCGGCTCCGGCCGCATCTACAACCGCCGCCACGAACTGACGCCGCGGACGGACACGATGGATGAAGACATCGTCCGCGCCCTCGACGACCGCGCGTCGCAATCGTTGGCCCGCGACGAAACGACCGCCCAGCGCCTGCGGGCCTGCGGCTGCCGGAAGGTCCGCGTCGGCGGCTGCCCCACGCTGTTCCTCGACGAAACGCTCGACCGCATCCCCGTGTTCTATCACGTGCCGGAGGTGCTGCTTTCCGTACGCACGCCGGAGTTGATGAACATTCCGCTGTGCGACCAGGCGCGCGTGCGGTCCGACGTTCTCGACATCGTCGAACTGCTGCGCGAGCGCGGCTACCGCGACGTGAAGCTGCTGTGCCACGATCACCGCGACCTGGCGTTCGCCGCGTCGTTCGACGGGATCGAGTACCTCTACACCGACGACGTTTTCACCTACCTGGGCTGGCTCAAGGCCTGCCGGCTGAGCATCGGCTACCGCCTGCACGCGGCGCTGCCCTGCCTTTCGCTCGGCACCGCGGCGATATCCATCAGCTACGACGAGCGGGCGCTGAGCCTGATGCGGACGATTGGCTGCGGCGACTGGGACATCAACATGATCGAGTCGGGCAGGGTCCGCGACCAGGTCGCCGATCGAATCGACCGGTTGGGCGAGCTTGAGCACTTGTGCGACCGGAGCACTTCAACCTGGCGCGCTCTGCACCGCGCGATGACCGACGCTTTTCGTATCTTCGCGGGGGAGGTTCGCGCCGTCGCCGAGCGCGACGGAGCGGCATCGGCCTCCGAGGAGCAGCAATGGCTGACGCACGCATCCACCTGATTGCCGAAGCGGGCACGAATCACAACGGCAGCGTGGCGACGGGCAAGGCGCTGATCGATGCCGGCGCCGCGGCCGGGGCCGATTCGGTGAAGTTCCAGATGATCTTCCCCGAAGGCCTGTACCTGCCGCAAGTTTTTGAGGATGGGCGCTACGTCGAGTCCGAGGTGTATCAGCGACGCTGCCGCACGGCGCTGTCACCGGACGACTACCGCGAACTGGCCGCGCACTGCCGGAGCCGGGGCGTCGGCTTCAGCGCGTCGGTCTTCGATCAGCAGGGCATCGATCTGCTCGACGAGCTTGACGCGGATTACATCAAGACGGCCTCCTGCGATCTGAACAACCTGCCCC
>JBECKQ010000437.1:0-46299 GCA_040235375.1 Phycisphaerae bacterium | reverse complement strand
CTTCGCCGAATGTGCCTGCTTACTGATGGTCGCTTCGACGTGTTCACCGCCAAGACCGCGGTCGGACTCCTGCGGTACTGTCGCGACGAGGTTGTGGCGATTCTCGACCGTACGCACGCCGGGCTCGGTCCCGAGACCATCGTCGGAGTCGGCCGGGGCGTCCCCATCGTCGACACGATCGAGGCGGCCACGGTCCGTCGGGCCAATCAGCTTGTGATCGGCGTCGCCCTGCCCGGCGGCCAACTGCCACCGGACTGGCGTGTGTTCGTGAAGGAGGCGCTCGCGGCGGGCATGGACGTGGTCAACGGCCTGCACACGCGGCTGATGGACGATCGCGAACTGGCCAATTGCGCCGCGGCCGCCGGCCGAACCATCTGGGATGTACGCAAGCCCCCACAGGTGCTTACGGTCGGCACCGGCAAGGCCCGCGAGACGCGCGGCAAGCGCATTCTCACCATCGGCACGGACTGCAACCTCGGCAAACGTGTCGCCGCGCTCGAGCTTGTCGCCGAGATGAAGCGCCGCGGAATCCGCGCCGAATACGTCGCCACCGGCCAGACCGGCGTGATGACCGCCGGATCGGGCGTCGTCGTTGATGCCGTCGTTTCCGATTTCGTCTCGGGCGCGATCGAGCAGGCCATTCTCGACAAGGCCGACGCGGACTTCATCATCGTCGAGGGCCAGGGAGCGCTCACGCACCCCGGCTATTCGGCTGTCACGCTCGGGCTGATGCATGGCGCCCTGCCGGACTGGATGATCCTGTGCCATGCTCCGGCACGCGCGATCATGCGGAGCAGCAGTTTTCCCGTTGTGCCCCCTCAGGAGATGATTGCTCTGTCCGAAGCGGTGCTCCAGCCACTGCATCCCTCGCGCGTCGTGGGCATGGCCCTTAATTGCTACGGCATGTCCGACGATGCCGCCGCCGAAGCGCGCGAAAAAGCCCGCTCGGACATCGGCTTGCCCGTTGTCGACGCCCTGCGCACCGGCGTCGGCGAACTGGTAGACACTCTCCTGCAACTGAAGAGCTGAGCATGTCAGTGAGTGCGTGAAACTCTGCGACGCCGCCGCCTGCGACAACGACGCGGTGCGAATGTCGAATCGACTCTGCCTGTGATCCCGGGCCGGCGCTGAGTCGCGCACTTTGGCGTCGCACCGCCGGCTATGCCTCGAAGGGCGCCAGCAGTCCGCCTACGACTTCGCCGTCCAGCGGTTCGCCGCTGTTCAGGCGGTCGAGTATGGCGGCGACGACCGGCTTGGCGTCGCTGAGCCGGGCGTCAGCGAGAAACCCGTCGTAGAGGTGCTCGCCGGCCATGGCGCGGGCGATCTCCGCTTCCTTGTTGTGGTCGTCGAGCTCGGTGAAGTACACCGCGCGGTATCGGGCGCCGCCCGCCTCGCGGTAGATTTCGAACATCACTTTCGCCGCTTCAAATGCCATCCACGTGATCTCCGGCCGCCCCTTGGAAACACCGACTCAGACCGTCACCATCTGCGGTTCGACCGCGCCGCTGCGAGCGTATTCGCGGCGCAGCTCGCGCTCGAACTGCTCGAGCTGCGATTCGATCTGGGCCATCTTCTCCTTTTCGGAGATCATACGCTCCCGGTAACGCTGGAGGAAATAGGCGATGGTCTCGATCCGGATCTTGATCGATCCGGTCGGCTTGTTTTCGTCGATGTCCTTGAAGCAGAAGTAGGGCGTGCCGCTGTTTTCGACGATTTCCTCGACGTTCGAGTAGATCGGGGCGTCGTGGCCGCACTTGAAGCTGGACAGCTCGAGGGCAATCAGGTTGGGATGGCGCGCGGCGTATTTCGCCGCCCAGATCTTCCGCGAGGTGTTCTCCGAATAGCTGTTCTTCCACGCGTCCTCGATCGAAAGCGGCGACTTGAACTCGCCCGCGGCGACCTCGTCGCCGAACAGCCGCTCGAGGATATCTTCGTTGATCGGCAGCGCGTCCTGCCAGAAGATCGGGTAGCCGAGCTTCTGAAGCTCGTCGCAAATCTCGTGGTTCACGCCGGGGTCGTTGTGGTACGGCCGGGCGAGCAGGACCACGCCGATCTCGTCGCGCGCCTCGAGCTTGTCGAGCATCTCCCTCGCCTGGCGCCGCATCTTGTCGTCGAACCGGGCCATCGCCTTGAGGCCCTGCTGCACGGCGCGCTCCGTCTCCTCGATGGACAGGCCCAGCTCGTCCTTCCAGTCGGCGAACATCTGCCGGGCGCACAGCCCTGGCTTGTCGAGGTTGATGAACGTCTTCTTGAACGTAATGCTGCGCTCGGCGAACAGGTCGCCCTCCTTGACGAACGCGGCGTGCGTCGCCTCGGCCGTGCCGACGACCGTCGGGCACGCCTTGGTGTCCTGCACGTTTTCCAGAAATGTCGGCATGGAATCGACCATGGGGAAGAGGATGTGCGTCAGTGGACGCTTCTCGTGTTTCACGAAGAGCAGGTCGTGTACGTGCGGGATGCCGAGCTTGCTGGGGAAGCACGGATCGATCGCTCCGCGCTTCGCTCCGCGCTTGTAGAGCTCTTCATTCGTGTAATCGCTGAAGACCAGGTTTTTGCAGGGCACCCCCAGCGACTGGAAGAAGCCCAGGAAGAACGGCGCCTGCGAGTACATGTTCAGCACGCGCGGCATGCCAATCACCACCTGGCTGCGGCGCTCCATGAGGGCGCGGCGCTCTTCAATCGCTCGCCGCCGGAGCATGTTCAGCGGCGTGACCTTCGGCAGCGGATCGGCGATCTGCTCGACCTCGACCTCCTTGAATGCCTCGCGCGAGGCGATCTCCACCAGGTTGGGATATGCCTTCTTCACGGCGTCCAGACCGCTCTTGATCTCGCGCATGTCGTTGACGTCTTCGACCGTACCCTTCTCGCAGGTGGCGATGATGAGGCGCTGCTCGCCTCCTTCCATAGGCACCTTCGACTTGCTCTTCGTGGAGGCGGCCTTCAGCGCCTCCTGGGCGCCGCCCGACTGATCGGTCCTGGCGGCGTGCTTGATCCTGCTCGGATGCCCGGCTTCCGGCCCGCTTTTGAGCACGTGCGTGCTCAGGTCGATGCGCAAGCCGGTCGGCGCCTCGTCCTGCGGCTCCGCCCCGCCGGTCTTGACGTCGATGAACGTGCGCAGGCACTTGTTCTTGCAGAAGTAGCAGCGCGTGGATTCGTTGCGCGTCGTGCGATACTGGATCTGCCGGACGCGTTCGAAGCCGATGAAATCGGTGCTGAGCCCCTGCTCGGCCCACAGCCGCCGGGCTTCGAGGGCGCAGCCGATCGCCCCGCTTTCGCCGCAGTGCTTGTGCACACTCACTTCTGGCGTGTCGCTCGAGCCGACGAAGCGCGACTCGATGAAATCCACCTGCGATTTCACCGCGGCGAGGTTGTGCTGCGTGCCGCCCTGGAGCACGAACTTTGTCCCCAGCTTCGCCAGGTTCGGAATCTGCGAGACGTACAGCCAGATGTTCTTGGGCAGCACGGCGGCCAGGCCGGCCATGATCTCGTTCGGCTGCCAGCCCTGCCGCTGAAAATCGACGATGTCCGATTGCATGAACACCGCGCACCCGTAGCCGAATTCCGGCATCTGTTGGGCGCTGAAGGCGATGTCGGCATAGTCCTCGACCTGGTGGCCGAAGCCGACGGCGGTCGATTGCAGAAAGTAACCGTTGCCGGCGCTGCACTGCGTGTTGAGCTTGAAGTCTTTGACGCTGCCGTTCTTCAGGATGATCAGCTTGATGTCCTGGCCGCCCACGTCCACGATCACGTCCGTGCCGGGATAGAAGTGCAGTCCGCTTTCGGTATGGGCGACGGTCTCGACCAGGGCCACGTCGGCGCGGAGCACGTCTTTCAGGATGTCCTTGGCGTAGCCGGTGGTGCCGGCGCCGAGGATTTTCAGCGTGCAGCCCTGCGAGTGGATCTGGTCTTCCAGCTTGCCGAGCACTTCCATCGAATCTTCGATCGGGTTGCCCTTCGAGAGCTGGTACGCCTTGGCGACGACGTTCTTGTCCTTGTCGACGAGCACCGCCTTGGTGGACGTCGAGCCGCCGTCCAGGCCGATGAACGCTTCAACAACCGTGCCGGCGGTGCAGGCCGGCGGGTCCCACGGCTCCTTCTCGTAGCGCTGCTTGAACGTCTCCAACTCGTCATCGCTCTTCCACAGCCCGCGCGAGCCCGACGCCGTCTTCTCCGCGGTCCGCCCGTGCTCGATGTACCACTTGAGCACATCGGTGCCCACGTACACGCCCACGTTGGCGTCTTCGTCGATCTCCGTCTTTGCGTACTCGACTGCGCCGATCGCCGCGAAATACTGGGCGTTCTCCGGCGTGATGATGTAGTCCTCCGCACTTCTGCTCGGATCGGGCAGCTCGACGCCGCGCTCCTTCCACATGGCGGGGATGTTCTCGCGCCAGCAGTCGCGCATGCCCTTGATGTAGCAGTTCGGCCCGCCGAGCAGCAGCACCGTGGGGCGCAGCGTGTGGCCGCGCGTCAGCACGCTCATGTTCTGCTGGATGATCGACTCGAAAAGCGACGCCATGAGCTCGTCCGGCGGGACACCCTGCTTCTGCAGGCCGTTGATATCCGTCTCGGCGAACACGCCGCACTTGCCGGCCACCGGATGGAGCTTCAGCCCGCGATAGCCCATCTCGCACAGCTTGTCGGCGGGGATCTTGAGCTTGGCGTTGATCTTGTCGATGACCGCGCCCGTGCCGCCGGCGCACTTGTCGTTCATCGAGGGGATTTTCTTTTTCTTGCCGGTCTCCTCGTCCTCTTTGAACACGATGATCTTGGCATCCTGCCCGCCCAGCTCGACGACGCTCTGCACCTCGGGATAGAGCTTTTCCACCGCCAGCGAAACGGCGTTGACCTCCTGAACGAACTTGCCGCCGAGATGACTGACCAGGCCCGAGCCGCCGGAGCCGGTGATGAACAGCCGGTAGGCGTTGCGCGGCACGTCCGGGAACTCGGCCTCGATCCGGCCGAGGAACTCGAGCACCTTTTCCGGCTGTTTCGTGTCGTGCCGCTGGTAGTCCTTCCACAGGATGTCATCGGTGGTGATGTCGATGACGACGGCCTTGACCGTTGTCGAACCGACGTCGAGGCCGACCATGAGCCCTTGCGGGTACTTGTCCGTACCGGTGAAAGGAAGGCGTTCGACGTTGGGCTTTTTGCGCTCGGCGGCGAAGCTGGCGGTATTGAGCTGGACGGTCTTCGGGGCCTCGGCTTCGCTGTGCGACCCGCACGATCCGGACGAGCATCCTCCGCCGCCGTGCCTGGCGTCGCCGAGGATGCTGGTGTTCTTCATCGCGTGCTTATAGACCAGTCCAGGCTTGTTCATGGTAATCCCCATCGTGGTGCATGCGCAGCGCGCCGGCTTGGCTCGGCGGCCCTGCGGCTGGTATAATCTGGTGTATGAATCCTGCCGGATCCAAAGAAGAGCTCCGCGCCTGGAAGGCGCGATGGAAGATGGTCAACGACTTCGAACTTGAGGAGTTGCGCCGCACGCCCATGTCCGAGAAATCCCGTGCGCTCGCAGTCCTGATGAACACGGCGCATCAATTGGGCTGGCAGCCATCGACGGAAGCAGAGATCGAAGAGGTCCGCAACCGCTGGATTCGTCTGAAGCGAATCGCTCTTGGAACCTGAGCCTTCAATCGACACGCTCGTACCGATCGTCCGGGACCTCGTCCGATGGCTCGGCGACGGTCGTGTGCGATACGCGATCATCGGCGGCGTTGCGTGCGCGCTTCTCGGCCGCCCTCGCACGACCCGCGACGTGGACGCGGTCGTCTTCGTCCAGCCCGAGGATTGGAAGCCCCTTCTCGACAGCGGCGCCAGGTACGGCTTCGAGCCGCGCATACCCGATCCACTGGAATTCGCCCACAAGAGTCGCGTGCTCCTGTTGAAGCACGGTTCTTCGGGCATCACGGCGGACATCTCCCTCGGCGCGCTGCCTTTCGAAGACGAGCTGATCGATCGCGCCATCCAGGCGAACTTCGAAGGCGTCAACGTGCCGCTCGCGACCCCCGAGGACTTGATCGTGATGAAAGCCCTGGCCGGACGCGGCGTCGACATGCAGGACATGCAGAACCTGCTGGACGCCAACCCGGACGTCGACCTTCGCCGCGTGCGCAGGTGGACCAAGCGCTTCGCGGAAGGGCTGGAGATGCCCGAAATCCTCGAGCGCCTGGAACAGATCTTGAAGCGTCGCAAGTGATCTGCGTTCACTGACTACGCCGCCGAAACCGCCGTGGTCTCACTCCCGACGCCCGCCGCCTTCATCAGCTTTCCCACGTGAAGCACGAAGTTCGCCGCACGGCCGATGACACCCTCGGTGTGCGGCACCTTCTGCAACGGGCGGCGCAGGTCGCGGTTCTCCGGTGCGTGCACAAACTCGCGAATCGCTTCGAGCGTGTAGCCCGTCGCCTCCACCGCCTCGTTGAACTCCGCCTTGCACTTGAACTTCGCCTCGCCGAGCGCCATCTGCGTCCGGCTGTGGGCGTTGATGTCGCCCTCGCCGGACGTCTCGATGGGCAGGAAGATCATGTCCGTGTAATGGGAAATCACCGCCGCCTGGGCGCCGTCCGACTGCGTCGAAGGCATGCAGCCGAAGGGCTTGAGGCTCAGCACCATGTGTGCGAGGTCCTTGTTGCAGTAATAGATGTTCTTGGCCACCTCGAGATGGCCCTCGCCCCCGCCCGACTTCGCGTTGTAGTACGGATGTCCGAGGCGGACGAGCTCCTGCTGATTGACCAATTCGTGCGCCGTGCCGCCGATCGCCTGGCGGTAGCGCTCATACTCGCGGAACAGGATCTTGTCGGCGAGGGTGAAGGCGGCCATTTTCTTGTGATAGGCCTTCTCCAGATCGAGCCGCCGGCGAAGCTCCCACCGCGAGGGCTTCTCGCTCTTCTCGTCGAGCCCTCGCCTGTCGCGGGCCTCGTTCTTTGCCTGGTTGAGCATGTAGGCGATCCAGGTGGCGATGGGCTCGACCAGAACCTCCGCGCCTTCGCGCTCGAGGAACGGGAACATGTTGAAGTTGCCGTCGCCCTCGGTGGTCTGGGCCCAGAATTCGCCGGTGATCTTCACAATCGGCTTGGCCCGCGTGTAGTCGACCTCGATCTGGTCGTCGATGATCCGGGCGCATTCTTCGAACCTCGCCAGGTAGTACCGGCCACGAAGCTGATCGAGGAACACTCCCGCTTCGTCCGGCCCGCTGACCGGCGTGACCTTCGACAGCATCTTCGCCAGCGCGCCGCCCTGGATTTCGTCATAGTTCCGGCTGCGCAGCTTCTGCGTGCAGATCTCCATGCACCGGGCGAAGACTTCGTTCGTCTTGCCCGCTTCGACTTCGTACGGGCGGATGTGATAGGCCACTTCGTTCAGCAAATCGCCCATGAACATCGCGTTCAGCAGCGACAAGAAGAAATTCAGATTGAACTCGATGCCGGCCTCTACGTCCGACTGGTCCAGGCCACCTTCCTGCTGGAACAGCAGAACGCGGAAGCCGTCGAACCCGCTGTTGCGCAGGGCCAGCCGGTACTCCGATTCGTACATGCCGAAGCGGCACGGCCCGCAGGCACCGGCAGTGATGAACACGTAGTCATCCAGGATTCGATCCGTCGGAATGCTCTCCTCGTCGCGAAGCCGCTTGAGGTAATTCACGAGCGCGCCGACGGTGAAATACGTCGGGTTGCACTGTCCGTTGTTGCCATATTCCTTGCCCGCCTGGAAGTCCGCCTTCACCGGCGTCGGTACCAGCGCCACCTTGTATCCGAGCCCTTCGAGCGCCGACACGATGAGATGCTCGTGGCGCATCGTCAGGCCGCCGAAGAGGATGGTGGCCTGTCCGCGCTCCGGTTTCGTGAAGCGCCGCTCAGCCGGCCGCCGGAAGTGTTTCGGCCGGCCGACGCTGAGGCCCGCCTCTTCCATCAGGCGTTGCCGCTCCGCGGCCAGCCGATCGCTCCACAGCGGCAGTGCCACATCATTGGCAGTAGACTTTCCCCCGTCTCGAACGGTCACCGTGCCTTGCATGTCATTGTCCTTTGTGCTGTGTGTCTGATCGTCGCCGCGCTGGCCCGGCCCCGCGACGACGCCATCGGCCCGGACGGAAATATGAATCGCACCATTTGTGAATGCAACTGTATTCTTTAGTTAGCGCCGTTGTTAATTCCCTGATAGCTGTCGGCGGCATCGCGAGCCGAGGCCAAGCGCGGCGAAATGAAGTGACATGAACGTGACACCGAAGTTGCCGAAGGCGCGTGAGATGTCACCGAACTTGATCGCCGGCCGGGCAATGCCGTCGCGCGGCATGGGCAAGCCACGGCCCGCCTCCGGGGCCGCCCAGCGCAAATGCCGCCCCGGCAGTCGGTTGCGCCGGGGTGCCGGCGGGTTTGAAAACGCGAGCAGGCCGTCACCAAATCGCGCGCGAGGTGTATAATCCAGCGCGAGCGCTGGAGAAACGACGACCGGCACGATCGGCATCGAGCGTGCCAACTGGGAGGCTCGACATGAAGCTCACGTCATTGACCGGCGGACTGATCGCGTTTCTGGCAATGGGACTGGTCCTGCTCCTGGCGCCAACGTCGATGGCGGCCGGCAACGCCGCCATTGCGGATTCCTCGGCCGATCCTCCCGTGCGACAACGCGATCGGTCCGGGGATCGGGACCGCCGCATGCGGGCGCCGCGGCGAAGCTACGCTCCGGACAGCGGCTACTACGACGAGCCGCCGCTTGATTTCTATCAGCGCAACTGGCGATGGTTCACCCGCAACGTGCACCCACAACACTTCGCCCGCCGCGATCTGCGGCGCAACTACGGCTATAACCCGCCGTTCTATGGGGGATGGTCCGGCTACTACCCCGGCCCGTACGGATATGGATACGGCTATGGCTACGGCGGTCTGCCGTTCGATCCGTATGCCGGGCAGGCATACATTCAGGGGCGGTACGACGAACGCCGATTCCAGCAGTGGCGGGAGTATTACGAGAAAGGGAGAGCGCTCTACTCCGATTCCATGCAGACCGGCCTCGAGTGGTTCCGCGACGGCGACTATGACAAGGCCGTTCGCGTCTTCTTGCAGGCCGCGCGCCAGAACCAGGGTGATCCCGCCAGTCGGATGTACGCCGCTTACGCGCTCGTTGCGATCGGCAACTACGACAAGGCGGCCAGCATGATTCACCGGGCACTCGATCTTCAGCCGCGCATCGCGTACCTGCCGATGGACATCCGTGATGAGTACGGCGCGCAGGTGGACTTCGACGCGCACTTGCGGCGTCTCACTGCAGCCGTCAAGAAAGCCGGGGACAACGCCGACCTCTGGCTGCTGCTCGGCTACTACCGCTTCTTCTCGGGCGACAGCGCCGGTTCAATCAAAGCGCTGCGCAAGGCGATGAACCTTGCCCCAGAAGATCCGATCATCCGCAGGTTCTACGATGCCGTCCGGGAAGTGACTCCATCGGCCGGCCAGGAATCGCCGCGGCCTCGGGGCGCCGATCAGTCGGGGGACTGAGCCGGGCCCGTACCGGGCGGCCAGGATTCCACGGACAACCGTCTGCACATGGCATCCTCGGCGGGCAGGGCCGCGAGCAATGATGCCGCGGATACGCCGAGCACCGGATGGCGCGCGTCCGGTGCGATTTCCGTCAGCGGCGCAAGGACGAATCGCCTCCGGTGCATCCGCGGATGGGGCACGCGCAGCGCCGGGTCATCGATCACGTCTTCGCCGAATAGAACGATGTCAAGGTCAATCGGACGCGGCGCATTGCGAACGCTGCGTCGCCGGCCCATCCGGTTCTCGATCCCAAGGCACAGGCTCAGCAAAGCCGGCGGACTCAGCGCGGTTCGAACACGCAGCACCGCGTTCAGATATGGCGGTTGCTCGGGCGGTCCTCCCACCGGCGAGGTTTCGTACACGCCGGACGCTCGGACAACGTGGACGGCTCCGTCACGGGTCAGCAGATCGACGCCGCGGGAGAGATTCGCGCGGCGGTCACCGAGATTCGCCCCTGCGGCGATGTAAACGTCGTCGGTTTGTTTCGTGACAGCCACCGTCGCTACTCCGGCGGCACTTCCTCGGGGGGCGGCGCGAACTCGAGCACGATGTGCGCCTTGTACGTTTCGTCCGATGAACGGGCGACGGAATACACGGCCGCGGCCAGCTCTCTCGCTACGTCCGCCAGCGCGCCGTATCGGCTCCACGGTCCTGTCGGCTGACTTGTCGCCGGGGGTTGAGTCGCGGGCGCAGGCCGGACGGAAACCTCGATCATCTCCGACCCGCGCAGGGCCCGCAGGACGAACGGCCGTCCTTCTCCCGTCGAGTTGACGAGTTGCCGCAAGTGGTGATTCGCATCAGACATGGACAGCAACGAGCCGTTGCACGCGATGATCGCATCTTCCGGCTGAAGAATCCCGTTGGCCGGCCCGTTGGAGTCCACGTCGGCGACGATCACCTCTCCCGGTGTCTGTGTCGCCCGGACGCGGATGCCAAGCCTCGCCTGCCCCGTCCCGTTGCCTGCCGCCGCGATCGATTTCCAGTTATCGATCATCGAACACAGGAACGCCGGCTGCACCACACCCGCGCCGACGGCTCGTCGAATGTGCGTTCCCGCCTCTGCCACCGAAGGCAGGTCGGCCAGCCGCGGCGTCAGTCGCCGCCGCGCTTCGATCATGTCGCGGATTTGCGACGGCGACGTCGAGAGCACCACCCAGCCGTCCAGGGCGGCGGCGCACGGCGTCATGCCGTTTGCCAGGAGGGACGCGATCGGGTTGCCATCCACCTCCACCCGGGCGGCGCCGAGGTGCAGTTCAACGATCTGCGCCCCGAGGTGCTCGGAGGTGACCAGCTTGATGGTGGACTGGTCCTCTCCGGCCTGAGTGAGCTTTTCGACCAGTTGCTCGGCGTACTCCTTCAGCACGCCGACGACGCCCTCCGCGTTGTCCGCTTCAACCAGGACCGCGAACTGCGGCGACGCCCGGCGGTTCGCGAAGTTGCATCCGAGCACGAACACGCATCGCGGCCCGAGGTTGGCAACAACCTCCGACTCGAATCGCTCGGCGTCCGGCACCGCGCTCAATGCCGACCACAGCGGTTCGAGCTGCGGCATGGGAGCGCCGCCCTTCAGCGTTTCGTACAGCCCCCGCACGTCCACGGACGTGCTCCACGCCGCAAGCGTCGTCTGCGGCAACGTCACCAATCGGTCGACGACGACGGGCGGCTGATACGGCGCGTCGCCGCCGGAGCGCTTGATGCCGCGCATGTACAGTTCGAGCCGCTTGCGGCGCACGTGCATGCTCACCGCTCCCTGCGGCATCTGCGGCCACAGGTCGGTCATGATCGGCGGCGCGCCGCTGTCGCTCGGTTCGCGCGGCGACGACCAGTACAGGCACCCGTCGCGCGGCGTCGGCAGCGCCGCCACCAGTTGACGGAAAGCGGGCACCGCCGAAAGCGCGGCGCTGGACTGGTCATTGAGCAGCTTGATCGACTGCTTGAAGAAGCGGCTGCTTTCGTCCTGGGCGAGGATCACGGTCTGCCCCCGAATCGCCGCCCACAGGCCCGTCCTCAGCTTGGCGAGTGTCACGTTCCCGACATCTCTGAGGTCGGCGACCTGGCCCTGCCCCATGATGAGCTGGAGCGTTCGGGGGTTCGACTGCGTGAAGAGGATCACGCCTTCGGACAGGCGGTGCCAGGCTGGAGCGGCAATTGCCAGCCGCTCGCCGAACAGCTCGCCGATCGCCTCCGATGATTCGACGCCCAGCGACTTCGCCATCGCCTCCTGCCAGCCGCTTTCGCCCGACATTCCGAGAATGCGGCGGACGGTGCGCGCGCTCGTCTGGCCACTGATCTCCCCGGCGATCTGCGGGAGCCGGTCAATCTCGAGAAACACCCCGGCGTCCGCGGGCGTGTAGAATGATAGCGTCGGCAGATCGGCGAAAAGCCGCGCGGGCCGATCCTGCGCCGACAGCGCGTCCCCGCACACGAGAACTGTCATCGCCGACAGTAGACAGACGGATGCGTAGCGGGGAATAGCGGCGGGGATGCGAAGAGAGCGATGCCTGTCAGAGGTCTTCGACCGCGGCCTCATGGTGTTCATCGGAAGAGGATGCGGGTTTTTTGCCGCTGTCACCTTCACGCGGAGCCTCCAGCCGGATGGACCCCAGCACGTCCACCGCCGTGGACTTCAGGGAGTCTTCCAACTCCGTGGCGCCATCCTTGATATCCTGCAGCCGGCTGCGAAGCGTTTCGGCCATTTTCTGCAGCCGCGGATTGTCGGGATCGTGACTGAGCGCGCTCTCGACGTTTCTCAGCAACTGCTCCGGGCTGTCCACCACCTGCACCGCCGGCAGCACCCGCTGCTCGGGCGTCGTCGGCCATACAGCATACCCGATCACGAATCCGAGACATGCCGCCGCGGCAAGAAACGGACTGCCATATCGGACGAGGCGGTGCTGGTACCAGCGGCGCGGGCGCTGCGTCGCGTACGCCAGCAACCGCTCGGTGAATTCCTCGCTCAGCAGAGGGGTCTGCGTGTCGGAAGCGATAACGTGCCCCGCAACTTCCAGCAGCGCGAGCTCACGCCGGCACGAAGCACAGCGCAGCTTATGGGCCCCAAGTTCGGCGGCCAGCGATCCGGAGAGTTCACCGTCGAGGTAGGCGTCAAAAAGTGTTCGAGCCTGTTCGCAATTCATGTTCTTGCGACATGCTGGCCGGGCGACAAGGCCAACGCACCTTGTCTGCCCCGGCGACTTCCTTTCCGCCTCTTTTACCCCGCCCAGCTTGCCAGGATGCGGTCGCGACCCGCCGTATCCGGCAATTCCCTTTCCAGCACGTCTTTCAGGCGTGCCCGGGCGCGGTGCAGGTGGCTCTTGACCGTGGCCACCGGCGTCCCCAGCACCTCGGAAATCTCCTGGCAACTCATCTCCTGCTTGTAGAACAGGAGCATTGCCGCACGCTGGGGCGCGCTCAGATCATCGACCGCAGTCCAGATAATCGATTTCAGCCGCCGCGCTTCCTCGCTTTGGGCCGTCTCCTGACCGACGTCGTCCGCTGACGGCAGCGTCGCCAGCATCGCATCGCCGCCCGTCGGTCGTTTCCGCCGCAGGAAATTCAGGGACAGTCGGTAAGCGATGGTGAAAAGCCAGGTGCTGAAGCGATAACGCGTGTCAAAATCATCCAGAGAAGCGAAGGCTTTCAGGAACGCCTCCTGGCAAAGTTCCTCGGCATCGTGGTGATTGCGAACAACACGCCAGACAAAAGCGAACAGTCGTTCCTGATGTGCCTCGATCAATGCGCGCAGCGCCGCACCCTCGCGCCGCTTGGCGCTTTTGATCAAGTCGGCCTCTTCCCGTCTCGCGGAGAGAGACCCTCCATCTGCGCGGTCGGCCTCTGGCGTCATTTCCCTAGGCATTATACGCATATCGAGGATGTCCAGTTGCCAACTCCAGCCCCTCAGGTAAAAATCGGCTTATGGCCGTGGGCGGAGAACATTTGCGGCCAATGACGACACGGTCATATCGTAAGTCTAGCTGAAGAATGAATTTATGGCTAAATCGGCTAGCACCCAGCGGCCTGTGATCCGCAACAAGAAGGCCTCTTTCAAGTATCAGATACTTGAAAAGATCGAGTGCGGTATCGCCCTTCAGGGAACGGAGGTCAAAAGCCTGCGGGCTGGAAACGCCTCCCTCGACGAGGCCTACGCCCGTATCGACGGCGAGGAAATCTGGCTCGTCGGTTTTAACGTCGCCCCGTACACCCATGGGAACGTGATGAATCACGAGCCCACCCGGCCGCGCAAACTCTTACTGCGCAAGGCCGAAATCCGCAAGCTGCTGCCCAAGGTGCTCCAGCGGGGGCAGACGCTCGTGCCGCTCCGCGTGTACTTCAACGAGCGCGGTTTCTGCAAGGTCCAGATCGCCGTTGCCCGGGGGAAAACGCATTCGGACCGCCGCCAGGACCTCAAGAAAAAGGAGCAGAAGCGCGAGATCGACCGGGCGATGCGCAGAAGGTGACAGCCGTGTAACACTGCCACGCTGCCCCTGTTAACGCCTAACGAATCGCCGCCATCCAGGTCTGAGTCTCCGACGCCCTGTGTGGACTCCGCGCGATGGCTCGGCTCGCGGTCGAGCCGGGGGCGGCCCTGATTGACAACTGCCGCGATCCGCCTGTAATGGAGAGGGTGCGAGTCGGTGGCTTCGGGTATTTGCGATTCCGGCGATGACCGCCGACGCAAGTGCCTTTCGGGAAGCGCGGTCCCGGCCGACAGCATCGTCTTCGATGACCACAGATTTTGGAATCACCGTCTCAAAAAGGAGGATCACAGATGAAGCTCAAGTACGCGATCGTCGTCATGGTCGCGGCCGTCTCTGTCGGCTTGCTCGTCACTCAAAGTGGCAATGCGGCCCCGAGCGATAGCGCGCTGGTCGCGACGCACCTCGCCGCGAGCGCACTCGGCCAGGAGGAGAAGACGCCGGAATACGTCGGCAGCAACAAATGCAAGATGTGCCACTTCAAGGAGTACAAGTCCTGGAGCGACACGCCGCACGCCAAGGCGTTCAACGTTCTCAAGGCGGGCGAGGATGCGGAGGCCAAGAAGAAATTCAACCTCGAGCCGGACAAGGATTACACCAAGGACGCCAAGTGCCTCGAGTGCCACACTGTGGGCTACGACAAGCCCGGCGGCTACGCGATTCCCGAGGACGAGAAAGCCGCCAAGAAGATGGAGAACTTCGAGGGCGTCGGCTGCGAGGACTGCCACGGCCCCGGCTCCATCTACGGCGACACCATGAAAACGGTCATGAAAGAGAAGCGCAAATACACCTTCGAGGAATTCCATAAGGAAGGCTTGGAGGCGGTCACCACCGAGACGTGCCAGAAGTGCCACAACGACAAGAGCCCCACCTACGACGAGAACAAGAAGATCGACTTCGAGAAGGAAATGAAGAACCCGGAGGTCGTCCACGAGCACGTGGAGTTGAAGCTGAAGAGTGAATGACCGACGTTCGGCTCGCGCCGCCTGGCGCGGTGGCGTGCCGAAGATGTCGAACAGATGAAGGCCTCGCAAGAGCGACCCCAAACGGCCGTTCTTGCGGGGCCGTTGTATTTCATGCCCGTTGGACGACCCTTACTGGCCTGTCGTCGCCGCCGGCCGGCCGAGCCCGATGGCATACAGGCTCACCCGCTCCGATCCGACGCTGTTGGACGCGAACAGGAAGTACGATGCTTCGAAGTCCGTCGGCACCAACCCAGCGAGCGGCTCGGGCAGGCTGCCGGCGATCGCCAGGCCGCTGGGCATTGGCGTGGCGGCGTGCCCCTCGCCTCCGCTGCCCAGCAGCATCAGCAGACGGCCCTGCAAGTCGAATAGTTGGATGTAGGCGAATCCCACGTCCGCAATGAACACGACGCCGTCCGGCCCCACCTCGATCCGTTTGGGCTTGCCCAACGCCCCGTACCGATCCCCCGGCTTGCCGAACGTGGTCACCAGCGAATGGCCGGCATCGATGTCGAAGACCTGGACGCGGGGGTTCATCATCTCCAGCACGCACAGTCGGCCGTCGGGGGTGAACGCCAGGTCCACGGGATAGAAGAACTCACCCGGCGCGTCCCCGGCGCCGCCAAAACTGTCCAGCAGCCGACCGTCATCCGTCGCGAACACGTCCACCCGGTGGTCGTGAATATCGGCGACGCACAGCTTCTGGCCGTGGACGGCTGCAGCCACCGGCCGGTAGCCTTCACGATCCGGTGGCTTGAGCCGCCGCGCGATCTTGCCATCGGATCCGATTGCGACGACCTCCGCCAGTCCAGTGTCCGCCACGTAGACGACGCCCGCTTCATCCACCGCCACGTCCACCGGCTTGACGAGTTGCCCCTCGCCGAGTCTTCGTCCGGCGCGGTCCTGCAGGTTCCAGCGGTGCACGACGTTCTGGCCGATGTCGCAGATGTAAAGCACGTCGTCACGATAGGCCATGCCGGCCGGCGTGGTGACGAAAGGTCCCCCCGTCGCCCCGCGAAGCACGCTCAGCCAGCTCTGTTCGGCCGGCGCCAGATCGCCGAGGTTGTTGAACGACAGCAGGTGAACGGCGTGCGCCGTGACCGGAGGGGGCGGAAAGTAGACCAGATCAACCTTGGCCTGCGGCGACGCGCATCCGCTGAATGCGCCCAGCACAATCAGAGCCGCGATCGTAAGGGAGCGGACGCTCGCGGCAATCCTGCGACTGTCGATTATCCACCCGGATTTGGCTCGTGACGACACGTTCGCACCGTCACTTCTTGTGGCATGTAAGGCACAGCGCGCTGCCCGAATTGCTCATGCGCAGAAGGTACTTCTCGCCCGAGAAGGCGTGCGGGTCATGGCACGAGCTGCATTCCACCTTGCCGTCCGGCAGCGTGACTTTCCAGCCCGCCAGAACGAACGTCGTCGGGCGGTATTCGGGGTCGAACTGGGGATACTCCACGCCGACGGGGTGATCGCTGCGGCCATGGCCCATGCCGAAGCGCAGCGGGCTGGCCATTGTGGGATAGTCGATGTCGCGAATGGCCGCGCCCGTGGCGTCCTTGGCGATCGTGCCGTCGTGACAGCGCAAGCAGGCCAGTGTGCCCATACCCGGATCCGCCTTGCGCATCGACATCTTGCCGAAGCGCCGGGACAGATCGACGCGGGTGTCCCACAGCGGTGGCACCGCCTCCTTGGTCTGCGGCATGTGGCAGACGCCGCACTGGTCGACGCCTTTCCACTTCGGTGAGCTGAAGTCGTGCACGGAGCCCTTCAGATCGGCAAAAGCCAGTCCGCACACGAACGACACCAAGAATATCAACGATGCACCGACAGCCGTCGTCTTGCGCTTCATCGTTTCACTCCCGGGAAGCTGTTACGCAGTCGAGCGGACGTGCTCTTGGCCGCGGCGTTGGCGTACGGGAAATTGATGTGCGTCATGCCGTGGCAGGTCAGCGTGCAATTGCCCGACAGCCGTCCCGTGTCCTCATACTGGAGTCGTCTTCCTTGCGGCGTATCCGCCGGGGTCACCACCGACAGATCGAAATTGATCAGGCTGCTGTGGTTCACCGCGTTGCCTTGCCCGCGATAGATGCCGTGGACAGTGTGACAAACGCTGCAGGGCGTGCGGGCATCCACGATGTGCACGCGGTGCAGCGAAAAGCTCTCGTTGTTCAGAATGCTGTCGCGGGCGTGGCACCCATAGCACAGCGAGTACGCCTGCGCGCTTTCCGCCGTTAAATCGGCGGTGTCGAAGTTCCGGACCAGCAGCGGATCGTAGAGCGATCCATGCGGCCCGTTCGCGCCCGTTCCACCCGCGAATCGCGAATTGTCGCTGTTGTGGCAGTCAATGCAGGTGATAATGCTTCCTGCTCGCAAGGGAGCGATCAGGCTGGGTGACGCGTCGCGCCGCAACGGTATGGCAACGGGGTGATACGAGGGATTGCCGGGCATGAACTCCAGCCGCTTGTTCGTCTGCGTGATTTGCCGCGGGGTGACGATGCGCGGGCGGAACAGCCCGTCGCCATGGCACTTGAAGCAGATTTCGTAGAGGAACCGGGAATCCTCGATCGCCCGGCCGGTGATCGTGATGCCGGGCACGTTCTCGTTCGGCCCCTTCACGATCTGGCCGAACGTGCCGCGCACCGCCCCGATGTTTCGCGTCCGCGAAGCGTGCGGATTGTGGCAGTCGACGCACTCGACGTGCCGAGCCATGGTGAACGGCGTCTCCGCCGGATCGTGTACGCCGGTCCGGGGGTCAGGGTCGTGACTCGAGCTCTTGCGGATGTCGGCGGCGATGTTGTAACGGGCGACGTCGCCGCTGTGGCAGTTCAGGCAGCCTTCCTCCTCGCGGACGTAACGCAACAGGCGCTCCCGCTTCGGGGCCGAATGGATTCGGTGGCAGTTGGCACAAGCATTGTCCGAGACCGTGTGGTACTTGAGCCGCTGGCGAGGGTCGACCACGCGCCCCGGCGTCCGCTTGTTGCTCACCGCGTGGGAGCCATAGCGCCAGCCGTCCATGTCGTGGCAGGCCACGCAGATCGCCGAGTACTCGTCGGTCACGTTGAGGAAATCGCCGAGCTCATTGTTGTGCGGATCGTGGCAGGTCGTGCACTGCACTTCGCGGTGTACGCCCAGGGGAAGATCCTGCGTGACGACCTCGGGCGGCCGAATCTGATGGTCCACGTTGGAGAGCTGCCGGTCGTAACGGAAGCTGATGGGATGATCGTCGGACAGATCGTTGGTCAGATCGGCATCCTCGCCGTACGGGCCGGGCGGCATGGTCCTGGCCGTCATGACGATCGGCTGCGAGACCGGCCGCGACAGCACGTTGCCGAGGGCCAGCGAGCCGTCGTGGCAGCTCAGGCACATTTTCGACGCGCCGTACGGCTGGTCGATG
The DNA here is from genome assembly GCA_040235375.1 of Phycisphaerae bacterium. Classification (GTDB taxonomy): domain Bacteria; phylum Planctomycetota; class Phycisphaerae; order UBA1845; family UBA1845; genus JBECKQ01. The sequence goes on along the minus strand of JBECKQ010000437.1, from coordinate 27,932 downwards.
CGCGCGTCCGTCGTCGAGCTCTCGTAGATCCGGTAGTAGGTTTCCGGGTTTTCGCGGTTCCACAGCGGCGTCTGCGGCGCGGCGTTATGCGGGGCATGGCAGAAAACGCATACCTGGTCTTCGTTGACCGCCCGGATCCGGTGCGGGCTTCGGGCCGACAGGTCGTGCGGCGAGTTGACCACCGATTCATCGGCGATCGCCGTCGCCGCGACCACGCAGCCGAGCAGCCCCAATAGTCGTGCCCGATTCATCCTGCATCCCTCAGATAGTCGAACACCTGGATTCGATGATTGGCCGAGTCCGCCACCCATATCTCATCCTGCTTGTCTATTGCGAGCCCCGCCGGCAGCGCGAACCGACCCAGGCCGCTTCCTTCCCGGCCGAATGCCAGCAGCAGTTGGCCCTCTTGCGTGAATATCTGCACGTTCTCGAACTGCGAGTCAACCACGTAAACGTGGTGATCGCTGTCGAATGCCACACCCTTCGGCAGGGCGAAGTTTCCGGCCGCGTCGCCCTTGGTGCCGAAAACCGTGATGCACTGCCCGTCGAGGTCGAGAATCTGGACGCGGAAATTGGCCGAATCCGCGACGGCAATTCGATCCCCGCCGTCCCAGCAGATGTGCGACGGATAGTTGAACTCGCCCGGCTCGGTGCCGTGCCCGCCCATTCGCCGGACAAGCCCGCCGTCGAGGCCGAAGACCGCGATATCGTGGGCCCCGCCGTCAACGACGTAGAGCTGATCGCGCGTGGCGACGTAGGCAATGCCCACCGGCCTCTTCAACTCGGTTGCGCCGAAGCGGTTGTGGAATCCTCCGCTCGCATCCAGCTCAAACACCTCCTGCCGGCCGGCGTCGGTCACGAACAGCCGGTTGCCCGCCCAGCACACGCCGATCGGCGTTTCAAACAGTTCGTCCTCGACGCCGGAGACGAGCACGTGGGTGCGCCTCTCAAGATCGATAATGTGCACCGCGGCCTGGCCCACGTCCGTGACCCCCAGCTTTGGCCCCGGCGCCACGGCGATCGAATGCGGCGAGGTCATCGCGATCTCGCCGCGGCGGCCGCGGATCATCTCCTTGAAGACCTCCATTCCCGACTGGGCGGCCTTCAGGTCACCACTGCCGGAGATGGCCCCTACAAGTCGGATTCGCGGTTCCTCGGGCGGGGCCGGCCAGACCATCGGCTTGGCCAGGGGCTCGAAGACCTGGCCCTCCGGCCGCGCGCAGCCCGGTGCTGCAACGCACAACGCCGTCGCCAGCAGTCCGGCGGAGCACAGCAGGATCGTACGCCTAGCGGCTGGCGAGCACATCCGGGAACTCCCTTCTCAGCCGCAGATACAGGCCATAGTCGTCGTCCGTCGATTCCGGCAGGTCCAGCCGATCATACTCGAACGCCAACTGCGCCGTCAGGTCCCCCAGCACGTAATCGATACCGGCTGTGAAGTCCCAGGCGTTCGTAATGCCCCGTAGCGAATCATCTTCCCAGCGGTAGCCCAGTCGCTCGAACGTCGAGAGATCGTCGCGCAGTCGCCACCGGTGATCGACCTGAACGTCAACCCAGTTGACGTTGCGCCGGTCGAACTCGTCGTCGAAGAAGAACCGCGAGAACCGGATCGAACCGTCCAGCGAGTGCGCCGTCGACTTGATGAAGCGATACAACCCGTCGAGGTGGTAGGCGTTGTACGGTTCGATCGTGTCGTCGTACACCTCGAACTCGGCGCGGAGGGAATACCTCTCCTTCTCGTAGCTGACGCCGATGCGGTGGTGATCCTGCCGCTCGGCGATGCGCGCAAAGCCGAGAGCGCCGTTGTCCGCCTCCTGGTTCCGATAGGTCAGCCGGTAGTAGGGCGTCAACCCGTTGTCGAACCGCTGCTCGAGAGAGAAGTCGACCCGCATTGTGTCGATCTGGCCGCCTGCCGGCGTGGCGTACTCGTAGTCGATCAGCACCGTTTCGCCGTCGGCGATGCTGCCGCCCGGCACGCGATAGAGTTGTGTCACGTCACCGGTGCGAACGATGACGTAATCCCGCCCGGTCAGGTAGATCCGCCGGTTCGTCGCATCCGTCACGACGATCGACCCCAGGCGCACGTTGCGATTGCGCAGTACGATCTGCAGTGGGTCCCGGAACGTGCCCGACTCGTTGAGCACGAGGCGGAATCCGTTGTCGCCGCGCACCTTCTCGGTGTCGTAGCCGAGCGACAGATCGGCGTAGAACTGGCCGTACGGGTTCTTGCGGTTGTACTGCCAGTCGACGACGCCGCCGTACTGGGTGGTCTTCACGTCGTCCTCGACGTCTTCGTACAGGCCGAACACGTCGACGGTCGTGGTCAGGTTGGTGTAAAGCTGGTGGACAAGCTGAAAGTCCGCCCGGTGCGTGTCGACGTCGAAGGCCTCGTACTTGTCCCGGCTGAACTGGTACTGGTAGATCGTCTCGAGGTTGTCGCTATGGTGCAGCGACAGGCGCGGGCTGATCTCGAAGATATCGCGGGCAAAATCGCCGCTTTCCTCCTGCCAGCGCACCCGCGTCCACAATTCGTGCTTATCCTCCGGACCGAATTCGAAGCGATCGTCCAACGTGAACAGGTCGCGCCTGGTCGTGAAGCCCTGGTTCAGCCCCTGGTAATTCTGGTGCATCTCCGCATGGTCGTAGGAGAAGTCCAGCGTGTGATGCTCGGAGAAGGCGTAGGTCAGGCTGTAGTCCAGCGTGCTGTCGACGTAGTGTTCGTTGTCGAAGTAATCGTCGTTGTCGGTTCGGTCGGTCTGGAGGTAGTCGTAGGTCAGGTGCATGGACAGGTTGTCATGCACGTAGCTCCAGCTCGTGCCGAAGCCCGTCTGCCGCTCGTCCAGTGACGGCTGGAACCGGCGGTCAATGTGATCGTTGCGGCGAATGGCGTACACCGTGCCGGACAGAGGCTTGCCTTCGAAGAAGTTGAACCGCACGTCATAGAGCAGCAGGTTGCCGGAGTCGTCGTCCGTCCCGTTGTAGAACGGGCCGCGCTCGTGGAAGTGCGCCTGGGTCAAGGCGAAGCTCAGATCGGCCTGGTAGCTCACCGCGGCGGGGTCGATGATCGTGCCGGCCGCCTTCAGGCCGAATCGCTCTTCAACGCGCCAGCCGCGATCGGTCTGCGCCCGGTCGTGGCGCCGGCGCTGGCCGGCTTGCGATTTAATCCGCGACTGAGTGAACTCGCTTTCCAGCTCGAGGTAGGCGTCGAGGCGGTCGAGCGTGAACCACTTCGGCTTCTCCGCCTTCTTTTCCTCGGCCTCTTGCTGCTCGTCTGCAACCGCTGGGGACGCTACGGCCAGAACGGAACCTGCGGCGATTATGCCCAGGATCGACGTGATTGTGCCGAAGCGTATGCTCAAGCCCGCACCATGCATGGCATACCTTCGCTCAAGCGTGTCGCTTTTCCCGAGAAGCGCGGCGCGCACCGCGCCAACACCTCTCCATCCACCCGCACCGGTGAGCGATCTTAGGCCACCGGCTGCCCGTTGCAACCTATAATCATCCACCGCTTCGACAAATATCGGCTTGCCGGACTCCCCCGCGCCAGCCTCCGGACCAAGGTCTTTGATCCATCCAACTTTCGGTGACTAGCCGTGACACTGGCTGGCCGGTGACCACGAAACTCGAAAATGGGTTGCACTTGAGCGCTGCGGCAATATGTTAATCGCCATCTGCAAACCGAGGCGCGGCTCGAGGATGCCTTCGCATGCGTAATCGACCCTGGATGATCCCGATCGTCGGCGTCGCTCTGTTCGTCGGCTGCTCGCCAGGCGCGAAAGAGCGATTGAAGCACTTTTTCTTCGAGGTCCCCGAGAAGCCTGCGGCCGCCGAGGCCGAAGCGGAAAAGAAGACACCCGCCGAGGAGCTGCCGGAGGCCGCCGACCTCGAGCAGCAGTACGCTTCCATTCATCCGCCGTATGCGCAGCACGACTGCAAGGCCTGCCACAATCCGGACTCGCAGATGCAGGTCCGCGAGGATCTGTCGTCGTGGTGCGGCGCCTGCCACCCCCGCTATTTCAGCGACGAGGTGGAGCATCCGCCGGTGGCGGCCGGCGATTGCCTGATGTGTCATCGGCCCCACCGCAGCGAGTACAAATTCCTGCTGGCCAACAAGGTTGAGTCGCTCTGCGCGGACTGCCACGGCGGTCCGGAGGATCTCAGCCAGGATGCCCATAGCGGCCCCGACGCGGCCGACTGCACGAAGTGCCATGAAGTACACTTCGGCAGCGGTCCGATGCTCAGGCCGGGGATCAGCGTGCCGAAGGAGAAAGAGGAGTAGGCTGTTGCCGCGCGCCGCCAGCGCAGCAGGGCGATGGCGTCGCGTCGGGCGACGTGTGCTCGACCGGAAGGGAATGACAAACCCGTTGGAGAACGGACTATGAAGCTTTACAGTCGATGCGGCGTTTCACTGGTGATTTTCGGTGGCGTGCTCGGGCTCGCCGTGGGCATCGGCGGTTGCGGCGCCAACGTGCCGGAACTCCTGTTCCAGTCGGCCGATGCCGCGGGCAATACCTTCCTCGATCTGCTGCTGACGCAGTTTGCCAACCAGGTGATCGACGCCACCCAGCAAGAAGAGCAGCCGCCGGCTGACGGCGGTGATGAAGGTGATGGTGGTGACGAAGGCGATGGCGGCGACGGAGGCGATGGCACCGAGACGCCCAATGGCGACGCGACGGCCGGAGCGGCCACTTTTGCCGCGAAGGGCTGTGGTGCTTGCCACGGCGACAATGCCGAAGGTGGCGCCGGTCCCGCCTTGGCGGGCAATAATGAACTCGCCGCGCTCGAGCAGCGTTTCGGCTCGGGCGCCGTACACATGGGCAAGACGCTCACCGCGGAGGAGATCGAGGATGTGGCCACCTGGCTGCTCGAAGGTTCAGGTGGGGGCGGCGATGGTGGTGGCGGTGGCGATGCGGCCACGGGCCAAACGCTTTTCGCCAACAACTGCGCTACCTGCCATGGCGCGGACGGCGCCAGCGGCTTCGCCCCGGACATCAGCGGTTTCTCGGCCGATCAACTGACCGACGGCCTGCAGTCCGGTACGCACGCGAGCATTTCGCTCACCACCGATCAGGTGGCGGACATTGCCGCCTTCCTTGGGCAGTAGACTGGCGGACGACCTGCGCCGCAAAGAGGCTGATCGCGAAACACTGGAGTGGAAAAGCGCGGCGACCGCGAACTTGCGGTCGCCGCTCCCTTGCGCGCGGACTGTGCAGCGGCTACCGGAAGGCGGCGTAGCGCACGCCTTTCAAACCACGAACGAAGATGCTGATGTATTGGATGAGGAGGAGCAGATTCACCGTCCCCCAAACCGACAAGTAGATGAGCATAACGGGCGCGCCAATTCGGCGGGCAAACGACTGCACAAAACCACTGCAGAGAAGAAGCACGATTACGGTGATGAGCGAGATCGCCATCCAAACGGGCAAGAACGCGGAGCCGTATGACGTGAATTGCGCGGCGGCGCTCAATCTGATCCGTCCAGTACGCGACCGATCACCGGTTCCAATAGCGTAGGCTGGCACAGCCACCAGAAGGAGAGATCCGATCGTCGTGGCCAACGCGAGTGGGGCGGTGAAATCGACCGCGAGTTGGAGCTGGATGGGCATCCCAAAATCAGCTCCCGTAATGGTCGCCGAAAACGCCGTCGCCGTGACGACCAGGAGTCCGACCGTCGCTCCGACACTCGCAGCAAGATAGAGAAGGCTGTCCCGCATCGGTTTTCGAGGGTCCAGGGCAGCTCCGAACTTCGCGGGATGAAGGATCATGCGGGTGGCCGTCGCCACGTATGCGCGCACGCGCCCGATTTTGCGGCGTCTATTCCACGGGCATTCCGGCAATAGACGATGATCGAGCGGAGGTCGAAAGTCGAGTCCACACTCCGGGCACCGCCCTTGCGGTCCGAGCCCAGTCAGTTCGTAGCCACACCGCCTGCACAACGGCGGCCGGTTTAGCGAACGCATCGGTCGAGCGGCGGTGATCCCTCGAAACAGCGCCCATAGGAGCCAGGCCGCTGAGAAGAGTCCCGCCAGTGACAGCAACAGCGGAGCGAGCGTCACAAGCCATGGCCTCGGCGTGCTTCGCAGAATCCGAAAATACTCGAGCTCGCTTTGCCGGTATTGAACATAGCGCGCCGCATCGACTGGGGGTGGATGAACTCTTCGGTACTGATCGGCGTGTTCACGATACCATTGCCTTTCGGTTGTGACGGTCATACCGACTACGGTGAGCACGATGGCGATAATCATCACGTGGGAAGTGTGCAGCCAGGTCCTCCGCAAAACATGGCGGATGCTGTCCCACAGCGATTCGTCACGTGCTCCGAATGGCAGGAACACGATGCTCATGCCGGCGAAGATAAGCTCGATCGCCGAAAGGACGACAGCCTTGCGTGCCAACCCGGCAACCCCGCTGCGCGGCAGCGGCAAAGCGACGAGCAGGTGGTCGAACCCCTTCATGAACGGTTGCCACGGCCAGTATCGCGGGTCGGTGAGGCGTAGCTCCCTGGCAGTTGTAATGACCACGGCGGTCACGACCAGGGCGATGGCGTGAACGGCAAAAGCCCGCGGAAGCGAAACGTGCGCCGTTCGCCGCGTGGTCGTCGCCGGCAGGAGCCAGGCGGTGACAAGGGCGTAGTAAGCCGGCCAGGGTTTCTCGGTTTCCAGCGATTCGTCGCCCGACGTCGCGACCCCAGGAAGGGCCGACTGGTTGTCGTGCATGTCTTCCAGAAAGGCACGGTCGGAAACCATGATGCCGCCATTTTGCACTCGTGTTGCCGCGGCAATCAAGTCCACTCCGGATCCGTTCGCACGAACGCAGACATAGCGAGTGGTAGTGAGCTACGCGGTGACGGGCGGTTCGCGGTAGGTGCGGACGGTGTTGCGGCCGGCGGCCTTGGCCGCGTACATGGCCTCGTCGGCACAGCGGAGGAGGTTCTCCGGCGAGCGCATGGCGGGCCCTTTTTCGGCGACGCCCACGCTGATCGTGGCCGAGATGCTCGTGTCGTTGAAGGGTACTTTGGTCGCGCCGACGAAGATGCAGAAGCGCTGCGCCGCCTCGTTCGCCTCGTGCAGAGAAGCTTTCGGGCACAGCACGAGGAACTCCTCTCCGCCGATTCGGCACACGTCCTCGTAGGCGCGGGCCAGGCTGCGAAGTGCCTCGGCGATCTTCTTGAGGATCATGTCGCCGGCGGCGTGGCCGTACGTGTCGTTGACCCTCTTGAAATGGTCGATGTCGATGAGGATGCAGGATAGCGGCTCGTGGTGGCGGAGCGCACGCGACCAATGCTGCTCGAGCCGGTTCATGGTTTCGCGGCGATTGAGCAGGCCGGTGAGCTCGTCCGTGGTGGCCAGAATCTGGAGTTTGCGGTTGGCCTCTTCAAGCTGGCTGGCGGCCATGGCCATGCGGGCGTTGGCGAGGTGGACCTCGCGATTCTGCTTGTCGAGGTCCGACTGAAGCTTGATGAGCCGCCGCGCCGCGCGCAAGCGCGCGAGAAGCTCAGCGCGATCGATGGGCTTCAGCAGGAAGTCGTCCGCGCCGGCTTCGAAGGCGCGGAGCATGTACTGCTTGGCGGTATGTGCGGTCACGAGGACGATGTAGACGAAGCCCAGCGCCTCGTTGCTGCGGATCGCGCGGCAGAGTTCGATGCCGTCGAGACCGGGCATCGTTCCGTCGGTGATCACCATCTGCGGACCTTCATCGAGAAGCAGGCGCATCGCCTGCACGCCGTCCTGCGCGGTGAGCACGTCGTGACCGGCGTTGTCCAGCAGCTTCTTGAGAAAACGCAAGAAGGCCGGGTCGTCGTCGACGATCAGGATGCGAAAGGACTCGTCGGGCATGGCACAGGTCGGTCTCATGCACAGCTTGCGGCGTGCAGGATTCCCTTCCGGCGGCGCGGCCCGTTGCGGCGGGCAAGGGCGCGCAACTAACAGAGCATCGTCACTTCATCCCCACGACATGAGGTGCGTCGCGCTGCGCGTTGGCGATTGCCACGAAGCGATTGTCGTGCACAGGGTAATCCGTCAATTGACACTCGTGGCTGAAATTCGTAAAGTGATCTACTGATTCCGGGGTGGTTCGTCTCCCGCATGCCGGGTCGACGTGACAGGAAGTACTCCCACCGGGCTAATGCCATGTCGGGTTTTGTCCTCAAGCCGCCGTCCACCTGCGGTCTGGCACAGGAGAGGAAGATGTCCAGCGCGCCGCGTATGGATTATCGGGCGATAGCGATTGCGTTCTACGCCGTTGTGATTTGCCTCTCGACGCGCATCGCTCTCGCGGACTCGCCGGGGCCGCCGAAACGGCAGGAGCCTCTCGAACGTATGGATCAGCCGCCGGTGCCGGGACCGCTGGCCCCGTTGGGCGGTCCGGTACGACCGCGGGCAGTGTATTCGCGGAACGGTTTCGATTCCGTACAGGTAAATGTCGACGCGCTGGGTAACAACATCTTTGGCGATGCTGCAAACGAACCGTCGATCGCGGTCGATCCGACGAATCCCGATCGCATCGCGATCGGCTGGCGGCAGTTCGACTCGGTCATGTCGAACTTTCGACAGGCAGGTCGGGCGTACAGCCAGGATGGCGGTACCACGTGGACGTTTCCCGGCTCGCTGCAGGCCGGACTCTTCCGAAGTGACCCGGTGCTCGACTCGAGCGCGGACGGCGTTTTCTATTACTACAGCCTGATGAACGATTTCACGTGCCAGTTGTTCCGATCGTTCGACGGGGGCGTCACGTGGGGCCCGTCGATCGACGCGTACGGCGGTGACAAAGCGTGGATGATCGTGGACAAGACGGAGGGGCCCGGCCGGGGCAACATCTACTGTGCCTGGAGCTACGTCGCCGCATGCTGTGGAGACGACGTGTTCACGCGCTCGACCGACGGCGGGCTGACTTTTATGACGCCGATCACCCTGCCGGGGCTTCCGATCTGGGGAACGCTCGCCGTAGGGCCCGACGGGCAGGTGTACGTCACGGGCGCGGCGTCTTCATCGCACGCCCCGGTGCTCCGCTCGCTCGATGCGTGGGATGCGACGGTAACGCCCTCGTTCAGCTATCTGGCCTCGGTGAACATCGGTGGGTCGACCGTGTCGGGGGGCACGCCGAATCCCGGCGGCCTCGTCGGCCAGATGTGGATCGCAACGGGAAACGCGCGCGGTGCGAATCGCGATCACGTTTATCTGCTCGGCTCCGTCAATCCGCCCGGCGATGATCCGCTGGACGTCATGTTCGCCCGCAGCACGAACGGCGGGCTCAGTTGGAACGCGCCGATCCGCGTGAACGACGACGCGCCGGGTACCTTCGCGTGGCAGTGGTTCGGCACGATGTCGGTGGCACCCTTTGGCCGGATCGACGTCGTCTGGAACGACACGCGGGCGGACCCGACGGCCATTGAGTCAGAACTCTATTACGCGTTTTCCGTCGACGGCGGCGTGACGTTCTCCGCTAACATTCCCGTCAGCATTCCGTTCAACTCTCATCTTGGCTACCCGAACCAGAGCAAGATCGGAGACTACTACGACATGGTCTCTGATAACTACGGAGCCAGCCTGGCGTACGCCGCGACGTTCAACGGCGAGCAGGACGTTTACTACCTGCGGATCGAGAATCGCGACTGCAACGGAAACGGCGTCAACGACCTGGACGAGATCGCGGCGGGCACGAGCCTCGACTGCAACACGAACGGGATCCCCGATCAGTGCGAATTCGACTGTAATCAGAACGGCGTGGCCGACGATTGCGATATCGCCAGCGGGACAAGCAACGACTGCAATCTGGACAGCGTCCCGGACGAATGCCAGCTCGTCGGCGACGACTGCAACACCAATGGCGTGCCGGACGACTGCGACGTGCGGGGCGGTACCAGCCCGGACTGCAATTCCGACGGCGTGCCTGACGAATGCCAGCTTGCCGGAAACGACTGCGACGGCAACGGTGTGCCTGATGACTGCCAGACCGCCAACCTCATAACACAGCAACCGCTGTCCACCAACGGCTGCCCGGGCGCGGATGTGACGTTCTCCGTATCCGCGGCCGGCATGTCGCTGTCGTACGCGTGGACGAAGGGCGGCACGCCGCTGATGGACGGCGCCGACTATCTCGGTACGGCCACGCCAACGCTCACCGTGCGGAACATTGACGTGGCGGACGAAGGTACGTACGCGTGCGCGGTCACGGATGGCTGCCTGGTTGCCGACAGCGCCCCGGCCACGTTGAGCGTCATCCAGCTCGGCGAGATCACGACGCAGCCGCCCGCGACGGTCAACGCGTGTGCAGGCGGCTCCGCTCTCTTCACGCTGACCGTCGCCGGCGGCTCGCCGCCGCCCATGTACCAGTGGTACGAGGGGGCCATGCCGCTCGTAAACGGACCGGACTACACTGGTGTCGGTACCAATGAGCTTCGCGTCTTCAATCTGACCCACGCGGACGATGGACGAACGTTCAAATGTGTTGTCTTCAACGAGTGCGAATCCGTCACGTCGAGTGAGAGCACCCTTCGTGTGGTGAGTCCGATCATCACCGTTCAGCCGGAGGACACGTGCGGCGAGGTGGGGGGTACTGTCGTGCTGGCTGTGGCGGCCACCTCACCGTTGCCGGTGACTTACCAGTGGCGTCTCGATACACAAGTCGTGGGCTCCGGCCCGATGCTCGAGCTGACCGGGCTCCAGCCGGAGGACGCCGGTGAGTATCGGGCGCTGGCGTTCACCACTTCGCCGGTGTGCATTACCTATAGCGATTATGCCACCGTGCAGGTGGGCGACTGCCCGAGCTGCGGCTCGCCGGGTGACGCGGACGCCGACGGCGACGTCGATCTGCTGGACCTGCAAGTCTTCCTCGACTGCTTCGGCAGGAGCGTCGTGGACGATCCCGGCTGCGCGTGTGCCAATGTCGATACGAGCGACTGGTTGGTGAACATGGACGATTGGACGGCGCTGGCCAATGTGCTCTCGGGGCCGATGTGAAGGCGGCCGCGGTCGGCGGTCTTGGCAGCGCGGTCTGATCAGTCGCTCATGGTGACGTCCATGACGGGGCGCTCGAGGCGGTCGCCGGGCTGCACGTTGCGGGTGAGCTTGACGGCGCGGTGGTCCTTATGCCGACCCACCACGGCGGCGAACTTGTTCTTCCCTTCGACGCGGACGAGCACTTCTTCCGTATACGGCTTGGTGGTTTGAATAACGTCGCCTTTCTGGAGCGACAGAAGCTCGCCGACGGTAATCGTCGTTTCCGCGAGACAGACACACAGCTCGACTTTGGCCGGCTCGATCGAGTTAATGATCTGCTTTGACTTGTCCTCGGCGCTTGGACGCCGCCGATAGGCGAGCCAACCCTGACTCGCAAGCTTCGGCATAACCGGTTCGATCACGTTGAACGGGATGCAGAGGCTCATTGTGCCGGCGCGCGGACCCATGCGCAGCTCGAGCCCGATCACGACCACTACTTCGTTCGGAGCGACGATCTGCACGAGGTGCGGGTTGCTCTCCACCTCGCCGAGGCCGAACTTCACGTCAACGAGAGACGCCCACGCTTCGGTGAGCTCGGCGAGAGCGCGGTCGGTGATCCGCCGGATGAGCCGCAGCTCGATCATGGTGAGCGGGCGCTGCGGGATGAACATCTCGCTGGTCGAGCCCCCGAGAAGGCGGTCGATGATCGGGTAGATGATCAGCGGGCTGATCTCGAGGCACATCTGCCCTTCGAGCGGCTCGCACTTGAGGAGGTTGAAGTTGGTCGGGTTCGGCAGGGAGTGTATGAACTCGCTATAGGTGAGCTGCTCGATCGTGGCGACGCGCACCTCGACGATCGTACGCAGAAAGCTGGACAGTGATGCGCCCAGATTGCGGGCGAAGCTCTCATGCAGGCTCGCGAGCGAGCGCATCTGATCCTTGCTGACGCGCTCCGGTCGCTTGAAATCGTAGGCCTGGGCTTCCTTCTGCGGAGCGCGGGCCGGCACCCGCGAGGAGCCGGCCTGATCGTCCATCTGCCCGGCGTCCACCGCCGCCAGCAGGGCGTCAACTTCGTTTTGGTCGAGGACATCCGCCATACGAGGGCGTGCTCCCGAAAGCGCGCGGCATTGCCGCGGTCGCGATTGACGCTGCGTCCCTGGTTTATCGGACAAAAGCGGCGGCGGGCTGCAGCGATGCCGGCTAGCCGGCCGTAAGGCCGTCGAAACGCTCGAAGAAATCTGGGAAGGTCTTGTTGACGCAGGCCGGATCCAGGATTTCAACCCCGTCGAGGGCCAGGCCGGCCAGGGCGAAGCTCATCGCCATGCGATGGTCGTCATACGTCGCGACGTGGGCGGGCTGCGGTGCGACGGGAGGGTCGATGGCAATGTGGTTATCGCCGACGTCCACGCGGGCCCCGAACTTGACCAGTTCGGCGGCCAGCGCCGCCAGGCGGTCGGTCTCCTTCAGGCGGAGGTTGGCCACGTTGCGGATCGTCGTCCGGCCGTCGGCGAAGAGAGCGACAACCGCGAGCGTCTGCGCCGTGTCAGGCATGGCGTTCAGATCGGCGTCGACACCGGTCAGCTTTGCTTTCGGGGGCTTGCTCACGGTCAGCCGGTGCGGCTCACGCGCCACGGTGCAGCCCATCCGCTCGAGCACGTCCACGAAGCGCACGTCACCCTGGATCGACGACGTGCCCAGGCCCTCGACCGTGACACTCCCTCCGGTGACGGCCGGCGCCGCCAGGAAGTACGATGCGTTCGAGGCGTCCGGCTCAATGGCGAACTCCGTGCCGGCATACCGTTGCGGAGCGGGCACGACGAATCGGGCGGCATCGGCATCGAGCTGATCCACCACGGCGACGCCGAACGCGTCCATCAGCGTGACGGTCATCGCGAGATACGGTGCGCTGACGACGCCGCCGCGCACGTCGAGAAACACGTCGCCCATCGCGTATGGCGCCACCAGCAATAGGGCGGTGACGAACTGGCTTGAGGGCGGGGAAACCAGCGTGACGGCGCCGGTGCGAAGCGTGCCGCCACGAACCAGGACGGGGGGATGTCCTTCCTCGATTTCATACCCGACGGCCGCGCCGAGCTGCCGCAAGGCATCGACCAGTGGCCCGATCGGCCGTTGCCGCATGCGATCGACGCCGTCCAGCCGGTACGCGCCCGCGCCCAGCGTGCAGAGAGCCGTACAGAATCGGATTGTTGTGCCACTGTTGCCGCAGAACAGATCGGCCTCGGCGGCGGTGATGTTGCCGCCGGTGCCCGCGATGTCGATCCGTGCGCTGGCGGCGTTTGACGTCACGCGCACGCCGAGCGATTGCAGGCAGGCGATCAAATACTCCGTGTCATCGGAGAATAGGGCGCCGGTGAGCGTGGACGGCCCGTCCGCAAGGGCGGCGGCGATCATCGCCCGGTTGGTGATCGACTTCGATCCCGGGAGGCGGACTGCAGCGTTCAACGGCTCGCCGGCTGGAGTGATTCGCCTGCTTTTCATGGCCGCCACGGTAAACCGGCGGCGTCTGCGAGGCAAACGGTCGATCGGGCGGACGTAGGGCGATCAGCGGCTGGCGGCGGGAACGGTATAGGAGTACGCAAGCTGGCCGTTGCTGCCGTGCTGGGGCAGGAAAGCTCGAATGTAGTCCACCTGTGCGTTGGTGGGCGCGACGGTGACGCGGAGGTGGCCGGAGTTCGGGAGGTGGACGCCGATGGAATACAGGCCGTCGCCGTAATATCCGTAGTCGTATCCGACGTTGCTCGGCTGAGGGCATTCCTGATAGACGATCCCGTCCACGTCCTGCTCGACGAATACGTGGTCGTGTCCATGGAAGAAAATAGTGACGCCGTTACTGCACATGAGATCGTGGATCGACTGGCCGTCGCCCCATCCGGGACGGTAGGCGGCGAACACGTTGTTGCCCTCCTGATCCTCGCCTCCCCATTCGTAGGTTGCCATGCCGGCGAACACGTTGCGTGCCGCCTCCGCACCGCCGCGGCCATAGTTGTTGACGCCGCCGGTAACCTGGTGGGCGAATACGAACCTGAACGTTGCATCGCTCGCCCGCAGCGTGTCGCGCAGCCAGAGGTACTGGTCGCGTCCAAGGGTCCAGTCCCAATTGTTGCCGCTGCCCCCGCCGGGGAAGTAGGTTTGCGGCATGGTCGTGGTGTACCAGTAGGGATCGAGGACGATGAAGAGCGCGTCGCCCCACTGCCAGGCGTAGTAGTTCTGTCTCAGGCCGACGAGGGTCACGTCGGTGCAACCGGTGTAGAACGCATCGGGTTCGGGTAGCGGGTAGAGAAGCTTGCGGGCGGCAGCCGCCCATGCCGCAACATTGTCGAGCGTACCGTCGAGCTGCCATCCCTGCTCGCCCTCGTGATTGCCGAGCACGAAAAAGAACGGCACCGAATGGCACGCCAGGTCGAGGAACGGACGCTGATCGAGGTGCCGCTCGATTGCCTCTTCGGCGTCGAGCACGTCGCGGCCCTCGTAGAACTCGCAATGAAACGTATCGCCAAGGTCGATGAGAAAGTCGGGTTCGTCCTCCAGCTGATTCCGCAGGGCGAGGCGGTACAGTCGTTCACTCGCCAGCAAGTGCTTGCGCCTGGCGGCCTGCAAGTGCGAATCTGCCTGAACCGTAAATGTAAATGCACTGCCAGCTGCGCGCTGGGTGTGGAATGTCCGTTGGGGGGTGGAATCGAAATCGGGCGTACCAGGTCGGCGGAACCGCAAGCGATAATAGTACCGGGTGTCCGGCTCAAGACCTTCAAGCGAGATCGTCATGGGTTGGCCGCGCGGCCAGAACCTCAGGAGCGTCCGCTCCAGGTAGACGCCGGGCGCGACGCCGTATTCGATGAACGCCTCCAGGTCGATCTGCGACATGGCGGTCACGGTGACCGACGTCGCGGTTGGACGGCTGAGCAGCTCGCGGGCGACGAAAGTCGAGATCGGTGTGCGAAACAATTCAAGCGCAGGAGCGAGCGTGCCGGGGCACATGGGGTTGGTGATGGAGCGATAGTCGTGGAAGGCGAGAAAGCCGGACTGGCCGGGCCCACTCTCGAGCAGCAGCGCGATCACTTTGCCCTCCGCGCCGACACCCCATCCCGGTCGGGAGACAATTTCGTTGACGATCGGGGATATGTCGGCACTGTAGCGACGCAGTGGGCCACAGTCGATGTCGATCGTCGGCTCAGGCCAGACGGTGGGGATAATCCACTCGACGCTCGCGGCCGTTCGTGGGCACGCATGTGGCGGGGCGACATCGAAGCCGGGAGCGCAATCTTCTGCCACCCCGTAGATCTTGAGAACCGTGCCGAAATCTGCCTCTCCGCCGGCCGCGGGCAAGATCAGCCTTGCGTAAACGAAGGTCTCTCCCTGCATGACGTCGGGGAGTTCGAAGCGAAGCCCGGCCGTGTACGATTCACCATCGCCGGATCCGATGCGGTTGATGCCGCTGCCAAGATAACCGTTGTTCTGCCACTGCGTGACACTCGATGTGATTTCCGTTCCATCGTCGGCGTCATCGCCAATCTGCCTGGTGACGACAATGCTTCCGGTGAACGCGGCTTGGAACGCGGCGGCATCCCCAAGGTCGACATCACCATCGCCGTCCTGGTCGAAGCAGACGCACGATGCGCCGGCCGGCGCAATGCCGGGGCCGGCCAGGCAGTCGGTCAGGATGGCGTGGTCCTCCAGGTCGACAGACCAGTCGAGATTGCAATCTCCCGGATACGTGGGAACGGTGGCGGCGATGCCGCTGGCCGGCACGTACAGAGCAAGTGCACAAACCGAAAGTCCGCGCCCTCTCCGCACCATGATTATGGTCGCTCCGCCGCTTCGAAATGACCGTGCAGCCGCAGGCAACGCTAATAGGGAAATTACCAAGGTTGAGCCGGCAGAAGCAAGCAAATTCCGCCACATCACCCTCCGGCACTCAACCCGCTTGGCGTCGCCAGTATGACCGTTTGCATACCAATGGCGGGCTGCGGTTGCAGTTTTCCTGCTGCCGAGTCATAACGGTGACAGCCGGTACGCTGGGGCGCCGTATGGATTGGGGCCGGTGGTTGCACTGTCCCTATTAGTGGTAAATCCTGAGCCGGCGGCGTGAACAGACGGGGCCATGCAATGGAAGCGATCAGGGAGGTGGCAGGAGAAGGGCTGACCCGGACGAACCGGCCATGTCGGCTGCGCTGGAGGGTGCCCGTCGCCGCGGTGCTGGCAGCCGGAGCCTTTGCCGCGGTGTACCCCTTCGACACCGGCATACTGGCCTTGGTGGCCCGGCTACCC
The DNA here is from genome assembly GCA_040235375.1 of Phycisphaerae bacterium. Classification (GTDB taxonomy): domain Bacteria; phylum Planctomycetota; class Phycisphaerae; order UBA1845; family UBA1845; genus JBECKQ01. The sequence continues at coordinate 11,709 of JBECKQ010000437.1, read as the reverse complement.
AGCACGGAGCCGGCCGGGTTCTTCGATCAGGTCCTGAGCGGACTGAAGAACTTCGCCCAGGTTCTCACGATCGCCACCGCCTGTATCGTCGTCGGGCTCTTCGATAAGCGCAGACGGTTTTGGATTATCACCGCGATCCTCGCGGCGCAGTTCTTTGCCATCGTGGGTTATGACGGCACCAAATCGGTGGTTGCCCGGCACCGGCCGGTGTCCGCGGAAAAGATCGCGCCGTTTGACGAGCTCAAACCGGACCGGACCTGGGTCGGTTGGAAACCCGGCAACGATGGGTACATGCTCGCGTCGTTCCCCTCCGGCCACACCGCGGCCGCGTTCGCTCTGGCCATGGTCCTCGCGTGGTACTACCCGCCACTCTGGTGGTGGGTCTGGCCGCTGGCCATCGGATGCGGAGCGAGCCGCGTCATCACGTTCGCGCATTGGCCAAGCGACTGTGTCGTCGGCGCGGGCCTCGGCTACGTGTGCGGCTGCCTCGGTGTGGCGATCGTCGCGCGCATCGCGCGCGGCCGGTCGCAGTAATGGACGGCGTTCGTCAGGCGGGCACGTTCGGTCGCGGCAGTTCCACGTCGCGGGCCAGCTTCAGCGGCCCGATTTCGGACTCGATCGCGTCGAGAATCGAGCAGTCCTCGATCATTTGCCGGATGGCCTCGATGTCCGGGTAGAGCACGCGATCGTCCTCCAGCTTGGGAACTTTTCGCCGGATCATGTCGTAGGCGATGCGATTGCCTCTGCCGGGCTTGCGCCCGTCGTGGAATTCGAACGCCTGCGCCGCGGACATCATCTCGATGGCCAGGACGGTGCGGACGTTCCGTAGAATTTCGCCGCATTTGCGCACGGCGATCGGCCCCATGCTCACGTGGTCTTCCTGGTCGGCCGACACGCTGATCGAATCGACGGAGGCCGGATGAGAGAGGACCTTGTTCTCCGAGACCAGCGCCGCCGCGGTGTACTGGGCGACCATCAGGCCGCTATTGAGCCCCTTGCCCTCGACCAGGAAATCCGGCAGGCCGGAGAGTACCGGATTGAGCATGCGGTTCGTGTGCCGCTCGGAGAGGTTAGCCACCTCGGACATGGCGATGCACAGGAAATCGACGGCCATGCCCACGCCCTGACCGTGGAAGTTGCCCGCGGCGAAATACTCGTCCTCCTCGGCGAAGAACAGCGGGTTGTCCGCGGCGGAATTGGCCTCGACGTTGACGACCTGGCGAACGTACTCGAGCGCCTCGAACGAGGGGCCGAGTATCTGCGGCGTGCAGCGCATGCTGTAGCCGTCCTGCACCTTGCCGGTGCGGTTCGCCATGACCTCGCTGCCCTCGAAGAGACGGAGCAGGTTGCCGGCGACGGCGTACTGCCCGCGGTGCGGCCGGACGCGATGAACCGGTGGGTAGAACGGCCGCTCGACGGCACGAAGCGCATCGAGCGCCATTGCGCTGGCGATCAGGGCGTTCTTCAAGACGCGCTCGGCGTCGTAGACGAGCAGGGCGGCGCCGGCGGTCATCATCTGCGACCCGTTGATCAGGCCCAGGCCCTCCTTGTACGTCAGGTCGGTGGGCTTGATGCCGGCCCGCTTCATCGCTTCCTCGCCGGACATCAGTTCGCCCTTGTACCACGCCCGGCCCTCGCCGATGGCGACCTCGGCGAACTGCGACAGCGGCGACAGGTCGCCGCTCGTTCCGACCGAACCCTTTTCGTTGATGTACGGGACGACGCCCTTGTTGATCATCTCCACGACGGTGTCGGCCAGGCACGTGCGCACGCCGGAGAAGCCCTTGGCCAGCACGTTCGCCCGCAGCAGCATGGCGGCGCGGACGACGTCTTCCGGCTGCGGATTACCGGTGCCCGCCGAGTGGCTGTAGATGATTCGCCGCTGGAGCTCGGCGCTTTGCTCCGGCGAGATCATGATGCGGGCGAACTCGCCGATGCCGGTGGTGACGCCGTACACGGCTTTGCCGGCGGCGACGCACTTCTCGATCACCTCGCGGGACTCCTGCATCGTGCGCCGCGCCTCGGGCGCGATGGACACGCTCGCCCGATCGCGGGCGACAGCACGAATTTGCTCTATCGACAGCGAGTTCCCGTCAAGGACGACGTTCATTGCATTTCTCCGTTGGATGTGAAGCGCCGCTCGTCTCGGTGAGTTGCGGGCGCGTTGCCCGTCAGCACCGGTATTCAATTGTAGTTGCCGGCGGTTGCTGGACGGCGAGCCCGCGAAACGCAGTTGAGTTGTTCGAGGGTCCGCGCCGTGTTCTTGCGCTGACGTGTGCCACTGCTCCTGAGCCCGCGTTGCGGGGTGAAACTATGAGGGGAGGTCGAGCCGGTTCACGGTGCCTTGAGCTCGTGGTAAATCGCCGTTTTTCGTTCGACCGGTGATTTCCACACAAGGAGCGAACCATGAACTACGTCGGCATCGACCTCCACAAGAAGAGTATCAGCCTTTGCGTCGTGGACAAAGAGCGCAAAATCCAGGAGCGCAAGCGGATGTTGTGCAGCGACGTGCCCGCCATCGCCGCCTATTTCGAACAATTGGGCCCCTTCCAGGCCGTGATCGAGGCGACGGCCGGTTACGAATGGCTGGCCCAGATCCTCGAGCCGATGGCCGATCGGATCGCGCTGGCTCACCCCAAAAAGATGCGGATCATCGCCGAGAGCACCCGCAAGAGCGACAAGCTCGACGCTCAGGTTCTCGCCGAATATCTGGCCCTGAACATGATCCCCGAGGCGTACCGCCCGACCCAGCGGCTGCGGGCCTACCGGATTCTCGTGCGTCAACGGGCCCATATCAGCAGCCGGCTCACCTCGGTCCGCAACAAGATGCGGCGGATCCTCAGCAACTACAACGCGGACCGGAAAGACCTCTTCACTCGGGAGGGGCTCAATTACTTGCGGACCGCCAAGGTGCTGGAGGCCGATCGCTTCGCCCTGGACCAGTTGACGGAGGAGTTTCAGCTTTACACCAAGCAGCTCAAGGAGGCGGATGCTCGTCTGGGTGCCTTCGGCAACGACGCCCCGGTTCAGGAGGCTGAGGCGCGGGCGTTGTTGAGGACCATTCCCTGCATTGGTCCGGTGACCATCGACGTGGTGCTCAGCGAGTTGGGCGACATTCGTCGCTTTTGCTCGCAGAAAAAGGTCTGTGCCTACGCCGGCCTGGCTCCCGGCCAACGCGAGTCCGATGGGCGGACTCGAGAGTTGTCCATCACCAAGGAGGGGCCGGGCCGTCTTCGTTGGGTGCTGACCCAGGCGGCATGGCGTTTGGTGAACAAAACGTGTCGCTGGCGTCGGATCTTCGACAACCTGGCGCAGCGGCGGGGTAAGAAGAAGGCGATTGTGGCCATCGCCCGACGGCTGCTGTGCATGATCGCCTCGATATTGACGAACGGGCGACCCTATCATGCGGCCATGGCGGGAGTGGCCTGAAGGGAAGACTTTTCGTAACGCAAGAGGGCTTTTAGACGGATTGGTTTGTCGAGCGAGACCGGTGGACGTGACGACCTTGAGGACGACCCCGAACCGTGCCATGGCGGCGAGCCCATCGTCGACCGTCGTTAGGGTGAATGGCGGCGTCCTTCGAATTTATCCTTCATGGCGATCCGTCAGCGACGGAATCCCGAATAGATGGTTGAGCGCATCACGTCACGTCGGCTCCAGCTCGATAATCCGGAAGGGATGGCACACTCGCTGGAGTGGCCTCCCTCCACCTCGGGCTCAAGAATCCGTGCGGGGGAAGGCACGATCCCCATCGCGGGCCTCGGCTGGGATGGGCAGACTGACCGAAGCCGACGGCGAGAGGAGACGTGCAGGGACTTCTCCTGCTCGGATCTTGCACCGGCCGCTTGACAAACGAATCCTCATAGATGGCACGGTCTGGCCCGAAGGGACAGGCCGTGGATCATAAGTCAGCAGCGGGACAGACTGAACAATGGCCTCACCTGCGGTGAGGCCGTGCACCGGCCAAAGAACAGGGGCACACAGACGACAGCGGCAGGCGGTAACGCGTGTGGAGAGCCGCCTCTTTCGCCACGGCTTGGCGACGCTTCGCTTCGCTCGCTGCGCCAGACCGTGCCACCCTCGGACGCAGGCAGCGATCAGGCGGTGTGTTCAGCGGCGGTGGTCGTCTTGCCGGCCTTGAGCTGCCGGCCGTACTCGTAGCCGCGGTCAAACGCGGCCAGGTTGAGCTTCACGGTGCCGGCAGGCACGGAGGCCTTCACCGACTCGCGCAGCGCATCGACCTCGAGCAGGTCGATCATCGCGGCGAAGAAGCCGACCATCACGATGTTGGCCACCATCCGCCGCTGCAGCTCTTCGGCGATGCGCGTCGAGGGGACGCCATAAGCCGTCACGCCCGGCGGCGCGCAGCGCGACGGGTCGACCAAATCGAGCTCGTACAGAAGCGTTCCCTCCGGCGCCATGTCGGGAGCGAACCGATTGGCCGCCTCCTGCGACATCACGACGAGCACGTCCGCCCGGGTGACGTACGGATATTCGACCGGCTCATCGGAGACGATCACCTGGGCGCTGCACGCGCTGCCCCGCGCTTCCGGGCCGAACGCCTGGGTGAGCGTGGCGTGCTTGTTGTCGTAAATCGATGCCCCGCGTCCGATGATCATTCCGGCCAGAATGACGCCCTGGCCGCCGAGGCCACCGACCTTGATCTCCGTGGTGCCCATGGTTCAATCCTTTTTCACGCCGCGGGCCAGCGGCTCGCGCTGCCGTTCGGCCAGATCGTCGAATTTCCGCTTGCCGAGCACGGTGTCGATCTTCGCCTGGACGGCTTCGGCCAGCGACGGCCGCTCGACGTCGAGGAACTTGCCGCAAATGATCGGCCGCTGGAATGAGATGTCGCAGTTGCGCGGATCCTCGCCGTTGCGTATGACCGTGTTCTCCTTGAACCACTTCATGCGATCGAGGCCGCTGCCCAGTCGATTGCGGCGCTCGTATAGCGTCGGGCAGGGCGAGATGATCTCGACGAAACTGAAGCCCGGTTTGTTCAGTCCCTCGACCATCGCCTTCGTCACCTGGCGAACGTGGTACGTCGTCCACCTGGCGACGTAGACCGCGCCGCACGACTCCGCCAAGAACGGCAGGTTGAACGGCCGCTCGAAAACGCCGAACGGCGCCGTCGTGGCCACGGCATCCACCGGCGTCGTCGGCGCCGCCTGACCGCCGGTCATGGCGTAGTTGAAGTTATTGACGCAGATGACCGTGAGGTCGGCGTTTCTCCGCGCAGCGTGCATGAAGTGGTTGCCGCCGATGGCGATAAGATCGCCGTCGCCGCTGTAGACCACCACCTTCAACTCGGGGTTCGCCAGCTTGAGCCCGGTGGCGAAGGGGATCGCCCGGCCGTGCGTCGTGTGGAACGAATCGAACTCGAGATAGCCGGCAACGCGGCCGGTGCAGCCGATGCCCGACACGACGGCGAGCTTTTCAAGATCGATGCCGCTCTGCTCGATCGCGCGGGCGAAGCAGTTGACGGTCGTGCCGATGCCGCAGCCCGGGCACCAGATGTGCGGGATGCGGTCCATTCGCAGATACTGTTCGACGGGATTCTGCATCTCTTCGCAGCATGTCGCGGCCTGCCCGTCGACAGGCATGGCTTCCGTCATCGGGACGCCTCCACAATGGCTCTTGTAATTGTCTCAGGGGCGTGAACAGTGCCGCCGGCGTGCGGTACCGGCACCACGCGGCACTGACCGGCCGCGCATCGTTCGACCTCGAGGACAACCTGCCCCAGGTTAATCTCCGGAACGACAAACGCCTTGATCCGACCGGCGAGCCGCCGCACGTAGTCTTCGATGAACGGCCAGACCACGACGAGACGGACGTGGCCGACCTTCACGCCTTCACGCCGGGCCATGCGAATCGCCCGCATGGCAATCCTCGAAGTGATGCCGTAGCTGATCACCACCACGTCGGCATCATCGATTGCGTCCTCGTCGAAGCACGCGATTTTGTCGACGTTGTTGCGGATCTTGTTGACGAGCCGGTTGACCAGCGAGTCCTGGCAGTTGGCGTTCATCACCGGATAGCCGCGTTCGTCGTGTGTCAGCCCCGTGATGTGGACGCAGTGGCCGGCTCCCGCTTGGGTGATGTCCGGCACGAGGTCCGCACCCGCTTCGTAGGGCTTATATTCTCCAGGTGCCTTGGTCGTGAACCGGCGAGGATAGATTTCGATCTGGTCTTGCGGGGGAATCACCACCCGCTCCGTCATGTGGCCCACACTCTCGTCCATCATGAACATGACCGGCACGCGGAACTGCTCCGACAGGTTGAAAGCGCGAATGACCAGGTCGAAGCACTCCTGCGGGCTGTTCGGCGAGATCGCGATGGTCTCGTAGTCGCCGTGCGAGCCCCAGCGGGCCTGCATCATGTCCGCCTGGCCCGGGAGGGTGGGCAGGCCGGTCGAGGGCCCGCCGCGCTGGACGTTGACGAAGACGCAGGGCACTTCGGTCATGGCGGCCAGGCCGATGTGCTCCATCATCAGGGAGATACCGGGGCCGGAGCTGACGGTCATGGCCTTGGCGCCGCCCCAGACTGCCCCTTGAATCGCGATCGACGAGGCGATCTCGTCCTCCATCTGGATGAACACGCCGCCGGTGGAGGGGAACCGCCAGGCCAGCCGCTCAACCACCTCCGTCGAGGGGGTGATCGGATATCCCGCCACGAAATTGCACCCGGCGGCGATCGCCCCTTCGGAGCAGGCGTGGTCGCCGTCCAGGTAATGGGCGCCCGTCAATATTCTGCCGTTGTCGCCAGACACGCGATGCATCTCCTTAGATGGGTATCCGCTTGCCGCAGACGGCGAAGTCCGGGCAATACATGCCGCACAGGTCGCACCCGCTGCACTTGTCGGGATCGACAACCTCGGGATAGTGATACCCCTTGGCGTTGAACTTGGCCGACATGGCCAGCACGCCCAAGGGGCAGAATTCCACGCAGTAGCCGCAGCCCTTGCAGCGTTCGGGATCGACCTTCACTCGTCCCTTGGCCTTTTTTCGCTTGGGCTCGGTCTTGTCCGCCGTTTTCGCGGCGCCGGTTGATTCTTCGCTCATCGTCGACTTCCCATTAGCCGGTGCGGTCCGAAACCGACTACATCTAGCATTTTCCGCGCCAGAATCCTACGGGGTACAGGGCAGTGACGGTGCCCAGAGACGCCGCCGCGAGCCTCGTTCGTCGACCCTCAGGCGACTGCATCGACCCGTCCGGCCCCGTTCCTTCAGCAGAACCGGCGTTGTTGCCGGATTACATCCTCGATTGTACCGGTCGTTTGCCTCATATTCCGCGCTTCCAGCGGAATAATCCCCGAATGGGGAAAACGAACGGCTCGGGCGATCGGCGGCCGGCCGACCAGCTCGGTGGCGACACGGAATGGCTGCCGAATACTCCGCGAGGGTCGTCCCCGCGCAGCGTTCGATAGATTCAGGCAGAAGTCTTGTGGTCCGGGTATCGCGGCGAGTTTTGCGGAGATCAACCTTCGCCGCCGCCAGGAATTCGATATGCCGGAATCATCGAGTCCATGATCCAGTCCTCCATGATCCGGCCGAGGTTGGCCACTTCGTTGATAAGGACCACCAGATTCCGCGGCTGGCCCGAGACATCCTTGACGAGTTCGGGGAGCACGGCCGACTGCTGAAATCCCAACCGTTGAAACATGCGCAGCGATCCGGCGTCGTCCTCGATCACGTGCGCCTGGAGCTTTTCGAGCTCCCGCTCCTCGGCCAGGGCCACCAACTCCCGACAGATGACCGTGCCGAGGCCGACGTGCCGATGGCTGCGGGCGATCACCACGCGTACGTGTCCCACGTGCTGGAGCCAGCCTTGAGCGTAGAAGTGAAGCGTGCCATCGGCGACGATCCGCTCGCCGTCAAAGGCGACAATGGGGATCACCTCGTCGAAGTTGACGTTCGCCGTCCAGCGGCGGATCAGCTCCGGATCGTCCACGTTGTGCCGGAGGAAGATGCGGTCCTCGGCCGGCAGTTCGTGAAAAAAGGCGCGTAACGGCTCGAAGTCCGTTCGCGACAGGGAACGCAGTGTCACCTTACGGCCGTCCTTGAGTGTCACTTCCTTCGGATAATCGTGAGTCAACATCGAGATCAATTCTCCTGGAAAAACCGTCCCTCCGGGAGCGTGTATCACCTACCCTACCCGATGACTGGCACGCTCACAAGATATCGGCGCTGCCAGGTTCGATCTCTCGTCTTCGGCAGCGTCTTTACTTGCGCGCATCGCACAACTACCATGTCCGGGACGGGCTGATGAACGTCCTGACGCTCCCTGGCGAATCGCGATTCGTGGCACGCAGTTGCGATACGGGCAACACTCGGGGGTCGCCGCGGCGCGCACCGGCCTGATAAGCATGCCAGCGGGCAGTCGGGGGCTTCGTCATACAGCAGTTGATTGCGAGCAACAGCGGAAGGCGCCTGCGGGCCACCGTTCGGCGCCGGGCTTCGCTCACTTTCAGTGGCAGGAGACTTCGGTTCAATGACCTCTTCGATTGACGCCCCAGCGGGGGGCAAGACCGACCGGATCGTATCGGACCGGGTAACTGTGCGATTCTGCGGCGACTCCGGCGACGGCATGCAGCTCGCCGGCACGCAGTTCACGAATACGTCGTCGGTGTTCGGCAACGACATTGCGACGCTTCCCGACTTTCCGGCGGAAATACGCGCGCCGGCCGGCTCGCTGTCCGGCGTCAGCGGCTTCCAGATCAACTTCAGCAGTCATGAAATCTACACGCCCGGCGACAGAGTCGACGCCCTCGTCGCCATGAACCCGGCGGCGCTGCGGATGAACTATCGCGACGTGGTCGACGGCGGCATCATCCTGGTCAACGAGGATTCGTTCACCAAGACCAGCCTTCAGAAGGCCGGACTCGACAGCAATCCGCTCGAAGACGGCACCCTGAAGGACTACCGCGTCTTCCGCATACCGATGGAGAAGCTCAACGCCGAGGCGGCTGGCCCCTTCGGCCTCAGCAACAAGGCCGTCAACCGCTGCAAGAACTTCTTCGCCCTCGGAGTCGTCTGCTGGCTCTATGAGCGGCCGCTCGAGCCGATCCTGCAGTGGATCGAGCGGAAAATGGGCAAGGCGCCGGCCGTCGCGGACGCCAACACCGCGGCGCTGAAGGCCGGCTGGAACTATGGCGATACGGTCGAGTTGTTCCCCCATGCCTATCGCGTGCCCAAGGCCAATATCGCGCCGGGCACATACCGCAAGATCACGGGCAACGAGGCCACCGCGATGGGACTGGTGACGGCCGCCCGGCTGGCCGGCAAGGAGCTGTTCTACGGCAGCTACCCGATCACGCCGGCGAGCACCATTCTCGAAGAGCTGGCGGCAATGAGTCACCTGGGCGTCAAGACGTTCCAGGCGGAGGACGAGATCGCGGCCATCGCTGCGACCATCGGCGCAGCGTATGCCGGCGACTGCGCCGCCACGGGCACCAGCGGGCCGGGCGTGGCCCTCAAGAGCGAGGCGATCGGCTTGGCGGTGATGACCGAACTCCCACTGGTGATCGTCAACGTGCAGCGCGGCGGCCCGAGCACGGGCCTGCCGACAAAGACCGAACAGGCGGACTACTTCCAGGCCGTATTCGGCCGTAACGGCGAGTGCCCCGTGCCGGTCCTGGCGGCGGCGACGCCCGCGGATTGTTTCGACATGGCCCGTGAGGCGATGCGGATCGCCATCGAATACATGACGCCCGTGATTCTGCTGACCGACGGGTATCTCGCCAACGGCGCCGAGCCCTGGCGGATTCCGCACGTCGCCGACCTGCCGCGCATCCACGTGCACCATCCGACGAACGGCAACGGCGACGGCCACTTCATGCCATACGCGCGAACGGCCAGCGGCTCGCGCCCCTGGGCCATCCCCGGCACGGAAGGCCTCGAGCACCGCATCGGCGGACTCGAAAAGCAGGACGTTACCGGCAACGTCAACTACGATCCCGACAATCACCAGCACATGGTCGATCTGCGGGCGCGGAAGGTCGCCAACGTCGTTGACACGATTCCGGATCTGACGGTGGCCGGAGCGGCGGATGCGGACACGCTCGTTCTCGGCTGGGGCAGCACGTACGGCGCGATCACGACCGCGGTCGAGCGCCTCCGCGAAAAGGGAAGGCACGTGGCCCACGCGCACCTGCGCTACCTGCACCCCATGCCGGCCAACACCGGCGACGTGATCCGCCGCTACAAGCGCGTGCTCATCCCCGAGATGAACAAGGGCCAGCTACTGTTGCGGATTCGCGCCGACTATCTCGTCGACGCGAAAGGTATTAACAAGATTCAGGGCAAGCCATTCCTCGTTTCCGAACTGATGGAGGCGATCGAGCGAGCAATCGACGAGCGGTAGTCATGAAAGCACAAGTGCATGTTGAACAGTTGAAACCGGCCGATTTTGCATCCGACCAGGAGGTCCGCTGGTGCCCCGGCTGCGGGGACTACGCGATCCTGGCGACGGTCAAGAAGGTTCTGCCCCTGCTGGGGATTCCGCGCAAGGACCTCGTGTTCGTGTCGGGAATCGGCTGCTCCAGCCGGTTTCCCTACTACGTAAGCTCGTACGGCTTTCATGGTATTCACGGCCGGGCGCTGGCCATCGCCAGCGGCGTGAAGATGGCCAACCCGCAGCTCAGCGTGTGGGTGGCGACGGGCGACGGCGACGGCTTGAGCATCGGCGGCAATCACCTGCTGCACACGATCCGCCGCAACGTCGACATGACCGTGCTGCTGTTCAACAACCGCATCTACGGCCTGACGAAGGGGCAGTACTCGCCGACTTCCGAGCTAGGCAAGAAGACCAAGACGTCGCCGCATGGCGTCATCGACTATCCGCTGCACCCGATCTCCGTCGCCATCGGCGCCGAGGCCAGCTTCGTCGCCCGCACCGTGGACGTGGATCTCAAGCACATGGCGATGGTGCTCGAACGGGCGGCCCGGCACCGCGGCACCTCGTTCGTCGAAATCTACCAGAACTGCAACATCTTCAACGACGGCGCGTACACCTACGCAACCGACAAGGCCACGAAGGACGACACCCGCCTGATGCTCGAGCACGGCAAGCCGCTCATCTTCGGTACGGACCGCAACAAGGGTATTCGCCTGAACGGCATGGAGCCGGAGGTCGTGGAACTGGGCGGCAGCGTGAAGGAGGACGACCTGCTGTTCCACGACGAGCGGGCCGCGCAGCCTTCGCTGGCCTATCTGCTCAGTCGGATGCACTACCCCGATTTCCCCGAGCCGATGGGCGTGTTCCGGGCAGTCGAACGGCCCTGCTACGAGGATCGGCTGAAAGAGATTTCCCGCACCGATCGCCCGACTTCTGAAGGGGATGCGCCGCTCGAAGCTCTCTTCAACGCCGGCGACATCTGGACGGTGGACTAGAACGCCGCTCAGCGCAGAAAGTCGGTGGCACGTCACACGCGGGGCAGGGCGTAGTCAGGCGGGGCTTCCACTTCGAGCTCGTCCGCCTTCGCCTGACGGATTTCGTTGAACTCGTCCGCGACTTCCAGGAAGGCATTGACGATGTCCGGATCGAAGTGCGCCCCGGAGTCGGCCTGAATGTGCTCGATCGCCTGGCAGTGCGGTATCGCCCGTTTGTAGCAGCGCTGGCTGGTCATTGCGTCGTAAGCGTCTACCAGGGCGATGATCCGCGCCGCCAGCGGAATCTCCTCTCCGGCGATGCCGCGCGGATAGCCTTTCC
>JBECKQ010000076.1:0-7990 GCA_040235375.1 Phycisphaerae bacterium | reverse complement strand
CCTCAACAGCGCCGATCCCTCGTCCGACGGCGCCCCCGGCGGCGCCCATTTCGATCCCAATCACTGGCAGCCCTTGCGCGTGCCCACCGGCGCACTCGTCGACGAGCACGGCAACCCGATCATCGACGACAGCGACCCGTCCACCTACACGGACCAGACGTTCCTCAATCCCCATTGGGGAGCCGTCAAGCCGTTCGCCATGGGCGGCATTCACGCGTTTCGTAGCGACTTCTTCCCGCCGCCGCCCATGGCCGGTTCGGACGAGCCCTACACCGATGCGCTCGGCCGGGCCATGACCAACGACGAAGCCTACAACGAGCAGGTCGACGAGATTCTGACGATGAGCGCCAACCTCACCGATCGGCAGAAAGTGATCGCCGAATACTGGGCCGACGGACCGCGCTCGGAAACGCCGCCCGGCCACTGGCACGCACTGGCGCACGGGGTTTCGTACCGCGACCGCAACACGCTGGACGACGATGTGAAGCTCTACTTCGCAATCGGCGGTGCCGTGTTCGACGCGGGCATCGCCATCTGGGACTGCAAGCGCGTCTTCGATTATGTCCGCCCGATCTCCGCGATCCGCAACCGGTACGCCGGCCAGCAGGTGCTCGCCTGGGGCGGGCCGGACATGGGCACGATGCTCATCGACGGTTGCACCTGGCAGCCGTACCAGTCGCTCACGTTCGTGACGCCGGCTTTCAGCGAATACACGTCCGGCCACAGCGGGTTCAGCGCCGCCGCCGCTCGCGTGCTCACCGAGTTCACCGGCAGCGGAGAGTTCTACAACCCCGACGACCTGACGGTCCTGCTCGACGAAGATTTCAACGCCGACGGCATTCCCGACGTGCTCGGTCAGCACATCGTGGGCGTCGGCCGCAACAAGTTCGAACACAGCCCGTCTCAGATCGTCATGCTGCAATGGCCGACATTCGAGGATGCCTCGAACGAGGCTGGCATCTCACGCCGTTACGGCGGAATCCACTTCCAGGACGCCGATATGCGCTCGCGTGCCGCGGGATGGGAACTCGGCGCCCGGGCGGTCGATCTCGCGCAGCAATACTGGACCGGCCAAGCCGTCCCGGCCTACGCCAAACAGCCTTGATCTCGCGGGTAGCGCGGCGCATCGAAAAGGGCGGCCTCGCGTCAGGCCGCCCGTTTCGAAGATCGCGGTTATTCAGTTAGGAGGAGAAGTTTGCTCTCACCTATATCTACGCCGGGCCGGCGCAGAGGTTCACGCTTGGCGTAGAAAATCATCGCGTTCGACGCCCGGCAACCGGCCATTCAACCTAACTTGTCCTGCGACAATGGGTTACGGCCCCCTTTTACTGCCGCGTATCAAGCTCTTCCTGGTAGCGATCCATGACCGCCTGCCTGGTTATCAGCCCCTCGATCCGATGCTCGTCGCCCGGGGCCGTCAACGGCAGCGAATCCACGTGCGATCGCGCGAACTTGTCCAGCACGCTGTCCAGCGTCTCACCGGGCGACACAGTCGGTACCGCCCGGCGCGTCAGTTCGGTAACCAGGAGAAGCGGCACCGCCTCCGGCTGCAGAAGCGCCGTCTTGATGTCGTCGCTTACGACCATGCCGCAGTAGTCGCCATGATCGTCCGTCACGACGAAGTCGCCGCTTTCGACGTCTTCGGCCAGCTTTAGCAGCTTTTGCAGCGGCTCCTCCGGATGCACGAACGCTGCCGGAGCGACCCTCACCTGGTCCGCTTGTACGCGCCTGAGGATGGTCACGTCCGCCAGTCGTCCCACGCGCACGCCGCGGCGCGTGAGCTTCAGCGTGTAAATGCTGTCGCGGAAGAGATAACGGGCGATTCCGGTCGCCACGATCGCCGCGAACATGATCGGCAGAATCACACGCGGCTGCCGCGTCAATTCGTAGAGAATCACGATCGCCGTGAGCGGTGCATGCGTCGCCGCGGCCAGCACCGCGGCCATGCCGACGATCGCGTAAGCGCTGACACTCGTCAGCGGCACGTACCCGAGTCTATGCAGCACCAGCCCGAAGATCCCGCCCAGACACGCCCCGACAAACAGCGATGGAGCGAACACACCTCCCGACCCACCGCTTCCCAGGGTCAAGGCCGTCGACACCAGCTTCAGCACGGCGAGGGCGAACAGGTATACCAACCCCATTTGCAGCAGTTCCGGGCTGATTGCCGCCTCGATCAGTGGGTAACCGTTGCCGTAAAATGGCGGTACGAACGACGCCGGCGCCGCCTTCACCCAGATCACCCCCAGCAGGCCCAGCGCTGCCCCGCCCATCGCCGGCTTGAGCGCCAGCGGGAGCTTCATCCAGTCGACAACGCCCTCGAGCCCGTAAAGCAGGCGCACAAGCGCCAGCGCCGCCAACGCGCACAGGATCCCGAGAACAAGGTAGTAAGGCAGTTCCGAACCGTTGAAGACGTAGTGTTCCGGCCGGGTTATCTCGAAGATGCCCCGGTCCACCGGCCGGCAGTAGTGCGTCAGCGATGTCGCCATGACGCTGGCGACGACGATCGGTGAAAAGGTCTTGAAGGAGAAGTCGCCGAGGAAAATCTCCAGAGCGAACAGGACGCCCGCGATCGGCGCGTTGAAAATCGACGCGATGCCCCCCGCCACGCCACATGCCACCAGCGTGTTCAGGTGTCGCCGATGAATCCCGATCCCCTGGCCGATGCTGCTGCCGATCGCCGCCCCGATCTGCACGATCGGGCCTTCGGTCCCGGCCGACCCGCCGGAGCCGATGGTCAGGGCGCTCGCTACGGCCTTGGCCACCGACACGCGAGCGCGGATCACGCCGCCATGCCGAAACATGGCGTCCATCACCTCCGGCACGCCATGTCCCCGCGCCTCGCGCGCGTAGAACTGAATGATCAGCCCGACGATCAACCCTCCGGCAGCCGGCAGCAAGACCAGCATGTACGGCCGGGTCGTCAGAATGCCGTCCGCCGACTGCGTATGAGCAAACGACCATTCCAGCGCCTTGTAGAACAGGTGCGCCCCCAGGCCGGTCGCTCCGCCGACGATCACCGACAGGAAAACGAGGATGTACTCGTCCCGCACACCGGCCGCCGACAGAGCCGGCAGGAGCTTGGCACGAACTCGACTGATAAACAGGCTGAGACTCTGCAGCCAATGCCGCATCAGGCGGACTCGCTTCCCGCGGATGCCGGCCAGGGCCCCTTGTCGCTCGCTGGCCGGTGGCAAACCCCACTTTTTAGCCCATATCGACAGGCGTTACAACACCGCAACGAAGCGGGATACGGCGTTGAAACCGGCCGGGCAGCCTGTATTCGCGAACGCGCCGGATACGCATCCATCCATGCCTCGATGCATCCCCCGCGTTGTCCCCCAGCGCGACATGTTAGAAAACACCCCAATTCTTCGCATTGACCGCCGAATATCCCCGGTGCACATTGTAGTAGCGAGATTTCTGCGCCCCCGGGACGAATTCGCCGGCGGATGGCGCTCGGCGTGCCAGCACGCCACTCATGACCGCCGCATGCAGGCGTGGCACGCCTGCACGATCGACTCGGCCCCGGTTGCGCCACTCGCACCGGGAAGGGAAATAATGGACGCGCAGCGCCACACGTACGACCAGCACAGCTCGCTTGCCGGAAGCGTGATCGGCGACTTCGAGATTTTCGAAGAAATCGGCCGCGGCGGCATGGGGGTCGTCTTTCGCGCGCGTCAAACGTCCCTCGATCGCATCGTCGCGCTCAAGGTCCTGTCCAGCAGCCTCGGCCTCACGCTCGCCGCCGTCGAGAGGTTCAAGCGTGAAGCACAGGCCTCCGGCAAGCTCCATCATCCCAACATCGTCCCCATCTTCGCCCAGGGACACGAAGGCGACACCTATTTCTACGCGATGGAGCTTGTCTGCGGGCGCAGCCTGCACGACATCATCGACGAACAGGCCCACGGCCTGCCCGCTGAGGACGGCGGCTCCTCGTCCGGCGCTCGCCGCCCCATGACGCCGGAGGAGCTCGCCCTCGCCGACACCGAGATCATTCCTCGCGAAGGGGAGGACTCCGCCGCAGGCAGCGCCACAGACGAAGCGACAACGGATTCCGCGACGGACACCGCCTCGTCCGTCTGCTATCCAAGCGCCGCGGCCTACTACGACACGGTTGCCCGACAACTTCGCGATGTTGCCGGCGCTCTGGACTACGCCCACCGCCACGGCGTGATTCACCGCGACATCAAGCCGCACAACCTGCTCGTCGGCGATGACGGCCGCCTGTGCATCTCCGACTTCGGCCTCGCCCGCGTCCTCGAGCAGCCCGGCGTGACCGTCACGGGCGAATTCGTCGGCTCGCCGCTGTACATGTCCCCCGAGCAGATATCCGGCGACAACCGGCGCGTCCAGCAGGCCACGGACATCTATTCGCTCGGCGCGACCATGTACGAGTGGCTAACGCTGCGCCCGCCGTTCCCTGGTACGACGCGCGAGCAGGTGATCACGCGCATCCTCACCACCGACCCCATACCGCCGCGTTCGATCAACCGCCATGTCCCCGTCGACCTCGAGACGATCTGCCTCAAGGCGATGGAGAAGGAGCCGCACAAGCGATACCGCGCTGCCGAGGAAATGCGCGACGACCTTGATCGGTATCTCCGGCGCGCCCCGATTCGCGCCCGCCGCATCGGCCCGATTGCCTGGGCCGGGCGGTATATCTCGCGCCACAAGCCGGTGTCCATCAGCGTCGCGGCGGCGATCATCGTCGTGCTGCTTGCCTCGCTGCTGTTTCGCCAGCAGCGCGTGACGCGGCAGACCGAGCAGTTCGCTGCCACGCGCGACGAGGAGGCCGTCACCGCCATCGCGCGTAACCTGCAACTCGAGCAGGAACGTACCGCCCTCTTTGAACAACTCGAGAACGCCCAAAGCAACGGCGCCAAGTTCGGCGAGGAGCTCAAGGAATGGCTTCAGCAGCAGGGCCCCCTTGGCGACGTTTTTCAGGCAGGCGAGCAAAGCGCCGGGCAGACGGAATGGACCGATGCGGAGCGAATCGCCGCCATGTTCCTTACCGCGGTGCGCGAGGTGGAGCGCAAGCACTTCGGCGGCGTCGACGCGAGCTCTATCGAGCCCCACTCCGCGGAGGCGCTTTATCTTGCAGCGTTGTCGGAAAAGGATCCGGCCACCGCCCTCGCCTATATCGAGCAGGCGCTGATCCGGCGGCCGGACTACCGCGAACCCAGAATCCTGCGAACCTGGCTGTACTGCCAGATGTCCCGCCTCGACGACATGCTCGCCGACGCCGAGTCGATCATCGCCGCAGCACCCGATCGCCCCGCCGGCCATCTTGCCCGGGCCGCGGCGAACGACCTTGCCGGGCAGTACGAGTCCGCCCTTGCCGACGCGCAGACGGCGGCCGAGGCCGGTGGCCGCAGCCACCGTCTTGATGTCCTTGAAGGCATCGCCCTTGTCGGCCTCGGGGAGGCCGACAAGGCCGTCGGCCTCTTCACGCGTGCCCTGCGCGCCGACTCCGACTGCAAGCTGGCTCTGCTCAAGCGGGCCGATGCCGCGGTCAAACAGGGACGCCCCTATGCCGCCGCCATCGACCTGACCAGGCTTCTGCAGCTCGAACCAAAGAACGCGGAGGTATACGAAATGCGCGGCCGCTGCTACGAACAGCTCAACCAGTTCGAAGAGGCCCGCGGCGACTATTTCCGCGCGTTCCAGCAGAAGCCCAGCGGCCGTCTGACCATCGCCCTCGGTCGCGTGACCGCGGCGCTCGAGGAGCGCACCCGAGCAGCCGAACAGGCCCGAGCTGCCGCGGAGCAGGCGTCCTCACCCGCCGAGCACCTCCCGCAGATCCCCACATCGCTCGACTCCGAGCGAATCAAGGAGCTTCTCGAGCAACTCAGCGGTGACGAAAACAACGGTTGACTCGCCGCCATCGAACCGCCGGCCAGCAGAACTCGCGCGCCACGCCATTGGTCCGCGGCATATATAGGCCAGCCGCGACTCATTTCGAGCCGCGGCTGGTCCTTCGGAGGGGTCGGTCTGCTGGAAGCGGATCGATCACGCCCGCCTCACCGGCGAAGACTGCTCGCGTGCCGCCGCTTCATGATTTGCGCCTGAAACGTCAGGGGCCGCCCGTGTACGAATCCTGGAATGCCCGGAAATCCTCGACGTCGACATCCGAATCCCCATCCGCATCGAACTTCAGGCATGCCGGATCGTTCACCGTCACCGAGCCTACCATGCCGAAGCTCTCGTGCACCACGCAGTAGTAGGGGTACACGTTGTCCGGCATCGGGTGCGCGGCCAGGAACGCCGCGTCGAACGTGACGTCAAACGTCGTGCTCGTGTCCGAAGTCGCATTGCCCGAGCGGAAATTCCCGTCGTATGTCCCGCCCACGCCGCTCTCGACGTTGTGGATGCCTCCCTCCCAGGTCCAATGAACGGTGTCCCCCGTCTCGATCGTTACGTTCGCAGGCGTAAACACGAAACTCACCCCCCCGACGGAAACATGCACCGTCTCCGGCGTCGCCGCGGATACGCCCGGCCCACCCAGGCATTGAGCGAACTGTTCGTAGTCGGTCGAATCGACATCGCCGTCGCCGTCGCTATCGCCAAACAGCGGTACGATCTTCAGCACCTCACCGCTGGTGCCCGTCGGACCCAGGTCTGACGAAACCAGGGCATACACTTCGCCATCCTCGTCCTCGCCCATCCCTTTCAAAAAGCGTCCAAGGGGGGCATCATTCGGCCCGAGTCGCAGTTCGAAAACCTCCGGCGAACCGGGCATGCTCTCGTCAAGGTAATAGAGCCGGCCGGTCGGGCCGAAGTCGGCGCTGAAATCGCCGAAGATATAGGTACCCGCGATACCGGGCAGCGCGGAGCCGCGGTAGACATACCCTCCGACGATGGCAATGCCGCCGTCCGCATGTTCGTATTCGGCAATCGGGTCGATCAGGCCGTTGCTGTCGCAGGTTGGCAGCGGCACCGAGGGGTCAAACGGATCGAAGCAGTGGGCGCCTTCCCGTATGACCCAGCCGTAATTGCCCCCGCTGACCACGTCATCCAGCTCCTCGAAACGGGCCTGACCGACGTCGGCCACGAGCAGCCGATTGTCCCCCCCGGGGCCATCATCGAACGAGAACCGGAATGGATTGCGAAATCCGTACGCATAGATTTCATCCAAGCCGTCCGTTCCCACAAACGGATTGTCGGCCGGTATCGCGTACGGCGATCCGCCGTCCACGTCGATACGCAGCATTGCCCCCAAGGCCGTGTTGATGTTCTGACCGTTGCCCGTGGGCCCGTGCGGCAGGCTGGGATCGTCGAGCCCGTCGTTCGCGCCGCCGCCGTCCCCCAGCGTGAAATACAGATACCCGTCCGGACCGAACGCCACCGTACCGGAGTTGTGGTTGAACTCCGGCTCGTCGATCGCGAACAGGATCATTCCATTCGTATTCGCAATGTCGGGATCGCCCGACACGGTGTATTCGGCGAGCACTTCTTCGTGGCATCCGCGGCTCGTCCCGAAGCAGGGCTCCCCCGCGGTGCCTGCTCGCGGACGGCTGTAGCGCACGAAGAAGCGCCCGTTGCTCGCATAGTCCGGATGAAACGCCAGGCCGAGAAAACCTCGCTCGTCGTAGCTTGTCGCCAGGGTGGGAATCTCCGCCGTCAGATCGAGGAAGGGCGTCGGCAGCAGCACGCCGTCCTTGATGATGCGAATCGTGCCCGCCTGATCGACGACGAACAATCGACCGGAGCCGTCGCCGGCGCCGGTCAGGTGCTCGGGGGACACGAGCCCCGTCGCGACCGTCTCCAGCCGCACCGTTATGTCTCCCTTGGGAATTTGCGCATGCGCCGGCGACCAGGCGAGGGCCAGCACAGCGGTCACTGTCGCCGCCACGGGCACGTTTCTGGGGGTGAGCGCACGGAGCGTTTCGCGTCGGTTGCCGTTTAGGGACATGCAATCGCCTCCTTCTTCTGAATGCCAGTGAATTCCATCGATGAATGCCCGAATCCGCCGGCATCCCATTCACGT
>JBECKQ010000378.1:0-23769 GCA_040235375.1 Phycisphaerae bacterium | reverse complement strand
ATGCTGGTCTTCGTTGCGCCTGAGACTCCTCTCACGAACGACGCTTTTCACGCTTCCCGCTCGTAACGATCTTCCTCCACCTTCTGGTCGTAGCACTGCAAGTACGCCATACGTATGATGGGATGCAGTTGCTGCGCAAAGTCCTCATCGAGGTTGTTGCGGCGGATCAATTCCACAACGTCCGCCCAATCCTTGTACCGCCAGGTTACGAGCTTCAATTCGATGAGCCGGGGCAGTGTGACGGTCGGTATACCCTCAGTCTCGACCGCTTCCGCCGGATCGGGAAAGCGGATTTCCTTGTTGCGGCTGACGCGTCCGGCCAGTTCGCCTGCAATCAGTATGTCGAAGGAGACGTTTGATTCGGTATCCACAAACCGCCGATTGCAACCTTCGACCGGTTGATAGGTCGACCCTGCAAAGCGTTTCTTGAACTGCTCGATATCTTCACGTCGCATGCAGACGTCAACGTCCTCCGTTGCGCGGCGAAACTGATGTGCCGCCATGGCAATCGCGCCGATGATAATGTAGGGCAGGCCCGCGATCTTCAGGTTCTCTTCAAGGCGACGCAATGTATCGGGCACGGGCCCGGTTCCACTGTGAAACATGAGCATCTCCTCGACCGGCGAGAGCTCAGCGCCTCGCCAGCGATGCTGCCGGAATAACGGACTCTGTTGTTGTGATTGCCTGATCATGCCGTGCCCGCAGGCCGATTGTCGATCGGCGTCCCTGGGCTACTTGGTCTTTTCGCCCTTGCCTTTGAGGGCGTCGAGCTCGGCGCGGAGCCCGGCCAGCTTGCCCATCTCCTTCTGGTGCTCCGCCTCGGCCTCGGCTTCGATCATGCGATCGATCTCCTCGTCGCTCACGCTGTCGGCCGCAGTCGCCTCGACGTCCTGGGCGGCGATGTCCTCGATGGAGTCGAGGAACATGGCCATGCGCTCCTCCATGGTCTGCGACTGCACCATGGCCTTTTCCCAATCCGCCTGGGTCTTGACCAGATCGGTGGCGCCGAAGAGCTTGCCGATCTCGGCGGCCATCATGCCCATGGCGCCGGCGAAATCCGCGGAAGCCTCGGCCTGGCGCTTGATGAGCAGCGCGTTTTTCACGCTGAGGAGCTGGCGTTCGAGCACGCGCTTCATGGTGGCCGTCTTCTTGAGCGAGTTTCTGATGAAGTGGTACTGCGAGTTGTCGCCGATCTCACGCGCCCGCCTCGCGTTGCGAATGAATTCATCGGCGAACTTCGACTGCTCGCGTATCGCCTTCTCGATCCGCCGAACTCCCTGGCGGATGCGAATGTCACGCTCGATGCGACGTTCCTCTTCGGACTTGAATAACGCCATGGGCCAACTCCCACGAGTGCTAAAGTGAGAACGTGAGAAAGTGAGAAAGCGGGAAAGAAACCCGGCACTTCTCAGTTTCTCGTTCGATTACCCGTGCGCACTCGTGCATTCGTGCCTCGCTTCCGCTTTGTGGTCGATTCGGCTGCTTCGAACGGCGCTACGTCGTCTCCGTCCATGCTGCATAACTCACTTTCACCTGCCGAGAAACCGATCATCTCTCGATCAACCGCACGAGTGAACTTCATGCCGGGAATGCTCTCCATCATCTCTATCAAGTGCTTCAGGTAACCGGCCAGGAGTCCGGATACATCGAGACACTTCGCATGAAGCCAAGTGTACGCCTTCTCGTCGAGCAGGCCGACATCATGGGCATTGATAACCTGGCTTCGCAGCTCGCCAGCCGATCCCTTGGCAATAAAGCAGCATTGCACATACTGGGCCCGCGATCCGTGTTCGTGCCCCTCTGCGATATTGCTCGTGATGCTGACGGCGGCACGCGTCATCTGATGTGCGAGACCGCGATCGTGTTTCAGCGGTTGGGTCCGCGCGGCGCGGTAGACTCCCTTGACCAACTCACGAGCAACCTGCCAGACCTTCAGGTCTTCGAACCGCTGAATCGCCGACCTCTTCCCCATCGACGCGCCCTCCCGTCTGCCAACTTTCTCACATTCTCACATTCTCACTTTCGCACTTTCTCACCTCAGTAGTACTCGCTCTCCGGCATGATCATCCACAGGATGATGTAGACTAGAATGCCCGGAAACGCCGCGGAAAAGATGGATAGCAGCACGTAGGCAATCCGCACGACCGTCGGGTCGAGACCAAAATAGTCCGCGATGCCGGCGCAGACGCCGGCGATCATTCGATCGTGCACGCTTCGCCGCAATGGTCGGCCGTCGGTCATGTCGTCTTACTCCTGCGCGGCTTCCTGCTGGCGACGCACGCGACGGTCGGCCTCGTCAAAACCTTCCGATGCGTCGCCGATCGCTCCCCGGTCCATCTGGTCCCATACCTCCATGACAGACTGCCCCGCCTCCGAGTACGCCGCGGCACTCTCATCGACTTCGGCGCCTAGCTTCAGAATCTCGTCGAGCCGCGACTGGTACATTTCCGCCTTGATCGAGTCATCTTCGATCAGTTTGCCGAGCCGCAGGATGTCCTTCTCACTCACCAGCCCGAGCTTGCTGCCGGCGCCCAGCGCCCGATCGGTGTTCTCGCGCAGCATGCGCAGCCGCGAAACGGTCATCATCTCCTTGCTGCGGATGTTGAGCTGCCGGGCGAGCATGAGCTGCTCGGTCGTCTTCAGCTCGAACTCCTGGGCGAGCATGCGGCGAATCTCCGGAGTCTTCTCGCCGGCGCCCTGCTCAAAAAGCTCCTGCTTGTGCCGCGCCAGCTTGGTAAGTCGGTTCATCAACTGGTTTCGATCCTTCTCCAGCAGCAGCTCCTGACGGCGCAGCTCCGCGCGCGTCATTTGCGACAGCGGCTTCTTTCTCTTCACCAACCAGTCGAGCAGTGCCATTGCCTACGTCGCCTCCGGATCAGTTCGGCGTGGTTTCCGTTCGGGCTCGATGGCCGGTGGCTCACCCTCCGCCGGCTCCTCCTTATCGGCCTGCCGCTCGGCGCGCCGCGGGGGCCGTTCGGCCTGTGCCTCGGGGGCCGCAGACGACGGCTCCTCGAACTCCGCCAGAATCTCCCTCTCGTCAGACCCCGTAAGCACGTCCTCGACACCGGCCTCGAGGCCGGCCACCAGATCCGCATCCGCCTTCAGCGACTCGAGCATCTCCTCGGCCCGCACGGCGTTTTCGGTCAGCTCCGTGGAATCGGGAAGCGACGCCGCCTCCCCCTGCTGGATCAGCGTGAGGTTGTGAATGTTGGTGCTGATGATGTTGATCTGCTGATTCAGCATGTTCGCCGTCGTGTTGGTCCGCGCGAGGTCCTTGCGCAGTTGCGAGAGCTGGGCGGCGAGCCGCCGCTTCACCACCGGTGAGATCGCCTCTCGCCCCTTGCGCAGCAGTTCGGCCTCTTTCTCCTCGAGCTGGCCGATATCTTCGTAAAGTCGATCGCGTCGCTCGGCGAGCGCCGCACGCCGCTCGGACAGGACGTTGACTTTCACGGCCTCGTCTCCCTCTTGCGCAAACAGCTCCCTGATTCTGTCAACGAAGCTCATGGACGCCTTCTCCTTGCCCATCGCTGATACCCCACGGTAAAGCAGCAGCTCGCCCGCCGAGGAGGACACGCGCAGTTCGGAGTCCTGCTCGGCGATCTGTCTCATCGCCCGCTCGACGACCGGACGCGGCAGCTCCAGGCGGCTCGACAACTGTCCTGCGGACAGCGATCCGGTCAGCAGGTCGCTGCGCTGCTGGTCCACGGCTCTGCGCACGCGGCGGACCTTCTGCTCAAAATCCTCCGGATCGAACATGTCGCGGACGAACTGCGGCACGTCCTCATTCGCCGTGACTCGCCAGCCGCCCCCGCTCGTGGGTTCGACGAGCACCAGCGTGACGTTCGGGTAATCGTGCCGCGCCGCGCGGGCTTCTTCGGTGAATCCGCTGGTCGAGCACAAGCCGATCAGGTGCGGGACGGACGGATCCGGCGCGACGCGCCGGACATGCTCGACGAGCTCGTTGAGCCCGACGGGAGCGGGTTCCTCTCCGTCCAGAATGTCTTCGAACGTGGACACGGACGCGGCGATCGCCGCGCCGGTCTGCCGTCGCCAGAAGACGAACCACCGCTCGTATCCGCGGAGGGCGACGCGGCGATTCTGCGGCAGCTCCTTCAGCAGCGAACGATCGTACATTCGCTTGGAGGCCATCAGAGCCCGCAAGGCGTCGCTGTCGTCGTCGGTGACGGTCTCCCAGATCGAGCCGCGGAGGTGCCGCCCGCGGGCGTCTTCGATGTTTGCCTGCACGCCGGCGAGGAACTGGTTTTCCGCTTTCAGCGCCTCGGCGGCGGCCGGATTCAGCTTTGCCATGCCAATTCCCGTGCGTCGCCTTGCTTGCCGTTCACTGGCGGCGCCGCAGCTTCCAGCCGCACCTGCTGCAATAGACCGCATCGGGTCTGTTCAGGTGGCCGCAATGAGCGTTACCACAAATTCTACCGCGAGACCAGACCGGCTGGTAGCAGGGATCCGCGTCACCGGCCTCATTGGTTGTTGCAGAGGCGTCCGGGCCGATGAGCGCCTTCCAAAGCCCGCGGGCCACGAAGGCGATCGTTCCGAAGACCAGCCGAAGCATGACCAGAACCAGACTGAGGACCGCGACAAACAGCAGCACGATGAAGAGCAGGAAGATGCCGAGGCCGATCTCCGCTGTGCACAGCATGGCGATCGCAGCCATCTCAATCGCTCCTCATCCGGTGTGCGTCTGCAGCGGCTCGCCGCAGAAGATACAGTAATGGTCCGATCGGCTGACGAACGCGCGGCACGCCGAGCACCGCGGCACCTGCGAGACAAGCTGCTGCCCGCAATGGATGCAGAAGTTGTCGTCGCCCTGGACCGGCCGGTTGCACGTGGGACAGGTGCGGGGGGCCGCGCCGACGACTCGGCCATAGCCCGCCGCGCCGCCGATGACCCGCGCCTTGGGCGCGCCCTCGGTCTTGAACCGGCCCTGCTCCAGCGCCGCCAGCATGGCCCGGGCGCTGACGAACCGCCGTTCGACGCGCGTGTACGCTTTTCGGAACACCTCCTCGAGATAGGGGGGCACCTCCGGGCGGATGGTGCTCGGCATATCGCCGCCCGTCGGCGCCGAACCGGTGAGCATTTCAAAGAGCACGACTCCGCAGCTGAACAGGTCGCTGCGCCCGTCCAACGGCGCGCCCGCGCGCTGCTCGGGCGACATGTAAACGAGCGTTCCCGCGATGTTGCGCCCCTCTTCCGTCACCAGACTGCCCGACTGCAGCAGCGACGTCTTCGTGATCGCGGCGGCCTTCCCCAGGCCGAAGTCCGTCAGCTTGACGCCCTCGAGCTTGAGGGTGGAAAGGTCCCCGTCCGGCAGGCGGAGCAGGATGTTGGCAGGCTTGACATCGCGATGTACGAGGCCGGCGTCGTCCGCCGCCGCCAGCGCCCCCAGCACGCCTGACAGCACCGTCACGCACGCCTCGATGGGCAGCCCGGCGGGATGGTCCTCGATCACCTTTCGCAAGGACGGACCGTCCACGTACTCCATGATCATGTACGGGATGTCGGCGTACGGATCGATGTCGATGGCGCGAACGATGTTGGGATGATTCAAACCGTGGACGACGACGCCTTCAAGCCGGAAATTGCGCACGTATTGCGAATCCGTCAGGAGCTTGACGGCCACGACTTCGTCAAGGACGTGATGGCGCGCGCGCCACACCTGTCCGAAGCTCCCGCTGCCGACCAGCTCCTCGAGAAGGTAGTTGCTGATGCGGTCACCCGCTTTTGGCGCCATCATGGTCGCATACATCCCCAGAGGTGAGACGTCAGAGACTTTCTTCGAGTCGGCCGGCCTGATAATCGCAGACCACGAAATTATACACGGCCGCACAAAGGAGTCCAAGAAGCATCACCGTCCACGAGAGCACACCGTTTACGCTCCAGTTCGCCAGATAGAATGCAAAGACCGCGTCGATGCCCGTCAGCACGACCAGCAGCACCGCCGCGGCGACGTTCGATTCTCTTCTCACCACCCATGCCGTGCCGAAGTAACCCGCCCACGGCAGCACGATCACCAAGCCCATCCACACCAGAACGGACTTCAGCACGGACCAGATGCGTTGCAGGTCCTCGGGGTGTCTCCAAAACCAGATGACACCTCCCGCCGCGGCGACGACGAGCGCCGCCGTCAGCACCTTGCCACCGACATACTTGCCGATCGCCGCAAACATCCTTCCAGTCCGCTACCCCTTCCAGCGTTGCAGGCAGCGCCGCCCGAGACCGACCGAACGGCACACGTCCACTCTGTTAGAATATCGCACTGCGGCCGAAACGGCGATTACAAAGGCCGTCGGTTCGTGTATGGGGGGAATTCGGGCATCGCGGGCGATTATCCCTCCAGGCGGGCGGCAAAAGCGGTCAGGCGGACACTTGACGGGTCGCGATGGTGTTCTTGCCACTTGTCTTCGCATCGTACAGGGCCTTGTCGGCGGCGCGGATCAGGTCATCCGGGTCTTCCGTCGTGACCTCCACCAGGGAACCGATGCCGACGCTCAGGCTGATCGGACAGTGCGGGAAATGATCCGCGGCCGACTGCTGGAATTTGCGCATGATGCGCCCGCCAAGGATGCGGGCCTGATTCGTGTCCGTCTGGGGCAAGAGAACGATGAACTCGTCTCCGCCGAACCGAGCGGCTACGTCGGCGCCGCGCAGCTCGGTGGTGATGGTGATGGTCGCGAGGATGAGCAGCTCGTCGCCGGACTGATGACCGAAACGATCGTTAACTGATTTGAAGTCGTCCAGGTCGATCATCATGCAGGCCAGATCGTGTCCGTAGCGCTTGGCTTCCGCGAACCTGCGGGCGAGAACTTCATTGAAGTGCCGGCGGTTGTAGAGACCGGTCAGCGGATCGCGGGCCGCCAGTTCGCGCAACTGTCGCGTTCGCTGCTGCACGCGCTCTTCCAGCTCGCTGTTGAGGCGGACGATCTCGTCATGCTCCTGCGTCAGCCGGTCGGCCATCAGGTTGTAGGCATCGGCAAGCTGGCCGATCTCGTCTGTTCGCCGAATGTGACATCGGGCGTTCATGTCGCCGTCCGCGAAACGGCACATCGTTCGAGCGAGGAGGTTGATCGGCGCGACGAGCCGGCGCACGACATAGAAGCCGAGCGGGATCGCCAAGCCCAGCATGATGACCGTGAATCCGCTGAGCAGGTTCGTGCCAACCGTCACGTCCGCCAGCGCCCGCTGGACGGAAAACGCGACGCGCACGTAGCCGACCAGCGCTGAGCCGCCGGCGCCGTCGTTGTTCCCCTCTGCGTGCGTCCGCACCGGATAAGTCACGTCGAGGTACGCCGGCCGGTCCCCGTCGCGAGGAACGAACAGCGGCAAGCCGACGGGTGATCCCCGCGTCAAGCCCGCCGTGCGGGTGAAGTGCAGGCCCGCTTGCGAAGCCGTCGCCGATGCCAGCGGCAGCCCGTCCGGATCGGTGAACGCGACGAAGAGCACCGTGCCGGTGCGCGTGGCGTCTTCCGCCAGGCGATGCAGCGCGGCCGGGCCGTCCGGGCAATCGTCGGCGGCCTGTTCCGCGAGGGCCGAGGCCAACTGCCGGCACTGGTCCTGGTAGAGCTGTTTGATGATTTCCGTGGCATATCCGACGCTCACCGTCGCGACGAGTCCGCCGACGGCGAGCGTCATGCCGATGATGACGATCGTGAACTTGGACTGCAGCCCCAGCAGGGTTCGCAGAATGGACTGGACGCCGCTGACGCCCGTCGTTTCATCAGTTGGGCCGCCAGGTCGCAAGAGCGGTTCCTTCAAGTCAGGCAGACGCCGACAATGGTTGGCCCGCTGCGGGCCGGGCCGCCTGGAGGCTTTTCGGACCGCCAATCGGCGCGGATCGACTCCCGACACGCTGAATATCGGAAGTGCGGTGGTCCAACTGAACCCCGTCTTGAGGCTGCAAGCGGGAATTGCGAAAGGCGGGTCGTTCCGATAACGGGGATCGAGTACCAGACCTGCTAGGTGGCGTCTGCGCCGGCGGGGTTGTCGCCGGCCGTAATCTCCACGTCCAGCATTCCGGCGCGGCGGCGAAGCCCCTCCATGGCTTCTTCCGCTTCCTGGGCCATGCGCGAGTTGGGGTATTCGTCGATGATCTGCACGCCGATCTCCAGCGCGTCGCGCCAGCGCTGTTCACGCACCGCAAACTGGAACTGCATGCCCAACTGGAGCAGGCGGGCCTTGAACACGCCGCGGGCGGATGCTTCCAGCGAACGGGCTTCCTCGCGCGTCAGGTAGCCGTCCAGCTCGCGGAGAATGCGAATGCCTTCGTCAACGTCATTGCGCTGAACGGCTTCGTTCCATTGGTTCAGCAGCGCCGCCTTGTGTGCCCCCTTGCGGGACTCGAGCATCTCCCGCAGGCTGCTGATGCGTCGCTCATCGGGGAGAGCACGCTGCAAGCGCTCGATCTCGCGGCCGGCTTTCTCCCATTCGAGACCGTCGAGCAGCCGCTGAATCAGCGCCGTCGCTTCGTCCCATTTTGTCCGCATGGCCTCGACGCGAGCCTGCTGGATTTCGTGGCGGAGATTGCCCGCCTCTTCCGCGTAGCCGAAACGACGCTCCATGCCGTCCACGAGGTACAGCGCCGCCTCCCAGTCTTCGGTCCGGATGTCCCCGCGAATGGCGGCGCGGAGACTCTCGAGCTCGCGATCTCTGTTGGTGAGCGTCTTGGCCGCGTCCGACAGCGCCGTGTTCTCGACCAACTGGCGGAGCAGATCGTTTTGTCGCACGCCCACCTCGTGAAGATCGAGAATCTGGTTGTACAGCCGGAACGTGTTCGACTCGACCTTGATGAGCAAATGCGCGATGATGATGAGCAGAATGCCGAAGAAGACGCCGAGCAGCCCGCTCGGGACGAGCCAGCTGCGGTGCGCGGCCCAGACCGGCGCCAGGGCCAGGATGACCAGCACGCAGCCGCCGACAATGGCCACCACGCCCAGAAAGGTCGCAGCGGCTTTCATTTTCGCGAATCGCGAAGACCCTGCCTTCATGGCGTTTCATCCCGCGGGGCGTGGTACATCCTCGTGACGGCGTCAAATCTAGACCTGTCCGCTGGCCAAGTCAAACCGCGCCGGCCTCACGAGGTCATGCGGCTTCGGGCTCTGCCTGCTGCGGTGCTTCGTCCGCGGCCTGGTTGGCCGCGACTTCGCTTCGACGACGCGTCTTTTCCTCCTCCATCGCTTCGTACTCGACTTGCAACAGGCGATGCCTGAACATCAGCTCATTGGCCACGAGGCGCAGAAAGGCAAACGCCCCGGCTGCCGCTGGTGCACCAACAATGATGAGGTCCCATTCATCCATGACCGGTCTGCTCGCGTCCGCGCGAGACATATCGGCACGCCGGCCGCGGCAGTGAAGATTCGCCGCGGAATTACCGGTCACTCCGCCTGATGAGGGCCTATTCTTCCGGAACCTTGCGAACCCAGCCGTATGGGTCGGGCAGGTCGCCGGCCTGGATGGCCGTCAGTCGCTCATACAGGCGCGCGCACTGCTCGCCGGGCTTGCCGTCCGTTGAATACACCTTCTTCTTGCCACGATAGGTGATGGAACCGATCGGTGTGATCACCGCGGCCGTGCCGCAGCAGCCCGCTTCCTTGAGTTCGAAGATCTCCTCGACCGGCATGGGACGCCGCTGCGGCTTGAGCCCCATCTCTTCGGCCAGCGTCAGCAGCGACATGTTGGTGATGGATGGCAGGATCGTGTCGCTGAGCGGCGTGACGTATCGGTCGTCCTTCGTGATGCCGAAAAAGTTGGCGGGCCCGCACTCGTCGATGTAGCGCTTCTCCTTGGCGTCGAGATACACGACGTCGGCATAGCCGGACTTCTTGGCCCGCACGCCGGCCCGCAGGCTCGCCGCGTAGTTGCCGCCGGCCTTCACGTCGCCGACCCCGAGCGGAGCCGCCCGGTCCACCTCTTCGTCCACGATCATGTCCACCGGGTTGAATCCGGTTTTGAAGTAGGGGCCGACCGGAGTGACGAAAACCACGAACATGTACTCCGATGCCGGCTTGACGCCCACTTCTGCACCGCTGCCGATGACCAGCGGACGGATGTACAACGACGCACCTGAACCGTGAGGAGGCAGGTACTTGCGGTTCGCATTCACCACGCGGAAAACCGCGTCGATGAAAGTCTGCTCCGGCACCGCGGCCATGAGCAGCTTCTCGCACGAGCGCCGCATGCGCCGCGCGTTTTCCTCGACGCGAAAGACGACGGCGTCGCCGCTCTTCGTCTCGTGCGCTTTCAAGCCTTCGAAGCACTCCTGCCCGTAGTGCAGACACGTCGACGCCATGTGCAGCGGAATGTTCGCATCCTCGGTGAGATTGCCCTCGTCCCAGGAGCCATGTCGCCAGGTGTAGCGGATGTTGAAATCGGTCTTTGTGTAACCGAACGGCAGGTTCTTCCAGTCGAGATCAGCTTTTTTGCTCATTCACAGCCTCCATACATGCAGCGTGCTCCACGCCGTGGACCCTCCGGATCGAGAAGGTGCGCCCGTCACTCCACCTTGCCGTCTGCGAGCCTGACGCGACGGTCCGCCAACTGGGCGATCCCGGGATCGTGCGTCACCATCACGATCGTCTGTCCCGCCTCGTTCAGGGAGCGAAGCAAGTCAAGAATCTCCCTTCCCATTTTAGCGTCCAAATTGCCGGTCGGCTCATCGGCGAGCAGCAATCGCGGGCGAGTCACCATCGCGCGAGCGATGGCGACGCGCTGCCGTTCGCCGCCGGAAAGCTCGTTCGGCCGATGGCGCAGCCGCTCGCCGAGCCCGACCCGCTCGATGATCTCGCGGGCCTGCTCGCGACATCGACGCCGGCTGGACGACCACGCGCCGATCGAGGTGCCGACCATGAGCGGCATGAGCACGTTCTCCAGGACGTTAAGCTCGGGCAGGAGGTGATAAAACTGGAAAACGAAGCCGACCTCGGAATTGCGCAACGCGTCGCGCCGCTTCACCGGAAGAGAGAACACGTCGTCGCCGTTGAGCTGCACGGTCCCGTTGTCCGGCGGGTCCAGGGCGCCGAGGATGTGCAGTAGCGTGCTCTTTCCGCAGCCGCTCGAACCTGTGACGGCCAGCAGTTCGCCCGCGGCAACGGAGAGGCTCGCTCCGCGCAACACGGACAACTTCACCTTACCCATCCGGTAAGACTTGTGGATATTGACCGCCTTGAGGACGTTTGTCATCGCCTGTCACTCGTAGCGCAGCGACTGTATGGGCCAGACCAGCGCCGCCTTGATCGCCGGTACGACGGCGCCCGCGGTCGAGGTCACGACGGCCGCTAGGAACACGGCACCGATCACGTGCGTCTTCACGACGTTCGGAATGCGGTCGAATGTGTAGACGTCCGGGCTCCAGACGCGCAAATTCGGGTGAAGCTGCGCCAGCAGATCCTGGATCTGGTTGATGTAGTGAACGAACACCGTCCCCGTCAGTACGCCCAGAATGCCACCCACGACTCCGACCGCCGCGCCGTACATCAGGAAGATCGCCGCGACCCCTCCACGCGTGGCCCCCAGGCTCTTGATAATGCCGATGTCCCGCGTCTTCTGCAGCACGACCATGTAGAAGATGACACTGATCAGCAGCACCGCGACGAAGCTGATGATGACGAACAGCAGCGTCACCAGCACCTTTTCCTTCTCGACCGCGGCGATGAACTGAATCTGCCGCTCCTCCCATGTCTCGATGGTCACGAGGCGAAGCAGGTTGAGATCCTCGGGCGAGGCGCGGTCGGCGACGGTGCCGAGGAACTCGTTCCAGAGATCCTGCACCCGCGCCCGCGCCTCCTTGATGTCCACCCCGTCGGCCAGTTGCACGAGCAACTGCGACGTGCGCGGAGGCGTCTTCGTCCCGTCGACGCGCTCCTGCGGCCCCATGCTGAGCATCTTCTGGGCCAGGTCGAAGTCGATGTACACGCACATGCTGTCGATCTCGTAGACGCGCGTACGCGAATCATCGACGTGCCGCATCACCAGCGAGACCGGGTCCTCCGCGATGGTGCCCTTGATGGTCAGCGGCAGGATGGTGAGGATGACCTTGCAGCCGCGGAACAACCGGCGGTTGTAGCTGCCGTCGGCGTTCCGCGTGTACACCACGTCGGTGCCGATGATGATGCCGGGCAGGGCTTCAGCATCGGCGTAACCCGGCGTCTCGTCAAAAGTCTGCACGAACCGGCCGACCCCGTCCGGCGAGAACGGGCTGGGCTTGAGCTCCTTGAGCGACTCGTCTTTCGGGTGCTTCGCCACGTAGTCCGCGAACAGCTTCTCGTACTCGGGCGGCAGCACCGGCCGCCCGCCGGGAATCGCCGCGAGCGGCACTTCGAAAGGCCCGAGCGTCGTCGTGCCGGGATAGTACTTGTCGTAGTAAAGGCTGTCGCGGAACGTGTTGACCCGGCAGTAGTCGTTCAGCTTGATGGCCACCACGCGCACCGGCTTCGTGAAGTTGGTGTCCGGCTCGCGCATGATGCCGTAGTTGTAGATGACCGGCGTGACGACCTTGACCTCGTCGCCGGACTTGTCCATCAGGTACTTGCTGAACTCGTCGTAGTAGGGAAAGCCCTGGAGCGAGGCGTTGTCCACGACGATGTCGCTGAGCAGGCCGCGCGAGTGCTCCTTGATGTTATCAAGGAAGCCGTCCATCACGCTGAATACGATGAGAACCATCGCCACGCACATCCACACGCTCAGGACCGCGAATATCACGATCCATTTGCGCGTCAGATAGCGAAGCGTCAGGAAGAGTTTATACATCCGTGGCCGGTCACTCGTCCGATGTGGAACCTCGTTCGCCTTCCGCCGGTCGCTGAAGCGGGAAGAGAATCACTTCGCGGATGCTGGTTCTGCCGGTCAGCACCATCACCATCCGGTCGATGCCCACGCCAAGGCCCCCCGCGGGCGGCATCCCGTAATTCAAGGCGTCGATAAAGTCCTCGTCCATGACGGCCATGGTTTCCGCCTGGCCCGCGAGCTGCCGCTCGAAATTCGCCCGCTGGACCTGCGGGTCGTTGAGCTCGGTGTAGGCGTTGGCGAGCTCCATCCCCGCAATGTACGCCTCGAACCGCAGGGCGATCGAGTCGTCTTCCGGGTGCCGCCGCGTTAATGGGCAGAGTGGTGCCGGGTAATCGTATACAAACGTCGGCTGAATAAGATGCGGCTCGACGGTGGCCTCGAACACCTCGTGGACCACCACCGCGTCGTCCATGGCCGAATCGTCAATGCCCCGCCGCGCGGCAGCGGCCCGCACGGCCGCCGTGTCGTTCATGTCCGCCCCATTGTATTCACGGAAAAGATCGGAGTATTTGCGACGGGCCCAGGGGACGGAAAAATCGAGCTCGACATCCTTGAACGGCCGACGGTATTCCCCGCCCAGCTTCTCGATCGCCGAGCTGAACATGCCCTCCACTCGGCTCATCATCACCTCGTAGTCGGCGTAGGCCTCGTACAGCTCGCATAGGGTGAATTCCGGATTATGCTGCGTGCTGATCCCTTCATTACGAAAGTTGCGCGACACCTCGAACACCCGTTCGATGCCGCCGACGAGGAGCCGCTTCAGGTACAGCTCCGGGCTGATCCGCAGGAAAAGGTCCACGTCCAGCGTGTTGTGATGGGTGGTGAACGGCCGCGCCGCCGCCCCGCCGTAGATCGGCTGGAGAACCGGCGTCTCAACTTCCAGGTACCCCTCCCCGATCAGGTACTCCCGAACCGCGTGAATGATCGTGCTGCGGGCCCGGAAGGCTTCCCGCACCGGCGGATTGGTGAACAGATCGACGTAGCGCCGGCGGTAGCGCAGCTCGACGTCCGACAGCCCGTGCCACTTCTCGGGCGGCGGGTGCAGCGACTTGCAGAGCATGGTCACGCCGTCGGCCCAGAGCGTGAGCTCCCCGGTCTTCGTCTTGCCCATAAAGCCATCGACGCCGATGATGTCGCCGAGATCGAGCAGTTTCACAACCGGCCAGGCTTCCGCCAGCACCTTCTTCGACAAACCGAGCTGAATGTCGCCGCTGCCGTCGCGCAGCGTCAGGAACACGAGGTTGCCCATGACGCGCTGGAGAACGATCCGGCCGGCCAGGCGGGCCCGTTCGTTCTCGGCTGATTGCCCCGCCTCGAGGCCCAGCTTGTCCGCCCGGCCGCGCACCTGCGCGATGGGCGTTACGCCATCGAAGCGCCCGCCGAACGGGTCGACACCCAGTTCGCGCAGCCGCTGGAGCTTCTTTTCGCGATCTTCAATGAGCTTGTTCTCGGTAGACATCTGTACCCGTGCGTGTTGGGGGCTCGAGTGTCCAGTGGCAACGCAATGGAGGCGGAGGGCCTCAGACGCCGTTGAACCAGGGATGCTTACCCGTCGCGCCAAGGTACGCCCCGATTGCGGCGTTCACCAGGCTGGCCACCAACCCGATGATCGAGAGGATCAGCCCGGCCAGTGCAATGTCCCGCTTGGGCTCCCTCAATCCACGTGAGCCGCACACAACGCCCACGATCGTCAGGGGAAGGCCAATGATCGGCAACAGCCAGACGAACAGGCCAATGATTCCGAGCACCAGCGCGGCGGTCGGTTTTCCTGTTGATTCCTGCTCCATGCCGTCGTGAGCCTTCCCGGCCCTGATGCGGATGGCGCGGGCCGATGCTAGCACTTGGGCAACAGGGCGGCAAATGCCCTCGAGGTCGGCCGCATCTTCAGACGATGCTCCGGCCGCCGTCCACGTTGATAACCTGACCGGTGATGTAATCCCCATGCTCGACGAGGAACCGCACGGTCTGGCCGATCTCCTCCGGCGTACCAGCCCGCTGGCCGGGCACCTTGGCGATCAGCTTCCGCTTCAACTCCTCTTGGTAGGCTTCGGGGAAGATCGCGATCCCCGGGGCAACGGCGTTCACCTGTACGGCCGGCGCCAGCGACCGGGCGAACGACCGCGTGACACTGACCAACGCCGCCTTCGACGCACAGTACACAACATGCCGTTTCCGGGGCCGCTCGGCGGAAATGTCTGTGAGGTTAATCACCTTGCCGGCCCCGCTGCGCGCCAGAGAGTCGGCCGCGGCGCTGATGAGGGCGGCTGGAGCCAGCGTGTTGATCTGCATCGTCCGCTGCCAATGGGCAAAAGCGAAACCGTCCGGCGGGTCTTCCTCGAAGATCGCCGCGTTGTTGACGAGCACGTCCAAGCCGCCCAGCTTCTGCGTCACCTCGGCGACGATGGCCGCCGGTGACGCCGGATCAGCCAGATCGCCTCGCACCGCAATCGCCCGCCGTCCGGCTGACTGAAGCTGAGCCACCAACTGGCGGGCATCCTCCGCCGACTCGCGGTAGTGAACGGCGACGCCACAACCGGCCTCCGACAGGGCGATGGCAATCGCCCGACCCACCCGCCGCGCGGCTCCCGTCACCAACGCTACCGACCCTTCGCACCTCATGCCGCCGCCTCGGTCATTCCTCCTGCCGCTCCTCGTCGTAATCGTCCGGCAGCTTGTGCATGGCCCACACGTCGCTCGCGTCCGTCGGATCGGCAGGCTCGCGGGTGATGTGCTCCTTCAACCGCCTGGTGCTCCGCAGAAGTCCGAACCCGATCACCGCAACAAGCAGGATGATCACGAGCAGCAGGACGAGGAGGTACAGTTGCCACGCCTTGGTGAACGCGCTTTCCGACGCCTCGGCTGCGGCCATTTGGCCGACCACTCCGACGTTCAGTTGGCACAGCACATAGCTCATAGGTTGGACCGGTGTCAGCCTTCCTGCTTGGCAGGTTCGCCCGCGGCGGCGAACTGTTCCATGAGCTTTCTCTGCTCGGGCGTCGGCGACTTCGGCACGGAAACCTGTATGGTCACGTACAGATCGCCGGCCGGCTTACCGCCGTGCGCGGCCACCCCGCGGCCCTTCAGACGAAGCTTCGTGCCGCTGGACGTGCCCGGAGGAACGGTCATCGTCACCGTGCCGTCCAGCGTAGGCACATCGACCTTCTTGCCGAGCACGGCATCATGAACGGGCAGGGCCAGATCGGTGTGCAGGTTCCGGCCGTCGCGGCGAAACCGCGGGTCCGGTCGGATCGTGCAGATCAAATACAGGTCGCCCGGCGGGCCGCCGTGGGCGCCGGGCATGCCCCGGTTGCGAATGCGTATCTGCTGCCCTTCCTCCACGCCGGGCGGAATCTTCACTTCCAGAGTCTGATGCTTGTCGCCTCCACGGCCGATATCGACCTCGACGGTTGCCCCGCGCACGGCCTGCTCGAAGGCGAGGTTGATCGTCCGCCGGATGTCCTGCCCCTTCATCGGCTGAGGACGCCGTCGTCGCTGCCGGCCGCGGCCGAATCCCGCGCCGCCGACCAAATCCTCGAATGGGCTTCCTCCTCGGGCCGCGCCGCCGCCACCGCCGAACATGTCGAACAGGTCCTGAAGGTCGTCCACGTTGATTCGCGATCCGCCGGTACCCCACGTGTAGACGCGCTGCCCGCTGGGCCCCGTCTGGAAGTTGCCGGCTCCGACTTCGCCAAAGCGGTCATACTGAGCGCGCTTCTCCTTGTCGCTCAGCACGCTGTACGCATGCTGCACCTCTTTGAACATCTTCTCCGCGTTAGGATTGTCCGGATTCCTGTCGGGGTGGTGCTGCTTGGCCAGCTTGCGGTAGGCGCGCTTGATCTCTTCGGCTGTGGCAGTCCGCGAAACACCAAGAACTTCGTAGAGGTCTCTGCCGGCCATAACGCGGGAGCGGAAGTCTCAATCGGGGCCTGACGGTTGCTCAAAAACGCCGGAACAACGCATTTTAACCCGCTCTCACGACATTGAAAAGCAGCACAGGGGCTTCTACGATGCCCCTCCATGCCCACCGGTCGTACCATCCGAGTCGCAGCCGCCCAGTTGCCCGGCCTGCCCCTGGCCGAGGCCGACAGATCGCTGGCGCTGATCGACCAGGCGATCGATCAGGCCGCCGCCCGTGGGACCGATCTGCTCGTAGTACCCGAGTGCGCTTATCCGGCGTATTACCTGGGCGGCGCGGATGTCTACCGACGCGCGTCGTTACTTTCGAGCGAGCAGTTCGTCGCCCACCTGGCAGAAAAGGCGGCTGCCCGACGCATTCATCTCGTCTGCGGCCTCGTCGAGGACACCGGCTCGGCGCTCTACAACTCGGCCGTCGCCATCGACGCCGCCGGGCGCGAGTGCGGCCGAGTCCGCAAGTCCTTCCTGTGGGGCGACGACAACCGCTGGTTCACACCCGGCGACCGCGTCGCGCCGATCGACATGCCGATCGGCCGGATCGGCGTGCTCATTTGCGCCGACGGACGGGCGCCCGAGATTGCCGCCGGACTCGTCGCGCAGGGCGCCGAACTGATTGTCATCCCCACGTGCTGGGTGAATGTCGCTCCGCCCGGCAAGTTCTTCAACGCCCAGGCCGAGTTCATGATCGAGGGCCGCGCGCTCGAGTGCCGCGTACCCTTCGTCGCCGCGAACAAGTTCGGCCGCGAGACCGATCACCTCTCCTACTGCGGCTGGAGCATGATCCTTGACGCGGACGCGGCCACGCTGGCGAAGGCCCCTCCCGACGAGCCGGCGCTCATTGATGCCGAGATCACCCTGGCGCCGCCCGCGCCGCGCGCGATGCCCGCGTGGGCGCTCGAACGGGTTGTCGCAAATGACGCGCCGGTGACAGGCCCGGCGAATCGCGCCTATCCGCTGAAGATCGCCGTCGTACCATCGCAGATGCTGGTCAACAGCGCCTGCGGCGCAGCCTCGCAGGATCTGTTGGCGCGGCTCGCCGCGGACGGTGCGCAGGTCGTGGGAACCGCGCTGGAGACCGAGGAGTTGGCGGAACGTATCGAGGTCTACGGGCACTCGCTTGGCATCGCCGTCATCGGTTTTCCGTTCGTCGAGCGGCTGATGATCGAGCGGTTCGGGGCGTTCGCCTGCATTTCGACCGAGCACGTGTACGACTTCGCGGCAACGCGGGCGATGGCACTCGACGGCGCGGCAATCGTGTTTGTCGCGGGCGATCCCGTCCCGCTACCGTTATTGCGGACGCGGGCCGCGGAAAACCGGATGTTCATCGCCGCGGCATCACCGACAACCGCCGCACTCGTCGCTCCGACCGGCAAGATCATCGGCAGCGTCGAGCAAGGATCAGAGGCGCCCGTCGTCGCCGAGATTGATCTCACCGAAAGCGCCGACAAGCAGGTCTTCGACATGACGAACGTCTGGGAGCAGCGGCGACCATCAGCTTACGCCGCCGCATTCCCAAAAAGGGGACATCACTGATTTTCGGTTCCTCGCGCGGCCAGCCGGCGGATACTGAGTGAGGCTGCTTCCGCGCCCGCCGATTCAGACTTCTTGTCCGGGCTTGAAGATCACGCCGAGTTGATGGCGACCGTCAATGCGAATTTCGAGTGGCTCGTCGAGTCGAACGTGACGAACAAACTTCGTCTCCTCTGTTGCCGCAAGAGTCGCAAGCCACTGCCAGTCGATAAAGCCCTGCCCCACCTGCGGATCGATCGTGAAATACCCGACACCCAGCGACGTGAGGTTCTGAAAGAAGTGCGTGCCCTGTGACGGCGTCACCATGAAGTCCTTCAGCGCCGTCTCGATAATGAGCTGGGCGGTTGATATCTGATCCCATGTGACGGGGATGCCCAGCCAACGGTCCGCCGTTCCCCAGCGTCCCGGGCCGATCATCACCGACGCCTGCTCGGCCTTCCGCAGCTTGTCGTTGATCTTGCCGATCTGCACAGCAATCTCCCGCGTGCACGCCGGATCGAAGTCGTCGGGCTTCACGTAGACAATGTCGCGCACGGCGGACAGTCGGCCGTTGCCGAGCGCCTTCTGACTCATGCACACCGTGCTCTGCTGCGGGATATTCTCGAACTGAATGCTCTCGTACTCCTCCTGCACGATGATCGGCCGGATTTGTAGAAATCCGAACTGCATCGGCCGGGCGCTCATGTCCACCGCAAATTCGATCTCGATCGGGCTGGCGATGCAGTCGCGACCGAGGTTCAGCAGGAGACGCAGCGTTTCCGCCAGGGGGAACATGTTGCTCTTGAGCAC
Organism: Phycisphaerae bacterium; assembly: GCA_040235375.1. Classification (GTDB taxonomy): domain Bacteria; phylum Planctomycetota; class Phycisphaerae; order UBA1845; family UBA1845; genus JBECKQ01. Next base: position 4,740 of record JBECKQ010000378.1, on the reverse strand, counting down.
GTGCGCGAACGTCACGACCCGCGGGCCGGGTCGATGAATGCCGTCGTAAATGACGTCGTTCTCGCGGGAGTAGACGGAGCCGACCGGTGTCAATGTCCCGTCCTCCGCCGCAGCATCGAGATCGAGCAGAAGAAGATTGGCCTCCGCGTCCGCGGTGGGGTACACGTCGGGATGGCTGATGTCCAGCGCGTAAAAACGACGCTGCGAATTAGCCAGCACGTCCTTCGTCGACGCGAACTGCGGAAGCACGTGCGGGTGTAGAGGCGAGAACATGAGGCTCTGCCCGCCTTCCACCACCATCTTGCCGAGACCCAGTGCCACACATGCGACACCGTCCTCCGGCGACATCTCCCCGGCCGGGTAGTAATTGTAAGACCGGGCGACACCCGAGAAAGTCGGATAGAACCGGCTGCCGTGCCGCGTGCCCACCACCTGCTGGAGGATGACGCCCATCTTCTCCTCCTCGACGTGGCGACCCGTCGCTTCCAGGTAGTGCTTCGCGGCCTGGAAGAACGTCGAGGCGTACACGCGCTTCACCGCGTCGCACAACTGGTCGAGGCGCACCGCCGGATCGGCGTGGTTGTTCGGGATCATGTGCGTCACGTAGATGCCGGCGAACGGGCGGCCCTGCGAGTCTTCCAGCAGGCTGCTGGAGCGGACCGCCAGCGGGTAGCGGATGAAGCGGACGAACGCTTTCAGATCGTCGAGAATGCCGCCCGGCAGCTTCGCCTCGAGGCAGCGCCGCGACACCTCTTCGTCGGAGATGTCCTCCTCGGCGAGATCGTGCAGCGCGTTGTCGTCCACGAATTCGTCGAACACGTCCGTCCCGAGCGTGGCGCTGTTCGGCACGAAAATGCGCGCGCCTTCGAACCGGCGGCTCATATTGTGATGGCGGAGCAGCGCATTGACGAAGGCCAGCCCGCGCGCCTTGCCGCCGATCGAGCCGCCGCCGATCCGCGTGAACGTCGTCGTCACGTCAAACTTGCGGGCGGAGAAATCAGTGATGACGCCGCTTTGCTTCTTCGCCCGGAACTCGGCCAGCGCCCCAAGCAGGTACTGCCGCACCTCTTCCAGCGTGGCGAAATCGGTCACGCGGGCCGGCCGCACCCGGCGGGCCAGGTCGAACTCCGTCCGGGCCATCATCCAGTTGCTGAAATGATTGTGCCGGGCGTGAAAGCCGATCGACTCGGCCGGCACCCTGGCCAGTAGCTCCTCGAGCTCGTGCATGTCCTTCGCCCGGCCGACGACCGTTCCATCCGGCAGCCGGAACTGAAAATCGCCGAACCCGAGGTTGTCGAGAATGAACTCGCGAAGGTGCTGGAGCAGGTTTCGCGAACGCTTGTTCAGAAAGCACGCGCCGAGCTGGGCCGCCATCGACTCGTACTTGGCATCCGACGACTGGAGCAGGACCGGCAGGTACGGAGCGTCCTGCCGGACGTGACGCGTGAACGTGAGCCCCGCCTTCGGGTCGAGCTCGCCGCCTCGCGGAAAACGCACGTCGGAGATGACCCCCAGAAGGTTGTAGCTGAACTTGGTGTAAAGCTCCCACGCCTCTTCGTACGTCTCCGCAAGCAGAATTCGCGGCCGCGCCCGCATGCGCAGCAGGCGATGCATCCGATTGAGCCCCTCGGACATCAGCGACTGCGTCAGCTTCATCAGCTCGGTGTAGATGAGCGGCAGATACGTCGAATAGAAGCGGATCGAATTCTCGACCAGGATGATCACCCGAACGTCGCCGACCTTCGTGTCGTGCTCGGCGTTACGGCGGTCCTCCACGAACTTGATGATTGCCAGCAGAATCTTCGCGTCGCCGCTCCAGATGAACGAGCGATCGATTGCCGACGACGACCTGACGGCCGGCGCCCGCAGGACGGTCCGCGGCTCGTCGCCGAGAACGACGAAAGGCAGGTCCGCCTGGCGCTCCTTTACCGCCTCGGCCAGGTCGACGATGGACATGTCCGCAACGCGGGTCATGCTGATGACCAGGTCGACGGACTGCTCCTCGATGAACTCCAGCGCCTCGCGCCCCGTCGAGACACGCGAGACGCGCGGGGCGTGGCTGAGGTTCATGTCTAGGTATTCGCTGGTGATCAGCTCGGTGAGCAGGCCCTCCTCTTCGAGGATGAACGACTCGTAGAGGCTCGACACGAGCAGGACGTGCTGCACCCGAAACGGCATCAGGTTGACGAACCCGCTGAAGCCGATGTCGAGGAGCTCGGTTGCGGACGTTACGTTCTGATCCAAGTCGATCGCCGCCTCCACAGACCGTTCGGGGAAGCTGACACACGACAGCATTCTTATGGCTCCCGCTTCCGAGTGCAAAGCCGTGTACGCCTGCGTTTCCCACAGGTGCACGATTGGTAGTAGCGACGCAAATCGCTACGCAGAGGATGCCAACAGGCGGTGGGAAAGTAAGGAGCGGCCGAAGCCTATTCCTTCGCGCGGTCCAGGTACTCGCCGGAGCGGGTGTCCACGCGGATTTTCTCGCCCGGAGACACGAAGGCCGGCACGCGAACGCGAACGCCCGTCTCCAGCGTCGCATCCTTGAGTTGGGCCTGGGCGGTGGCACCCTTCACCACGGGCGGCGTATCCACTACCTGAAGAACCACGACGTTCGGCAGTTCCAGCGAGATGATCTGCCCGTCCAGAATCTGGCACGTCACGCGCTCATTCGGCGTCAGGTAGTCCTTCGCGTCGCCGATGATGTCCTGAGTGACGGTGATCTGGTCGAAGGTCTTCGTGTCCATCAGCACGAAGCCCGTGCCGTCCGAATAGAGGAACTCGTACTCCTTGGACTCGACGAACGGGGTTTCGATCCGGTCGTCCACGTTGAAACGCACGTCAATCACATTGCCGGCCTTGAAGTTCTTGAGCTTGGCCTGCATGTAGCTGCGCTTGTTGCCCTTGGCGACGTGCTGGGCGTCGTGGACGATGTACAGATCGCCGTCATGCATGATGGTCTTGCCCTTGCGAAGGTCGACGGCTTTGATCATCGATCTGCTCTCCTGCGTGACTGATCTGGCGTTTGCCAGACCCCTGCGAATCTCGAGCGCTACAGGGTAACTGACGCCCACTGGCGGTCAATAGCCCCGGAAACGCTCGCCAGCGGCGTTTTCAACGGCACAAACCTGCCCTCCAGGGAAACGCCACTAAACGCTCGTGCCTGTGCCGCCGGACGCCGACCGCTTAGAATTTCGCCATGGCTCGCAGGCACCGACCCGCCGTCCAACGCTACCACGACCGCGTCGCCCGCCGGTACGACGCCACCTACCAGGATGCCTTCTGGCAGGCGCACGACGCGCTCACGTGGGATTACATCAAACCGCACCTGCCGTCGAACCTGCTCGCCCCGGTGCTCGACCTGGGCTGCGGCACCGGCAAGTGGGCGTTGAAGCTGCTGACCAGCGGCTACCGGGTGACCTGCATCGACATTTCCGGGTCTATGGTGGACCGCGCCCGGCGCAAGATCGAAGAGGCCGGCCGAACGGATCGTGCCGAATTCGTTCAGGCCGACCTCTGCGACCTTTCGGCATTGCCGGCCGGCAGTTTCAGTCTCGCCCTGGCCCTGGGCGACCCCATCGGCTGCACGCATTCGCCGGCCAAGGCATTGAAGGAAATCCGCCGCCTGCTCGCCCCCGGCGGCGTGCTGATCGCCACGCTGGACAACAAGCTGGCCGCACTCGACCACTACCTCGAGAAGGGCTCGGCGCCGGACATGCGCCGATTCCTCAAGGCCGGCCGGACCCGCTGGCTCACGCGCGACGCCGAGGAGCAGTTCGAGATCCACACGTTCACACCGGCCGACGCGGTCAAGCTCTTCGAGACCGCCGGCTACCAGATCGTCGAGATTCGCGGCAAAACCGTGCTCGACCTGCGGCGCCACCAGCACGTGCTGGCCGACCCGGCTGAGCGACGCGCCTGGATCAGCATGGAAAAGTCGCTGAGCAAAGATGCCGACGCCCTCGCCCGCGCCAGCCATCTGCAAATCACCGGACGTATCGCCGCAGGCTGAACGTCAGAAATGCTCATCCGGCGGGACGAGAAACCGGGCCCCCGCCTCGATCACCCGGCATTCGACCGGCAGCACGCCGGCGTAATCCCCATCGATCTGAACGTCGGCGCATTCGACCGACGTCACTGTCGCCGTGCGGCATTGATGATACTGCACGTCCTTCGGCCGCAGATGACGGCCGAGCAGCAGGCGGCCGGCGTGCGTGAACAGCCGATAACGCGACCGGCAGGGCAGGATGCACACGTCCAATAATCCGTCGTCCGGCAGGGCGCGTGACAGAATGTGGGTGCCCATCGAGTACCGCGAGAGGATGCCGATCCATACCAGCGCCCGGCCGTCGTACACGGTCCGGCCATCCACGTCCACACGAACGGCGGGAAAGCGGTAGCGCAGCAATGTCGCCGCCGCCGGTCGCACGTAAGACCAGTACGAGATGTGGCCGGCCCGTTCTTCGGACAAACGCCGAACGACTTCCGCGTCGAAGCCGACGCCGACGAGCAGAAAAAACGTCTGTTGGTTGCAGACGCCGAGGTCATAATCGACGAGCCGTCCGTGTGTCACCGCCCGCACCACCGCATCAACCCTGGCGTGAAAGCCGAAGTGCTTCGCGAGAATGTTCTCCGTGCCGGTGGGCAGAACGACGATTGGAATCCGCCGCCCATTGAGCCCCTCGAGCACCTCGCGCAACGTGCCGTCTCCCCCCACGACGACGACCGCTTTCGTCTCGT
>JBECKQ010000367.1:0-4542 GCA_040235375.1 Phycisphaerae bacterium | reverse complement strand
CTCGATCCCGCGCCGCGATGGCCGCTGATTGTGCTCGAATTTGCCATCCTTGCCTCGCGATGCCAAAATGCCGCAACTGTTTCCACCGCCGCTCAGGGCCGGCGACGGACGCCACGCTCGTCACAACGACCGGCTGCGATCGACATCCGCGGGATCGGATGTGCGGTCGGTGCATGCAGCCGAGAAGGACAACAGCGAATGAGACTGCTTGACGGCAAGAAAGGGCTCGTCTTCGGCGTGGCCAACGACCGCAGCATCGCCTGGTTCATCGCCAGCCATGCCATCGCGGAGGGCGCGACCTGCGCCTTCACCCACCTCCCCGGCGACAAGATGAAGCGCCGCGTGCAGAAGACGCTCGAGGCCGGCGGCCTGAGCGACCCCTGGCTGATGGAATGCGACGCCTCGAAGGACGAGGATCTCGACGCCGTCTTCGCCGCCGCCAAGCGTGATTTCGACACGATCGACTTCATCGTGCATTCGATCGCCTTTGCCGATCGCGCGTATCTCCGTATCGGCAGCTTCACCGAGACGCCGCGTTCGACGTTTCTCGAGGCGCTGAACATCAGCGCGTATACGCTGGTGGCCATGGCCCGCCGCGCGGTGGACGTCATGCCGAAGGGCGGCTCGATCATCGCCATGACGTATTACGGCTCCGAGAAGGTGGTGCCGGGTTACAACGTCATGGGCGTCGCCAAAGCGGCTTTGGAGGCGAATGCGCGATACCTGGCGTTCGAGCTGGGCGAGAAGGGCATTCGCGTGAACACGATCAGCGCCGGGCCGGTCAAGACGCTGTCGGCGATGGCGGTCGGGGGCATCGAGGAGATGTTCGACCACGTCGAGCGAAAAGCGCCGCTGCACCGCAACATCGACGGCGCGGACGTGGGCAAGACGGCCGTCTATCTGCTCAGCGACCTGTCCAGCGGCGTCACCGGCGAGAACATCTTCGTAGACGCCGGCTACAACGTCGTCGGGTTGTAACAGCCCGACAGTTTTCAGTGTTCAGTTTTCAGCGGCGGGCGGCGGCGACCATTCCATGTCCCTCGCGCTTGCTCCTCCTCGGAAGGGAGTGGGCAGATGTAACTCGTTGCGAAACAGAGGGTTAGGTTGACGAAAGCGGTTCTAAGGCCGCATTGGCATCGCGGTTTCTGATCAGCAGGCGGCGTTTTTTCGCATGGAGTTGTCGTTGCATTTGAAACAGCTATACTGGTGGGTCTACGCCAATCGCGGCCCGGACGGCCGCGGAACGTGTTGTGCTACAGGAGTTTAGCAGTGGCCGTCAGGTTGCGATTAAAGCGTATGGGCAGACGTCATCGGCCGTACTACCGGATGGCCGCCGTCGATGCCCGTGCCAAGCGGGATGGGCGCGTCATCGAGGAAATTGGCCTTTATGATCCTCTGGCCAAGTCGCCCGAGGCTGAGCTTACCGTCGAAAAGGAACGTGCTGCGTACTGGCTCAGCGTGGGCGCCCAGCCGTCGGACACCGTTCGAGCGCTTCTGCAGCGTAGCGGCGTTGTAATCCCCGAGAAAATCGCCACGCGCGTCAAAACAAAAGCCGCGCCGGCTCAGTAGAACGCGACGGGAGCGAGGTCGTGACGTGCGCTCATGCGGATCGACGTACTGACGCTTTTTCCGGAGGTGTTCGAGCAGTTTATTGACGCGAGCATCGTCGGCAGGGCGAGGTCGGTCGGCCTGGTCGAGATCGTTCTGACGAACATCCGCGATTTCGCTCGCGATCGACATCGTACCGTGGATGACCGGCCTTTCGGCGGTGGTCCGGGCATGGTCATGGCGTGCGGTCCGATCTTCGACGCGTACGAACATTCAACCGCACAGGCTGAGGAGGCGCCGTACCTTGTGGCGCTTACGCCGCAGGGCGAGCGATTGACGCAACGAATCGTCGAGGAGTTTGCCAAGCGCCCGCGGCTCGTATTGCTGTGCGGGCACTATGAAGGTTTCGACGAACGGATTCGGGAGGGGCTCAGTCCGCGGGAGATATCGATCGGCGACTATGTTCTGTCCGGTGGCGAGGCCGCCGTGATGGTGCTGATCGACGCGGTGGTCCGGCTTCTGCCGGGAGCTGTCGGTTGCGAGCAGTCGACGGTTGACGAGTCGTTCGCGAGCGGCTTGCTGGAGTATCCGCAATACACCCGGCCGCGGAATTTTCGCGGCATGGTCGTACCGGAAGTGCTGATTTCCGGGGACCATCAGAAGGTCGCCGAGTGGCGCCGTCGGCAGGCGGTCGAGCGTACGAAGGAGCGTCGGCCGGACTTGTTGAAACCGCCTGAACGGGATGGGACCGGCGAAGAAGTGGAATGACGCGGCAGGTCGATTTCGGCTCGGCCGGTCGAGGTTGAAATATAGCGGCGAGAGGGCATGAGGCGGAGTGAACATCATGAGTCAGCAGATCATCGAACACGTAGAGAACAAGTACAAGAAGGGCGAGCGTCCGCAGTTTCGTGTCGGTGATACGATCGATGTTCACCAACGGATCGTCGAAGGCAACCGCACGCGGACGCAGGTGTTCAACGGCGTGGTCATCGCCTGCAGCGGCGGCGGCCTGACGGAGACAATGACCGTTCGGCGTATCGTGAACAACGAAGGCGTCGAACGGATTTTCGTTGTCCACTCACCGATGATCGAGAAGATCGAGGTGAAACGCCGCGGCAAGGTCCGCCGGGCGAAGCTCTACTATCTGCGCGGTCGTGTGGGTAAGGCGCGGCGTCTCCGCGAGTTGCGGCAGAGCCGGCCGAAGAAGAGCGCCGCGGCGAGCCAGCCCGCCCCCACGAAGGAAGCCGGCGCCCGTCAGGCGGAGCCCGTCAGCGTATAACGGCGCCGCTTTTTGCGTGCCACGCCGTGTTACTCAACACGGCCACGATGCCAGTGGCGACGGCCCGTCCGAGCCGCGACCGTAAGGGAGCGGATACAACGTTAACGCTCCGTACGCCGTCAACGCTGTTCGAGGCGCGACCGCAAGGGAGCGGACACAACGTCAACGCTCCGTACGCCGTCAACGCTGTCCGAGCCGCGACCGTAAGGGAGCGGATACAACGTCAACGCGTCATGGCCCGTTGACCCCGCACCAGACCTCCTGAAGCGAGCAGCACGATGAAGCTCGGTCCCCATGGCGAGCGCGTCGGCGTCAAGTTTCTCAAGCGGCTCGGTTATCGCATCATCAAACGCAACTACACGTGCCCGGGCGGCGAAATCGACATTATCGCGGCCGACGGCGACACGCTGGCCTTCGTCGAGGTCAAAACGCGCCGCAGCGACCAGGCGGCCGACCCGGAAAACTCGATCAATCTCCACAAGCAACGCCAGATCGCGCACGCGGCCCGCACGTTCATCGCCCAGACGAGCGCCCAGTATCTGCCGGCCCGCTTCGACGTGCTGTCGATCATAATTCCCGAACGCGGCAAGCCGCAGATCGAGTACTTTATCGACGCCTTCGGCCCCGTTTCGGGCCGGCGGCGATAGGCGAAACGGAGCGCAACGTGGGCCTCATCGACACGCATGCACACCTGACGCACGAAGACTTGTTCGAACGCGTCGATGAAGTCCTCGAGCGCGCCGCCGCGGCCGGCGTGGAGCACGTGATCACGGTCGCGTCCGACGCGAGCGACTCGGCGAAATGCCTGGAACTGGCGCGAAGCCGCTCCGCGTTGTCGTGCACGGCCGGCGTGCATCCGCACGAGGCGAACAAGGTGCGGCCGGGCGACCTCGAGCGCGTGGCGGCGTTATGGAAAGAGAACCAGGTCGTCGCGGTGGGGGAGATCGGGCTCGATTACTACTACGACTTCAGCGACCGGCCGACGCAGCTTCGCGTATTCGAGCGGCAACTGGAGATGGCGGCGGGCAGGGACCTGCCGCTCGTGATCCACTGTCGCGACGCGTTCGATGACACGGTGGGCCTGCTGCGGCGCCGCGGCTACCCCGGCAAACGCGTCGTCTTTCACTGCTTTACCGGCAGCGCGGATGAGCATCGTGTGATTGTCGAAGAAGGCTGGCGGGCGTCGTTCACCGGCGTGGTCACGTTCAAGAAGTCGGAGTATCTCCACGAGATCGTGCGCGCCTGTCCGGCCGATCGCCTGATGCTGGAGACCGACTCGCCGTACCTGTCGCCGGCGCCGATTCGGCACGTCCGCCCGAACGAGCCGGCGCACGTGGCGCACACCGCTCGCTTCGTCGCCGATCTACGCGGCGTGACCTTCGACGAACTGGCCGATCAGACGACGGCGAACGCGAGGGCCTTCTTCAACCTGCCATGATGCGGGGCCGCACGGTCGTCGCTTGCGGAAAACTACCAAGGTAGTGCGGCCGGGCTGTCCGCCCCGAAGGGGCGCAGGAATGTAGCCACGGGTGCAGTGTTGGCAAGTGCGCAGCACGCCGACACGGAACCCGTGCTAGGCGGTCCTTACTGTCGGTCCGCCCCGAAGGGGCGGCGGAAGCAATCATAGTCTCTCTGCAATAAGTGGCGCGGGCGGTTTGCGTGCATATCGCGTCTCCTCCGCCCCGTCGGGGCGGGGTGTTTTTTTGGTGCATTAA
>JBECKQ010000346.1:0-4313 GCA_040235375.1 Phycisphaerae bacterium | reverse complement strand
TGGGCGGCAACGTGCCCACGATGTTCATGTTGAAACCCTGCAGTTCAGCGCCCGCCGCCCGGGCCCGGTCGCGGGCCTCTTCCATCAGGCGTTCGTACTCGCCGATGTTCACGGTCAATCCGCGTTCTTCGGCCATCTGCTCGGTCAGATCGATGGGGAAGCCGTAGGTGTCGTGCAGCTTGAAGGCGGCCTCGCCGCTGATCCGGCCACGATGATGCGTGGCCGCGTGCTCGGCCGCCTCGGCGAAGAGACGAATGCCGCGATCGAGCGTCCGGCCGAATGATGCTTCCTCGTCGCGAATGATGTCGGCGACGTGTTCCACATTCCGGCCGCCGTGCGCGCTTCGCAACTCGGGGAACGCATCGCCCAGGTGGCGGACGATCGGCTCGACGATGTCGCATAGAAACGGTTCGTGCATGTCGAGGTACTGCCGGCCGTAGCGGACCGCCCGGCGGAGAATTCGCCGCAATACGTAACCACGGCCTTCATTGCTGGGGATGGCGCCGTCCGTCAGCGCGAACGTCAGACAGCGAGCGTGATCGGCGATTACGCGATAGGACACGTCGACCATGATCTGCGCGGCGTGGGGGGTCGCCGGCGCAGCGGAGGTTGACGGCGTCAGTCCGCTTCCTGACGGGCGCGGCTCGGACGGGGGCGCCGGCGAAGCAGAGGGCAATGTCCCGGTATAGGCTGGTGCACCTGTTCGTTTCCGGATGGCGTCGAAGATTGGCGTCCAGACGTCCGTGTCGTAGTTGCTCTTCTTGCCTTGCAGGACGGCGCAGAGCCGTTCGAAACCCATCCCCGTATCGACGTGCTTGTCCGGCAGCGGCGATAGCTTGCCGTCGGCTGCACGGTTGAACTGAATGAACACGAGGTTCCAGATTTCGATCACCCGGTGGTCGCCCGCGTTGACCAGCTTGCCGCCGGACTTGTCCGGCGTCAGGTCGATGTGGATTTCGCTGCACGGCCCGCACGGACCCGTCTCGCCCATCTCCCAGAAGTTGTCTTTCTTACCGCCGGGCAGCACGTGGGAAGGATCGATGTCCGTCTTCTCTCGCCAGAGGCGTGCGGCCTCGTCGTCGGCGGCCAGGCCGTCGCCGGCGTCGCCTTCGAAGTAGGTGGCATACAGCCGGTCCTTCTCGATGCCCCAGACGCCGGTCAGCAGCTCCCAGGCCCACGCGATCGCCTCGGCCTTGAAGTAATCGCCGAACGACCAGTTGCCCAGCATCTCGAAGAACGTGTGGTGATACGTATCCTGCCCCACGTCGTCGAGGTCGTTGTGCTTGCCGCCCGCGCGGATGCACTTCTGCGTGTCGGCCGCACGCGAGTAGGGCCGGCTGCCCGTCCCCAAAAACACATCCTTGAACTGGTTCATCCCCGCGTTGGTGAACATCAGCGTCGGGTCGTCGAAGGGCACCACCGGCGACGACGGCACAATCGTGTGCTCCTTGCCGCGGAAGAACTCCAGAAACTGCTTGCGTATTTCGTTCGATGTCATGCAATCATCCTGCGGCGGCCTCACCGCCTCTGTGGGCATTGTTTTCGCAATTCTGCTGCACGGGAGCCATGCCCGGAAAACGGTAGGATAAACGATCGTCGGTGGAAAGTCAGATGAGGCGGCGGGTCGATGTGGCATGGGCATCGTGCCCATGATTCACGGGCAAGATGCCCGTGCCATTCAGAGCACTGCTCAAGAGCAGTGGCACACGGTTACCCGGTGGCGGCCGCTGAAAACTCAACACTGAAAACTGGCCAGGGAAGCTGGCTGTCAGTTGGGAAGGGCGATAATGGTTCCGTCGCGCAGCTCGAGGCGGACCGCGTTACCGGCCCTCTCGACAGCCGATGAGAAGTCGTCGAGCGTGCGCACTCTTTCGCCGTTGACACGCCTTATCATCGCATGCTTGCGAAGTCCGCGCTTGTGCGCGAGAGAATCGTCGGGAAGGTCGATGACGAACACACCGGGCGTGCGCCGTCCGAGCCCCTTGCTGATGAGGAACGCCTCCGTCGGCTCACCCAGCGTAATGCCGCGCCAGGTCATCGACTTGACAGAGTTGATTTCTTCTTCGCCGCCGGCACGAATCCGGGCAGCGATCGTTTCCGGCCGTTCGCCGACACGGATCTTCGTCGTGTTCAGCCTGCCGTCGCGGTAGTAGGTCACGTCGACGACCGAGTCGACGGGCGTGGCGCCCACCAGGCGGATGAGGTGGTCGGCGCCTTCGAGACGAACGCCGTCGAACGTGGCCAGCACGTCGCCGTCCCTCAGGCCTGCCGCGGCGGCCGGCGTGGTGGAAGACGATTCCGGCAGGCTGACGATACGGGCCCCATGCCCGGACGGCATCCCGGCCCGTTTGGCGTCGTCGCGAGAGGGGGTGGAAACGTTCACGCCGAGGTAGCCGTAATGGGCGACCTTGCCATCGGCGAGCAATTCGAGTATTCCGCGCGTTCGCTCCGACAGCGGAATGGCGAAACCAACGCCTTCATTCACGCCGCTTGCGGAGTACATGGCCGTGGCCACGCCGATAACGTGGCCTTTGAGGTCAAATAACGGTCCGCCGCTGTTTCCGGGGTTCACGCTGGCGTCCGTTTGGATCAGGTTGCCGTAGTAACGGTCGCTGTCCCGCGCATCGGGGATGTCCGACGGGAGCATGCGGCCGAGCGCGCTGACTGTGCCGAAACTGACGGACGTGTTGCCGTCGTCGTTGGCGAGTCCGAAGGGATTGCCGGCGGTGAACACCCAACTGCCCTGCTGAACTTCGGACAGATCGCCCAGGGTCGCGACGTGCAGGTTCCGGGCGTCGATTTTCAGCATGGCGAGGTCGGAACGAGGGTCGAATTGGACGATTGTGGCGACGTGGTCATCCCCGTTTGACAAAACGATTTCGATCCGGTCTGCCCCGTCTATAACATGGTGATTCGTGACGATGTATCCGTCAGACCGATAAACAAACCCGCTGCCCTGGCTGTTTGGCATGTAGGCCGTTTGGCCGCGGCGGTCTGCAACCTCGCGGTAGGTACGGACGGCCACAACGCAAGGTGAAACGGAATGGGCGATGTGTTCGAAGGTGCGCTGGAGTTTTTCGAGGTCGACCCGACTGTAAATATCGTCCTGGCCGGGCGGGGCCGATATCCCCGTTACGGGGGCGGCTGCCAGAAGCAGGATGGTCAGCAGGCAGGCCAGTCGTTTCTGGCTTCGTCCTTCGCGTGCCAGTCTTTGGGTCATGCAACACCTGTTTCGCAAGATGTCTTTATGGTAAGTATACAGGCGTGTAATGGGCGAGTCTCGCAAAAAAAGCCCGCCCTAAAGCGACCGTAGGCACGTGCTCCGGCCCGATGGACCAACACACTTTGGACAAACTGCAGTTCGACCAGGTGCGACGTTGCATCGCATCCTGCTGCGCCTGCTCGCTGGGCAAGACGCTGGCACGGCGGATTGAGCCCGCGCGAAAAGCGGAAGTCATTCGCCGGTGGTTCGAGCAGGTCCAGCAGATGGAAGCCGCCGCCGAGGGGGACGGCCTGCCACCGCTTGGCGGCGTGACCGATATTCGTCACCACGTCCGCGACGCCGGCACGCCTGCCGGTCTCGATTCACACGAGCTCAAGCGGGTATCGGAGACGCTGGCCGCTACGTCGAACATCAATCGCTGGGCGGCGTCGCTGACGGAATCAACGCCACTGATTAACGCGATTGCCGAGCGGATCGGCGACTTCGGCCCGGTGGCCGCACAGATCGACCGGGCCATCGACGAGCGCTCGCGCGTTCGAGACGACGCCAGCCCCCGACTTCTCGAGATTCGCCGATCGATCGAGCAGGCTCGGCAGCAGATCGACCACGTCTTCGCCCGATTGCTCAAGCAGCCGCGGATCGTCTCCGCCCTCCAGTACCCGAACCCGACGATCCGCGAGGATCGCCGCGTTCTCCCGCTCAAGACCGAGTACCGCGCGGAGATCAAGGGGATCGTGCACCGCAGCAGCGACACGGGCGCGACGCTGTTCATCGAGCCGGCCGAAGTCGTGCAGCTCAATAACGCGATTGTCTCGCTTCGCGACGACGAGCGTAAAGAAGTCAGCCGGATACTCGGCGAGCTCTCGTTCCTGGTGCATCAGAACGGCGCGGAAATCATCAGAGCGCTGGATGCCATCGCCGTGCTCGACCTCATCGCGGCGAAGGTGCGCTACCGCACGTCGCGCGACGGCGTGTGCCCGGAGATTCGCGACGACCAGGTTCTCGAGCTGCCCAACGCGCGCCACCCGCTGCTGCTCGAGCTCTCGCGCGCCGACGACGGCCGCGAGGTCGTGCCGATCGACGCCCGGCT
>JBECKQ010000345.1:0-5857 GCA_040235375.1 Phycisphaerae bacterium | reverse complement strand
CCGCTGCCGGCCGCGTAGGTTAGCGCCGACTGAAGATCGGTATAGGCGTTCGTCCAGTCGGTGCCGCTGTTCGCCCCCGTGGCGTCGGCGTCGACGAAAACGCAGGCGTTCGGCGGATCGCAGATTTGCGCTTGAGCGACGGAGCACGCGGCCGCGGCGGCGGCAAAAAGGCAGGCGACGGATGCGCGTTTCATGGTTCGGTATCCTTGGCGAGAGTTCGACGGTACAGAGTTTCAAATGCGCGGGAGCAGACCCGCGGAATCGGCCGGTAATCAGAGATCGAGGTGGTACGGCGGCTCACGGGCCGTCTGTCCCTCCGGTTGGAATCAGTTGCAACGCCGCGACCGCACGGGGCGCGTTGTACAGGTCGCGCATCCCCGCTCCTCGGCGACGTTGCGATCCACGCTGGGGCCATCGTAACCCGACGGCGGATCGAATTCAACGCAAGTTCAGGCCGGCTCGTTATTGGGCCGCTGCTGAGAACGGCGCGCTGGTCGAAAACCTTGTCGGCGAGAGGTTTTTTCAGAGCGCGGCCCGAGAGTTTCGGCCGAGAACTTCTTGCCTTGCCGAGCCGCGTTGCCTTATACTGCACCTCGTGTAGTTCCGGAGGGCTTGTCACCTCTGGTTCCGTCACATCAAGCAGACTCGCCCTCGAGGGGAAACGATTGCAGCGGTCTGTCCGACGCCTACCCAGAGCTCCCCGACCGCCCGGCCGAGCGATTGGACCACCCCGATTCTCTCTGCTCGCGGCGATTCAGACAGCAGCAAAGGAGTGTTAAGGGATGATCAGGAGTACGCGCAGTTCAAGAACACCAGGAACGAGCGGTCCTGGCATGAATCTCCGTCGCCTTGGGCTTGCTGTGGCCTGCCTGCTCGCGGTGGTGAACACCGCGCCGGCGGTTGCGCAGGACAAGGTGTTGACGGGCGCGGAGGCGCGCGAGGTCGCCCGTCAAAAAGGGTGGGTGATTCGCCGCGACTTTCAAGGCCGCACGTTCGAGCTACAGAAGCTCGTCAACGGTTTGCCTGTCTACTACATTACGGACAACCTGAATTCGGCGGATACGATCAGTACCGACGAATGCTGGCCGGGCTATCCCGCGGCGCTCGATCTTTCCGGCGCGGGCGTCAAGCTGGGTATCTGGGACGCGGGTGGCGTACGCACCAGCCACCAGGAGTTCGGCGGACGCGCCGTGCAGAGGGATTCGGCGAGCTACACCCACTACCACTCGACCCACGTGGCGGGCACGATGATCGCGCAGGGCGTGCAGCAGGCAGCCCACGGCATGTCGTTCGAGGGTCTGCTCGACTGCTATGACTGGAACAGCGACACGACGGAAATGCAGGCCGCGGCGGCCGCCGGGCTGCGCGTCTCCAATCACTCGTATGGGACGATACGCGGCTGGATCTTCGCGGACTACGGGTGGGGACCTTACTGGTTCTGGTGGGGCGACTTTCGTGTCGACCTTTACGAGGACTATTTATTCGGCTTCTACGATGATGACGCGCGGCAGTGGGACCAGATAGCCTACCAGAATCCGTATTACCTGTTCGTGAAGTCCGCCGGAAACGATCGAAACGAAGGGCCATCACCCGGGACAGAGCACTACTTTCCCAATTGGAATACCGGGTATTTCGAGCCGAGTACCCTGACGCGCAGCCTCGATGGCAACAACGGATACGATTCCATCGCTCACAACGGCGTGTCGAAAAACGGTCTCACGGTTGGAGCAGTCCAGGACATTCCAGGCGGCTGGACGGCGCCGGGCAGCGTGACCATGAGCTCGTTCTCGTGCTGGGGACCTGCGGACGACGGACGCATCAAGCCGGACATCAGCGCCAACGGCATCCAGCTCTATTCAACCTTCGATACCAACGACACGGCCTACGAGTCGTTAAGCGGCACCTCCATGTCGTCCCCCAGCGTCAGCGGATCGCTCGGCATCCTGATTCAGCAATGGCGACGCACGCATTCCGGCGCACCCGACATGCGCGCCGCCACCTTGAAAAGCCTGGTGCTCCATACGGCCAGCGAGGCGGGCGATGCCCCGGGGCCGGATTATCGCTTCGGCTGGGGCTTGATGAACACGCTCAAGGCCGCCCTCACCATCGAGCGGGACGTCCAGGTGCCGGACACCATCAGCGAGAACGTGCTGGCCAACGGCGGCTCATTCACGCAGCTCGTACAGGTCGGGCCCGGCGACGATCGGTTGCGGGCCACGATCTGCTGGACGGATCCGCCCGGCACGGTTCCGGCGCCCTCCCTGGACCCGGCGGACAAGACGCTGGTTAACGATCTGGATCTGCGTATCGAGGCTCTCGCTACGGGCACCGTCTATTACCCATGGGTGCTGGACAAGGATTTCCCGTCACAAGCTGCGTTCCAGGGCGACAACAGCGTCGACAATGTCGAGCAGGTTGTCGTCGACTCGCCTGCCGAGGGAGATTACGTCATTCGAGTGACGCACAAAGGGACCTTATCCGGCGGGCAGCCGTTTTCCTTGATTGTAACCCGGGAATGTACCGCCAATGCTTCGTGCGACGATGCCAACGTGTGCACGACGGACACGTGTCAGTCCGGGTTCTGCCGGCAGGTCGCGGTGCCTGACGGAAGCCCCTGTGCCGACGAGGTGATGTGCAACGGCGTGGAGCAATGCCAATCCGGCACCTGCACGGTCGGCACCTACCCCTGTCCTGCCGGGCAGTTCTGCGACGAAGGTGACCAGTCGTACACTTGCGACACCCAGTCCTGGTTCATGAAGAATCTCGAAGACGGTCTCGGTGGGTTCACCATCGACAATACGTTTGGCGACGGCAACGGCCTCTGGCATCTCACCGAGGGCTGCGACGCATTCTCTACGATGCTCTATTACGGCCTGGATGACGAGTGTAATTACGATGCCGGCCGCACCGAGGGCGTTGTCGTTTCCCCACCTATCGACCTGGCCTGCGCAGAACCGCCCACGGTGCTCCGCTTCAACTACATGCTGGAAACGGAGAATCACCCGTCGTACGACTACGCCGTCGTCGAGATTTCAACCGACGGCTTCCAGACTTCCACGCCGCTCGCCTCCAATGACCCGGACGACGCAGTGGGTCTGCTCGAGGAATCGTCCGAACGCGGTTGGCAGCAATCGCCCGCGATCGACCTGACGTCGGTGCTCGGAAAGATCGTTCGTATTCGCTTTCGATTCCGGACCGGCGACGCGGGTATCAATGGATACCGCGGCTTTTATCTGGACAACATCGCGCTCAGCGGCTCGTTGATCGGACCTCCCGCCGCGCCCGTGAACCCTACCCCGGCAAGCGGCGCAGCCGGTGTACCGAGTGACGTGGTGCTCAGATGGGAGAGCGACGACGGGGGCTGCCCGGCTACCTACGACGTATACCTGGGCACCAACAATCCGCCGGGCGCCGTCGTTTGCAGCGACCTCGACGTGACAAGCTGCGGGGTGAGCGTGGCGGGCCAGCAGACTTACTACTGGCGCGTCGTCGCGTCGAACAACTCCGGAACCGTGTACGGCCCCGTCTGGTCCTTCAACGCCACGGAGTGCGACGTCGACGCGGACTGCGACGACGGCATCGACTGCACGTCGAACGCCTGTGTGGCCGGGATCTGCATTGCCGCCGCGCACGACGAGCTGTGCGCAGACGACGGTGAATTCTGCAATGGCCCGGAGATCTGCGACGCTGAGCTCGGCTGCATCTCCGGCGGGAGTCCATGCCCGTCCGGCGCCATTTGCGATGAGGATCTCGACAACTGCGGGCCGTGTGGCTCGCACGATCAGTGCGACGACGGCGTGTTCTGCAACGGTGCCGAGGAGTGCATTTCCGGCTTCTGCATGGCGGCCTCGAACCCGTGCGGCGCCGGAGAAGTCTGCGACGAAGCGGCCCAGGCATGCGTGTCTGTTGACCAGCAGACGATCCACATCCAGGACTTCGAGGACGGATTGGGCGGCTACGTCATCAACAATGGGATTGGCGACGCCAACGGTCTGTGGCATTGGTCCACGGCATGTCGCGCGTCCGGCTCGGACGCGTCCCTGTATTACGGCATTGATGCGGAATGCAACTACGACGCCGGCCGCACGGAAGGCGTCGTCACTTCCCCGCCCATCGACGTCCGCTGCGCCGTCGCGCCCGTCGAGCTCACCTTCAACTACTATCTCGAGACCGAGGATTCCCCACCGTATGACGTGGCCTCGGTCGAGGTATCCAGCAACGGCTTTGCGACCTATCGAAAGGTGGGGGGCAACGATACGGGCCTCCTGCTCGATCCTAGCGGCAGTTGGCGCAGCACAGACCCGATCGACGTTTCCTCGCTCGCCGGCGACGTGATGCAGGTGCGGTTCCGATTCCGCACGCGCGACTCGGGCCTGAACGATTACAGCGGGTTCTACGTCGATGACGTCAACGTCAGCGCCGCCGTCTACTCCGCTCCGCCGGAGCCGGCCGCGCCGTCGCCGGGTGATCAGTCGACGATGCAGTCGATCAACCCCGAACTGTCGTGGTATGGCACCGGCGGCGGATGCGCTACGACGTACGACGTGTACCTGGGTGCCACCAATCCGCCGACGGCCCGCGTCTGCAATGACGTTTCCGAGCCGCATTGCACGGCCGGGCCGCTGCAGATCAACAAGACCTACTACTGGCGCGTCGTGGCCAGCCGGGCCACCGGCACTACGGTGGGGCCGGTCTGGTCGTTCACCACGCTCGACTGCCTGACCGACAACGACTGCGACGACGGGATCCCGTGCACGGGCGACGTCTGTGGCGACCATGGGTGTGAGTTCATTCCCGATAACCAGGCCTGCCCGGAGGACGGCGTGTACTGCAACGGCCTGGAATGGTGCGACGCGCAGATCGGCTGTTACCACACCGGTGATCCCTGCGGCGATTTTCTGGTTTGCGACGAATCGGCCGGCATGTGCAAGAGCGACTGCAACGCTAACGACGTTTCCGACGAAGTCGACATCGCCGCCGGCACCAGCAAGGACTGCAACGACAACGTTCAGCCCGACGAGTGCGAGCAGCTCTCGCTCTACGACTTCGACGGCAACGGCCAGGTCGACTCGGCCGACTGCGCCGGCTTGGTGGAGTGCTTCGCCGGGATGAACGCGCCCCCGGCGCCCGCAGACGGCCAGTGCGCGGCCATGTGTCTCGACGTGTTCGATGCCGACGGGGATGGTGACATCGACCTGGCGGACTTCGCCGATTTCCAACAGGCCTTCGGCCGGTAGGCCGCTGGCCGACGGAAAACCGATCACGGCCTGTCCCTTCGGGCCAGACCGTGCCACCCGAACCGGTCTATTCCGGCACGTCGCTGTACGCGCCGCAGTACGGGCAGTCCTCGACCCGGCCGCGCTTGTCGGACGTGAACGTCGCGGTCCGGCCGCACTCTTCGCAGACCGCCTCGACCGGGGGCCCGGAGGAGTCGGCCGCCTGCCGACCGGCCGGCGATTCCTCGAAGTGCTCGATCAGCAGTTGCCGGGCCGGGTGCGCCTGGTTTGCGTTCAGGACCACTACTTCGATGCCCGCCGGGGCCACGGCCTGCTGGACGAATACCGTCTCTGCCGCGTAGCGGTCCTTGACCTGGGCGGCGATTCCCCGTTCTGCCAGCCAGGCAACGACCATGTCGGCCTCCTCGACGTTTTCTGCTCGATAGACGCACTCGCTGCTCGATGGCATGTTTCCACCCTCGGCATCCGCTTGCCTGGCCGCAAACCGCTCCGGCGGAATGCCTGTCGTGCCGCTTGAACCGTATGATGCCGGATATATAATACTGGGCTCGACATCTGATGCACGACAGGAAGTGAGCCATGAAACCGGATATTCATCCAAAATACCAGAAGTGCGTCGT
>JBECKQ010000223.1:0-17056 GCA_040235375.1 Phycisphaerae bacterium | reverse complement strand
CACGAACCGCGCCGCGCGTGTTGACCACGTCGATGTTGGCATGGACCGGCGATCCGAAGTCCGGGGCGATGTCGCCCGCGGTGGTCCCGTTGTAGTAGTGCTGCGCGTTGTTCTCGAGCATCAGGAGTTCGGCCGTACCGGGCTGCACCGGAGCGTAGATGTTACCGTCGCCGCGGAACTCGAAGCCGGTGTTGGCCACCTCGCCCTGCAGTTCGAAGCCGGCGATGAACGGGTCGAGGAAGATGAACTTGCCATCGCCGGTGACGCTGCCGGCGAAGTCTTCGCACAGATCGCCGATCTCGACCCAGATCGAGCCGAAACCGTTGGCCGTGATGAGCTGGTCCCAACTCCAGCGCTCGATGTCGCCATCGCCGGCCGCGTCGAGTCGCGGACTGAAGACCATTGTGAAGCCCAGAGCGTTCGGGTCCTCGCGGATGCGGAGCCACTGTGTACCGTCGGTGGGGAAGCCGCCCACGCTCGTATTCTCGATGGTGACGAGCCCGCGAATGCGGTTGACCCAGCCGTCCATGCCCTCGCCAGCGTCAAGCTCGCCCGGCGTGAATCCTTCGGCGACCTCGAAGCTGGTCGAGTGGTCGAGCTGCTCGCAGACATCGGGGATGTCATTGCCGTTGACGTCCGCAACGCTGCCCTGGGCGATATCGTACTCATCGGGAATCCAGTTGTTGTTGCAGTCGTTGCAGAAACCTTCGCAGTAGTCGAGTACGCCGTTGTTGTTGGTGTCGTGGCCTTCCAGCTCGAACGAGTCGCAGATCAGGTTGCCGTCGCAATCGGTGTCCGGTGAGCCGTCGGGCCGCAGGTACTGGCTGCAATCGAGCGGAGCGCCGGTTTCGCAGACGTAGAAGTTATCCAATCGGACACCAGCCGCCAGTGCGCCCGAGCCGGTTCCTGTCGCGGTGGACGAGCCGTGCTGGAACCAGTCCATACGGCCTGTTGGGCCCTCGACGACGGGCAGGTTGGTGAGGCATACCGGGCTGGCAAACCCGGCATCGCCGTGCGTGTCCACGCACAGCGACATGTGTTGCGCGGCAGCGTCGAGACCGGCAGTCGCGGTCCAGCATTGCGTAGCGGCTGAGAAGGGGCCGACGACGTCGAGCCAGGCGCCGTCACCGTTGTTCGCGCCCGCGTCGAGCACCCACAGCCATCCGGGCGTGGCGTCGTCGGCCGGATTGCCCGGGGCGTTTGTGCCTGAGTCCGTGACCGTCGTCGAGAAGCGGAGAACCATGGCGGTCTTGTCGCCGTTGTCGTCGATCAGATAAAAGTTCTGGTCACGGTCGGAGTTGAGCGCGCCATCGTACTTGAAATCGAATTGAACGCTCATCCCCGGAACCGGGGCGGGCGGGTCCGTGCCGCCGGCAGACACGAAGAACTCGCTGTTGGTGAACTGGGAGAGTCGATTGATCTGTTTGAATGACTTCGTTCCGCCGAAGCAACTCACGGGGCGCCAAGCACCCGTGTCGCCGACCTGGGTCCAGGTGTTTCCATCGCCGTCGCTGTCGAAGCCGTCGACGAGCATGTTCGCGATGTATTCCGCCGGCTCGAAGCCGTCCCACCGGGAGTTGCAGACTGCGCCGGGGCACGAGTCGGGTATGCCGTTGCCATCGTAGTCGTTCGCCAGCCCGGCGTAGATGTCGCAGAAGTCTTCGGACCCGTTCTTGTCGCAGTCGAACACGAACGGCCGCTCGCATCGGTCGAGGACGCCGTTCTCGTCGCAATCGGGCTGCGCTCCGGAGGCGATTTCGCAGCCATCCAGTGTCCAGTTGCCGTTGCAGTCGGCGTAGAACGGATCACCGGGGTTGTCCGCTGTGTCGCAGATGTCGATTTTGCCGTTGTTGTTGCAGTCCGGATCGCAGATGGGGACGCAGCCGACAACGAGGGTGGGATCGCAATAGAACGGCCCACCCGGAGCGGTGCTGTCCTTGTCGATCTGGCACTCGTCGGGAATGTTGTTGGCATCGCAATCCAGTGAGCTGCCGGCGGCGATTTCGTTGCCGTCGGGGACGCCGTTCGAGTTGCAGTCGTAAAGGTCGCAGGTGTCCGGGATCCCGTTGTCGGGGTCGGCGTCGCACGCCGCGTCGACCACGTAGCCGATGTCGAGCGGGTCGCAGAACAAGCCGTCCGTCGTTACGCAGTCGGCCCCCCAGCCGCAACTGCCGGACTCGCAGGCCGGCACTCCGAGCTCGTCGCCGCAGGCGACCTGGTCACCGTCGGCGAAGAGATCGCAGTTGCAGTCCACGGCGAGTTCGCCGTACAGTCCCAATCCCAGCCGCGAAGCCTGGCCGTACCAGATAAAACAATCACGCCGTTCGTATATCCGGTCACCGGCGATGCCGAGGCCCCAGCCGTCCATGCAGAAGCTGTCTCGCGTGTCGCCGACGACAGGATCGGGACCGTAGGTGAAGGTGTAACCCAGCGTGCCACTCTGTCCGGCGAAGGAGACGAAGCGATCGAAACCGCCCTGGTTTTCGATCGTGCCGGTCTGCAGGCTGATGAACTTCCTCGGCAGACCGCCAGGACCGGCGTCCAGGTTACCAGTGGTGAAAAAGTATGTACCGGGCTCGGCCTGGAAGTAGCCCGATCCGCTTTGCGCTTGCGGTGCCATTGACCCGAAGCTGCATGCCAAGCCACCAAGCCACTCGCTGTGGACCGGAGTGGTCGAGGCCACGTTCTCGTCATAGCCCTCGTACATCTCGACGAGGGCGATGGCCGGATCGTAAGTCGCACCGGTGCCCTCAGGCTGCGCGTTCACTATTCCGGAAAGGTAAATCTCGGTCACGACAGAGACACCGCCCGACGGCAGAACCAGGTCATACCAGGTTCCCCAGGACTGGCCGCTCGAATCATAGAAACCGGAATACGGCTGCTCGTAGAACGTGTAGGTGGCATCGAGCGGCGCTCGGAGCCCGCTCGACTTGGCTTGTCCGGCGTTCGGCCGGAGCGGGCGATCGATATTGATCTCTACGGCCTGTGCAGCCCGCTCATCCACGGCCGTTCGCTGGACCAGCGGCAGTTTCCGCCCGTTGTGCCACACGGTAGCCGGTGTGGTCACCTTCTGATCTGTCCGCCTGAACGTTGTACCGTTCTCGGATGCAAGGGCGCCCGGCCCGCAGACGAGCACGATCATGGCAATCGCCAAGCTTCCGATTCGGGATGTCCTGATTCCTTTCACGATGTGACCCTCCAATGCAATGTCAGTTCGTGATGCTCCGCCGTTGCGTGACGCGATAACGATGAGTGCCCAACCGATGCGCATGCCCCTCTGCCGGAGCAGCGTCCGTGCAAACGGGAACCATAAAAATCCGGCGTGATCTTCCTCAGGAGCTGTGCTGCAAACTGGACAGTGCGTTGCTCCTCGTCCTCCCTGCCGTTGTCCCCGTTGCCGGGGAGCGCAGGTCGGCCGCGCACGCCGGCTCGCTGAAGTCTCCGCCGCCACGCAAGACGGCTCGCTGCCCGTCCCGTGTTATCGCGATGTCGGATTCGAATCGGTTTATTGGGAGCCTCGTCGCGGGAGCAGGCTCATTCTACATATTTCCGGAGACCCAACCAAGTCTTTTATCGGTACCCTCGTCTATGAAACCTCAGCATGGTATGTTTGGGCGTCGGCAGATCGGCCTCCGCGCGCAAGTGATGGTGGTGAAAGAAGTTAGCCAGGGGTGGCGACGCGCCCTCTCCTGGCCGGTGCCCGCCGGTTGCCCGAGCCGAAGGGTGTCATCCCTGGAGGAGCCGGGCCGACCAGACTCGCGCACAACAAACAGAGAAGCACCAACTACAGAGTGGAACAATGGCTTGCGCCAACCGCCGGTCCTCTGCAGATCGAGGGCAACCCACCTCTGGCGAATCGCCACGGCGAGTGCCCGGGACGATCCCCGAATGTACGTTGATCGCGGACGCGAAACGCCATCTTGAGCTTCAGCCGCGCTTCGTATCAGGGCTTAGGCCAGGTGGGCACGCGAAGAAGGGGATCAGCGACCACCTCCCACATCCAGCCCGTATAGCGGTTGGAATGGAAGAACGCCTCGCCGAGCGTGCGACCCTCGGACAGGCACCACACGATCGTGCCGGGATAGGGAGCGGTCAGCACGTAAGGCTCGGCGGTTGCGCCGATCGCCGCAGCGAAGTGCCCGTTGACCAGCGCGTTCGGCACAAACCGCCCGCCCAGATCAGTCGTGCTGCGCACGGTGGTGGCGCCGAAGCTGTTGAGCGCGAACCCAAGGATACGCGGTCCGGTCGGTGCGCCGCTCCAGTCGGCGTCCTGCCAGCCGGTCAGCCGGTAGTAACTGAACATCAAGGCGCAGTGCGGGATCGGATCCGCGGCTGCTCCGTCGGACTCGAACACCAGCCAGGGGTACAGCTCGGGCGGACCGCTCGTGATCCAGTCATTGATGGTCAAGCGTAGGATGTCCCATTGATCGCCACCGGGAGAACCTGGATCGTCATAATCGTAGTAGAGCCAGTCGTCGCCCGTCATCGGGATCGCGCCGCTCGTGATGGCGCGGGCGCGCGTTGTGAGTTCCTCGGCGTCGGCCAGCGTGGGGGCATCGATGCGTGCCGTTAGGTAGTAATTCGCGGCGAGCGTCGCCTTGGTCACGCGAGCGTCGCCCGGTCCGAACGTCGGCACGAACCAGTGCGGGCATTCCTTTTTGTACCATCCGACGTCCCCGGGGCTCAGAAGCGCAAGCTTGTTGGAAACCGACCAGCCTCCCCCTCCATTCTGAGCGGGTGTATTGTCGTCGACGTAAAAGCTGCCCGGAACGCGGTAGCCGACAATAATGCCCATCACCCGCGAAGCCACCGGTGGGTTGTTCGTCAGATAGTCATAAACCGCGAAGTAGATGTCATCTTCGAAGACATCCCGCTGAATCCGCTCTGCGCTCGGATCGACGTCGAGGGCGAGCGCGTTGTCCTCGGGAATGTCCCATTGGCCCAGATACCAGGTCTTCCACTGAACACTGTCCGAACTGTTGGCGTTGTACAGGACAAGCCAACTGTCCGGCATCTCCGCGGTCCGCAGGTAGGGCGGCACCTCCACGCAATCGATGATGCCGTTGCCGTTCGTGTCCGCATCCGGTTCGCCGCACCCGCACACGCCGGCTTCCGTCTTGTTCGCGTCATTCGGGCACTCGTCGAGGCAATCCGGCGAACCGTCGCCATCAGAATCGACGGAACAAGAGTCCGGCGGCCGGACCGTCACGCTGACGGCGGCGCCTGCGGAAGAGTCCTGGCCGTCGGAAACGGTCAACTCAAAGACGAGTTGATCGGACGATGCAACGCCGGTGTAGGTCGGCGCGGTAAAATGCGGGTTCGCGGCCGACGCATCGAAAAGCGGGTCGGCCGTGACACCCGTGCCGCCGGTCTGCGTCCACGCATACGTCAGCGCATCGGGTCCGTTGTCCGGATCGTATGAGCCGTTGCCGATCAGCGTGACCAGGCTGCCCTCGACGGGCGCGGCATCGTCCACGTCCGCCACCGCGACCGGCGGTTGGTTTTCACCCGGAACCGGCCCACCGCCTCCGCCGCCCGTCACCGGAGCACTTCCGACGACGATCGACTTGAACGCGCAGATCGGAGCGACGAGAGGCTCTTCCGGCAGGCGGATGCAGGCCGTCGCTTCATACTGGCCGGGCGCCTCGTAGACGTGTGACACGGCAAGACCGCCGGTACCGACCGAGTCGCCGAAATCCCACTCGACGACGGCGCCGTCAGGTGGATCGCGATCAAAGACCGCGGCGAAGTTGACAGCCAGTGGAGCGAGGCCGTTCGTCGGCGATGCGTTGATCGACAAGGTGGGAAGCACGCCTGCGGGGGCAAGTTGGGCCGAGACTAGAATGGCGACCTCGTCGGCGTTCGATGCCTCGCCGTCTCCTACGGTCAGCGAAAAAGTGAGCGTCACGTCCGAGTCAGCCTGCGGCGCCACGAAGGTCGCCCTCGCCGAATCCGCGTCTTCAAGTGTCACGGCTGAACCGCCGCCGCTCTGTTGCCAGTCGTACGTCAGCGCGTCCCCGTCGGGGTCGTAGCTATCGCTGCCATCGAGGACCACGTTTTCTCCAGCACGGACGTGTATGTCGTCTCCGGCATCCGCGACGGGCGGTTGATTGGCCGCCCCCTGACCGTCGGGCGGTGCATCGACATCACTCGGTACGATCGGGTTACCGTCCGCAACCTGCGAGCCGTCGTCGGCCGTCTGGTCGCCATCCGCGTTGCTGACCCCATCGAGATCATTCGACATTGTCGTTCTGCAGCCGATCGGCAAAGTGGCGGAACAGATAAGCCACGAGACGACCAGGCCGATAATCGGCGCACGGAGTTGGCGGAGCCGTACCTCCATCGAACCCTCCTGCAAATCAAGAAAACGCCTCCACGGCCCGCAGGTTCGTTATTGGGACCTTGGAATGCGGCGACGCGCTCGGAAGCGGCCCGTGGCAAGTACAATGTAGAATTCGCCTGCGCTGCTTCAAAGGCGGAAAACTGAGCCCGAATTGATGCCTCGTGCATGCGGCTGCCATGCGGCTATGGCCGCTTGCTGGCAGATCCTGCACGCCGCCTCCCCGGTCGCGGCGACGATTCCAGATCGGCTGACGGCGGATCGGTCAGCAGGCGCGTCAGGCGCTTCACTTCGCCTGGCCCGGCGGCGAGGATCAGATTCAGCAGCTTGTTCATCGTCATGACGAACTCGAGCATGTCGCGCAGCTTGTCGTCGAAGCGGCGCGCCTCGTCCCGCGGATCGGCGCCGCCCGGTCCGTCGTCGAACACGTCGGCGTCGTACGGACCGGCGAACAACGCCCGCGTCGATCCTGTACGCCGTTTCTTCGGTTGACCATCCCTCGCGGCGCGGGCGGCGGCGCCGTTGCCATTCCGTTCCAGGCTGGCCAGGTAGGCGGCGATATCCCCGCGGCAGCGCTCAATCGTCTCGATGATCGGCTCGACCTCTCGCCGGCGCCGTTCGCGCGTGATCGTCTCGAACATCTGCCAGGCATCGAAGTCGGATACGAAGTAATCCTTGCGATCCCCCCGGCGGTGCGTCCGGCGAATCAGCCCCCAATTGACGAGTTGGCGCAGGTTCATGCTGGCGTTGCCGCGCGAGACCTGCAAAAGCTGCATAATGTCATCGGTGCACAGCGGTTTGCCCGTGATGAACAGGACGGCGTGCACCTCGGCCATCGTTCGGCTGATGCCCCACGTCGCGCCCATCTCCCCCCAACGCCGGACGAAGAGGTTCCGCGCTTGCTCGAGCGTTTGCGCCGCCATCGCTGATGTCCTTTCAGAAATGCTTGAAATGATTGTAGCGGCCGTAGCCCGGATCAGCAACCGGCCCCGGCCCGCCCCCACGAGCGCGCAAAAAAGTTCCCAGGCGAGGGATGCTCAGGGCGAGCACCCCAGGCCTGGGAGGGAGAGAGAGAGCACTATGCACTCCTGCGCCAACCGCACTCGCCTCGGCGACGCCGTCGGCCGCAGGGGTCTTCGCTGTTTGTTTCGCTACTCCACCGAAACCGCGCGCGCGATCTTCGTCACGCGCGACTTTCCGGTTCCGTCATGCACGGCTTGATCGATCGGAGGGTTGAATCGTCTGCGGTGTGCCTGCTCCTCTCTCCGAGCGATGCGCGCCGCCGCGCGTCGTCCTGCTGCGGCTCGGCAAGTGCCAGCCGAAGCCGATCGACCCGGACGATCAGCGGGGTGTGAATCCCGTGAACGTCGACAACGGCGAAGTGTTCGCGCCGTTCGCCGCTGTCACTGAGATAGATCACCTGCCCAGTGACTTTCAACTCGGGGCCGATCTGCCGGAGGGCCTGCGAGGCATCCGGGCACTCCACGTCGCTCAGTTGGAACGACGCGACGCTGCCTGCTCGAATTGCCCTGCTCATGCTTTGCACCTCACGGCTATCTCCTCAACAGCATTGGCAGCAAATCTCGTGCCACGACCGGCGCACCCGGCCGAAATCACGTGAATACCACTGTCGCCCCCTCGAAACAGCGTTTCGCCCACCGCCTCGCCGCCATCCGATCGAAAAGAATTAGTAACGCGTTTGCGCACGTTTTGGCACAGATTTCGACCGTGGCGGCTGTGAAAAAAACGGCAAAGCGGGTTGAGTTGGTGGGGCGGGCGATAAGAAGCGGACTGCCGCATTCGTAAGGGGGTCGGACGTCTCATGTGTCGGAATTGCCCCGATGCGCAACAGGCGTGCAAGCCTGGCGCCGATTCGTGCACGTTTGTGCACGCACGGAGTCTTTACCTCAGTCATGATCACAGCAACCGCGCGCCATCCACGGAGGCGGAATGCAGCGACATGCAGCCTCGAAGCGTCGCGCCCACTTACGGCCTGCTTTGTGAGGAGTCCTCTTCGGTCGAAATGCTCCGCGGAGCGGGAAGGCGATATTTCCGGATCTTGTTGTACAGCGTTCGCCGCGAAAGGCCGAGTTGCCTGGCCACGTCCGAACTCGTGGCCTGCGAGTTCGCCAGCGTGTTCCGCAGCACCATCTTCTCGCACATACTCATGAGTTGCGGCAGCGTCATCGCCCCCGTGTCCACCAGGCGGCAGGCGGCGTGGGCGAGCTCGGTGAGGATCATCCGGCTGTCCGTGCCGTTCCTTCGCTGGCCCCGCACCAGCGCGGGCGGAACGTCATCCAGCGTCAGCGTTGTGCCGGATGTCTTGAACGCCAGCGTCTGGCGAACGACGTTCTCGAGCTCCCGCACGTTCCCTTGCAGCGTGCATCCTGCGAGATACTCGTAGACCTGCGGTTCCACGGTGTCGATCGGTCGCTCGTAGTAGTCCGCGTATCGGCGCAGGAAGAACCGGATGAGCACCGGTATGTCTTCCGGCCGCTCGCGAAGCGGGGGAATCTCGAGGCCGATGACGTTCAATCGCTGGTAAAGATCGAGCCGGAATTTCGATTCCTCGACATTGGCGGCCAGCCGGCGGTTCGTCGCCGCAATGACCCGCACATCAATCGGGATCTCGTCATCCGAGCCGACTGGCATCACCACGCCCTGTTGAAGCACGCGAAGCAGCTTCGGTTGCAGGGCGAGGTCCATCTCACCGATTTCGTCGAGCAGAACCGTGCCCCCGTCGGCGGCGCGGAAGATCCCCTTCCGCGGTCCCAACGCCCCGGTGAACGCCCCCTTTACGTGACCGAACAGCATGCTCTCCGCCAGCGTTCCGCTGATCGCCGAGCAATTGACGCTCAGCAGACGCTGGTGCGACCTCTTGGGATCGAGCTGGTGGATCAGTTCGGCGAGAAGCTGCTTGCCGGTGCCCGACTCGCCGAAGATCAGGACGGGCACGTCCGAGACCTGGGCCGCCCTCGCCGCTCTGGCGATCACCTCGTCCATGGCCCGGCTCCGCCAGACCAGCGAGTCGCCGGCCACGGAGTGCAGTCCGTTCAGCTCGATTCCTTCCGTCCGGGCGCTGCGGAACCGCTCGCGGGCATGTCCCAGGCGATGGACCAGCGCCGCCTCATCGAGTTTCTCGTCCGCGGCATCGAGAATACCGGCGACTCCCAGGCGGATGATCTCCGAGCATGCTTCCATGCTCAAGGGCTGGTGGGCGAGAATGACGAACTGGGCCTGGCCGGCGCAGCGGATGAGCGGTCGCAAAACCGTGAACGCCTCGGCGCTGTGGCCGTCCTCTGCGAAACCGACCGCGGCCGTGCTCACGACGACGACGCCGAACGCCCCGCGCTGGCGGAGTTCATGAATCCCGCCGCGCAGATCAGACGCACCGACGACGGTGAACTCCAGTCGCTTCGCCACCGCAGCGAGGCGATCTCGCCAAATGGGATCAGGGTGTATCAGCAGCAGCCGGGAGGCTGCCGCCGCGTGGCGCTCGTTCAAGCTTCCTCTCTCTCCCTGCCTTGCCGTACGATGCGGCCACAACGCCCCTCCGGTCGCTCCTCCTTCTCGACCGGCACCGGCGTCCCTACACGCGGCTGCATCAGACGGCCAATAGACCGTCGGGTCGGCTTCGATACGCGCACAGACTCAAGGCGGGGTTTCTCGAAAAGACGTGAACCTTCCCTCTTCTCCCCCGTCCTGGCGCACGCGCCGTCTCTCTCCTCTGTCTCCTCACCCGGCGCACTACCAGATTAGCGGTTTGGCCCCCCTATGTCAATGGGTTACGCACGTGCGAAGGCTAATAATGCTGTCGCGACGGGCGAATTCGCGAGACTTCTGCCCGTCGACGGCCTGGCCACCCGCGCGAAACTGCGTAACCTTTGCACGATCTTAAGGCGGACAACCTTGTGCGACGATGCCGCTCGTCCTATAAGTCGCGAACTCCAGATGTCGCCCACGCCGATCGCGTGAAGAACGGTTCGCCGGCGGGCAAACCGACGCCGCCTCGGGGGGATGCAGTCTCCATGCCCAACCGGATTCCAACCGCCGGAGCACAGCCGGCTTAAAAACGAAAGACGACCATGCGTCACCTGCTGTCAGTCGTATTGCTGGTTCTTTGCAGCGCGCGATATGTCGAGGCGGCCGAGCCGACCAAGCCGAGGCTCGTTGTCCTCATTGTCGTTGATCAGTTCCGGGCGGATTATCTCGACGCACTGGGCGGCGGACTGCTCAAGGGCGGCTTCGACCGCCTGGCACGCGACGGCGCGTACTTCACGAACGCCGTCATGCCCTACGGCGTCACGGCCACCGGCCCCGGCCACGCATCCATCGGCGCCGGCACGACACCGTCCGTGCACGGTATCGTGGGCAACGACTGGATCGACATCGAGCACGGCAACCGGGCGCAATACTGCTGCGGCGACGATCGCGAGCGGATCGTCGGCCTGGACGAGGCAGATGATCACCACGGCCGATCCCCGCGGTTGCTTTGCGCGCCGACCATTGGCGAAGCGTTGAAAACCGCGACGCATGGACAAGCTCACGTGTGGGGCATCTCGCTGAAAGACCGGGCGGCCATCCTTCCGGCAGGACGCGGAGCCGACGGCGCAATCTGGTGGGCCTCGTCAAGCGGACGGTTCGTCAGCAGCTCGTATTACGGCCTGGCGCTGCCGGCGTGGGCGCAGAAGTTGAACGACGACAAGTACGTCGACACCTTCTTCCACACCAAGTGGGATCGCCTGCTGCCGCCCGAGGCCTACCGCGCGCAGCCCGTCAGCGGCCGGCTCGACCCGGAAGCCTACCGCCGTTATCACGCGAACACGTTTCCGAAGGAGATCGGGGACCGCTCGTCCCGGCCAGACAAGGCGTACTACGCCGATCTGTTCGCGTCGCCATTCGGCAACCAACTCGTGTTCGAGGCCGCCCGCCGCGTCATCAAAGCCGAATCGCTCGGCGCGGACGATACGCCGGATCTGCTTACCATCAGTCTGTCGAGCAACGATGTGGTCGGCCACTTCTTCGGGCCGGAGAGCGACGAGGTTCTCGACTGCACGCTGCGCACTGACCGGCAACTGGAGGCCTTCTTCACGTGGCTGGACGCTGAAGTGGGACTGCGCCGATGCGTGGTCGCGCTGACCTCCGACCACGGAGTGGCCCCGATCCCGGAATATACAGAGGCGCTCGGTCTGGGCGGCGGGCGGCTCAAGAGCAAGGAGGTTGAGTCGTTCGTCGAAGCTGCCCTCCGGGCTCGCGTGCCGAGCCGCGTCGAGGGCCCTTTCGTCCGCGACGTGATGCTTCCGTGGCTCTGGCTCAACGGCGACAAGCTCCAAGCAGCCGGAATCAGCGTGGATGATGCATCCCGGCTGGCCGCCGACGCGCTCATGTCGCACGAAGGCATCGCCAAGGCCTTTGCGGCCAAGGACATCCTCGCCCTTGCGCCGGGGAGGGGGAACGATCTTGCCCGGTATGTGCGCAACAGCTCCTACCCCGGTCGGAGCGGCCACGTCTACATTCACTGGCAGCGATACTGGTACAAGTCCGGCGGCAATCGGGCGGGTCACGGCGCGGCTTATGACTACGACCAGCGCGTGCCCGTGTTCCTCATGGGGTCCGGCATCCGACCCGGGCGGTACACGGCGCCGGTCAGCCCGGCCGGTATCGCAGCCGTGTTGTGTCGCCTGGCCGGCATCGATTCTCCGGAGACGATGGTCCGGGAAGCGTACACCCAGGCGCTGGTCAACCCGTGAAAGGCTGTCGCCTCGCGCGCTTTATGCTATCCTTCCCCCTTGGCGCGACGTACCGGGTGGGCCGGCCCCGGCACCGATATACGAATCTCGAGGAGCTGACATGATTGACCCACGAATGACGCAGTTGGCGGATGTTCTCATCAATTACTCCACGGCCTTGCGGAAGGGCGAGAAGATCCTGATCGAGGCGATCGATGTCCCCGATCAGATGACGTGCGAGCTCGTGCGCGTTGCGCGGCAGGCCGGCGGTCATCCGCTCGTGACCATCAAGAGCAACGAGGTGATGCGCTCACTCCTGACGCACGGCAGCGACGAGCAGTTGAAGCTGACTGCCGAGACGGAGGCGCTGCGCATGAAGAAAGTGGCGGCCTACATCGGCCTGCGCGGGGCGCTCAACGTCACCGAACTGTCCGACGTGCCCGATGACCGTATGAAAGCCTATCAGCGCATCTGGTGGAAGCCTGTGCACGGCGACATCCGGGTCCGCAAAACGCGGTGGGTCGTGCTGCGATACCCGTCGTACTCGATGGCCCAGTCGGCCGGCATGAGCACCGCGGCGTTCGAGGACTTCTTCTTCAACGTGTGCACAATGGACTATCGCAAGATGGCCAAGGCGATGCAGCCGCTGCGCAATCGCATGGCCAAGGCCGATCGCGTGAAGATCGTAGGCCGCGGCACCGACCTGCAATTCTCGATCAAGGGCATTCCCGCCGTGGCCTGCGACGGCAAGCTCAACATTCCCGACGGCGAGGTCTTCTCCGCCCCGGTGCGCGACTCGATCAACGGCGTCGTCCAGTTCAACACGCCGACGATCTACCAGGGCGTCATCCACAACGACGTCCGCCTCGAGTTCAAGAACGGCAAGGTCGTCAAGGCCACGAGCTCGAACACCGATCACCTCAACAAGGTGCTCGATTCCGACAAGGGAGCGCGCTACACGGGCGAGTTCGCCATCGGCTTCAATCCCTACGTGACGCGGCCGATGCTCGACATCCTCTTCGACGAGAAAATCTCCGGGTCATTCCACCTTACGCCCGGTGCGGCCTACGAGGACGAGGCGGACAACGGCAACCGCTCGCAGATTCACTGGGACATGGTCTGCCGCCAGGACCCGGCCAACGGCGGCGGCGAAATCTGGTTCGACAACCAGCTCATCCGCAGGGACGGCCGGTTTGTTCCCCAGGACCTCGTGCCCCTGAACCCCGACAAGCTCATCGGCGGTGCCGCTACTGCACGCCGGTCCGCAAAGAGCAGCCGTCCCAAGGCCGCCAAGACCAAGCGAAAGGCCAAAGCCGTCCGGCGATAGCGCGTCGCGCCCGAGGTCCAGGCGGAGATCAAAGATTCTGCAGGAACGGATTCGTCGCCCGCTCGGTGCCCACGGTCGTGGCCGGACCGTGCCCCGGGATAAGCCGCGTGTCCTCCGGCAGCGTCAGGATGTGGTCGCGGATGTTGGTGAGCAGCCGGCGCTCGCTGCTGTGCGGAAAATCGACGCGCCCGATGCCGCCGGCGAACACGGCATCCCCCACGAACGCCAGCCGAAGCTCGGCCGAGTAAATGCTCCGCCCGCCCGGCGAGTGGCCTGACGTGTCGAGGGCGATCCATTTGCTCCCGTCGAGCTCCAGCTCCAGCCCGGGCGGCAGATCGTTCAAATGGTCGTCGCGGGCGCTGAATCCGAAGCCGAAGCGGGCCGACAGGTTCTCCATCGGGTCGACCAGCATCTTCCACTCCTCGCGCGCCAAATAGAGCGGCACATCGGGCAGCGGCTCGCGCAGCTCGTTGATGCCGGCGATGTGATCGCCGTGCGCGTGCGTCAGCAGGATCGCCGCCGGCCCCAGCGACTCGTCGGTGATGTACCGGATCATCTCCTCCGCCTGGGGCGGCGGGCCTGGGTCGATGATCCAGCAAGGATGTCCCGACGCGAATGAAATCACCACGCCGTTTTCACCGTACAGCGGGTCGTTGAAGATTCTCACCCGAAGGTCTTCTGGTGCCATGATCTGTCACGTCTCTTCTGTTCGCGCTGCCGCGGAAGTCAGGCTGTCGAGCGGTTCCAGGGCGGCGGCTCCGGCTTCGGATCCGCAACCCGCGTCGCGAGTGTATCGGCCGCAATGTGCCGAAACAAGGAATGGTGGGGTGGGTGGCACGGTCTGGCGCAGCGTGCGAAGCGCCGCGCCGCCAGGCCGTGGTTCGCCGTCGCAGTAGACCGTTGTGTCGTGTGCCATTGCTCTTTGACATTGAGCAGTGCGCATGCCGGCAGGGTGTCTTCGCTCACGGCCTGTCCCTTCCGGCCGGACTGTGCCACCCCCGCCGGGCCAGATTGTGCCACCAAAGACACGCGTACGAATTCAACGGCCTTTTTGCTTTACTGCCGATCAGCTTATGTTACCTTGGCTGCGACCATGAATGACTATCAGACCATCACCATCGAAGGGCACGACGACGTGCTGCTTGCCGTTGTGCGGACCAGGCGCCTCGATAGCGCGACGGCATTGACCCTCGAGGACGAGGTCTCGCGCGCCGCCATCGAGCAGCCTCGGTTGCCCGTCGTCATCGATCTGTTCAGCGTGAAGTTCGCTCCCAGCGTGGCACTTGGCGTGCTCGTCAACCTCTTCAAAGGTTTCAAGGTTGCCGGCCGCCGTGCGTTCCTGATCGGCGCCAATTCCCAGATTCGCGGCACGCTTTCGGTCACCGGCCTCGACGCCCTGATCGACGTCCGCGAGTCGCTCGACGCCGTCCTGGCCGACTGCTAGCCCGAAGTGCCTGTCAGGGCCCGGTCCTCCGCCGCCGCATCGGGCCGCATGCGGCGTTTGATCACACGAACGGGCTTCCGCAGCGCGTTCCAGAATACCGGCCCGCGTGGTGAAGGCACGAATTCCACCATCAGCATGGTGATGTCGTCGTGCGTGAGGCCCACTGCCCCCGCGTGCTCGACGAGGGCCTCGCGCACGATCGATATAAGCCTGTGCGGGTTCTCGCTCGCGTGCCCGTTCAGTTGACGCGCGATGCGGTCCGCGCCGAAAAGCTCGCCTGCCTCATTCACGGTTTCGAGCACGCCGTCAGTCAGAACGAACAGCCGGTCACGGTGGGCGACGCGCACAGTGCGGCGGGTGAAGGCGGTATTCTCATGCGCGGCCAGCGGCAGATTGTATGGCTTGCTGTGCCGGCCACTCGAGGCCCCGGCGTCCAGCGGCGTCCAGGTACGCTTCGCATGGCGGTAGAACCACGCCACCGGATGGCCTGCATTGCTGACCGACAGGCGGTGGAACAGCGGAAGGTAACTGACCGCAATGGCGGTCGTGAGCGCGTCGAAACCGATCGCCTCCAGCCTGCGGTTCAACTGGCGCAAGACACGGCGCTGATCGATGCGGTTCAAGTAGCGATGGAGAAGCCGATACACTTCTTCGCTCACCGCAGCCACGGCTTCACCATGCCCCATTACGTCCGCAATGAGCATCTGGCTGACCAGTCCCGCGTCGCAAACAGAAAGATAATGAATGTCGCCCCCGCGTCCGCCGGCGCAGGGACGAGAGTATATGCTGCCGAGGATGCCGGGCAGGTGAACATTGGCATCCACGGGTACGTTGCCCCCGCGCACCTCGCTGCACACGAGTCGGGCGGACAATGGCGCTTGTCCGGATTCCAATTGCTCCATGGCGGCCACCCGTTCTTCCTTTGAATCTCCTGAGACGGGCCCGCTCATGCAGCGGCGGACCTGCCGGCCGCTGGAAAACCGAACAGCCAGAAAAAAAAGCCCCTGCCGGCATGTCTGCCGGCAGGGGCATCCCCCAAGGCACCCCCAGCCACAGTCTTTAACCAGGTCAGATGGCCATGGCCGGCGAGGGCTCAGCCCATCGTCGCTGAATCGCCTTGAACTGCACCGCCTGATAGAGCGCAGCCAGGCCGACCAGCAGGTAGACGATGCGGCTGAGCGCTGTCATCTCGCCGAAGATGGCGGCCACCAGGTCAACGTTAAACAAGCCCACCAGCCCCCAGTTGGCGCCGCCGACAACCAGAAGAATTGCGGCAACGACATCAAATGCTTTCATCGGATTTACCGTCCTTTCCTTCCTGGAGTACGTCACTCGCCCGTGGCACAAGCCCTGCGGCTATTTGGCATCCAGGCGTTTCGGGAGAATCACCCGGTCGATGACGTGGATGACGCCGTTCGACGCCAGGATGTCCGTCTTGACAACTCTTGCGTTGTCAACCGTCACACCAGACGACGAATCGATCGTGATGGAATCGCCCTCCACGGTCTTCGCCCGATCGAGTTTGATCACGTCTGCCGCGAGCACCTTGCCGGGCACCACGTGATAGGTGAGCACCTGGCGAAGCGCTTCGGGATTCTGCATGAGTCGCTCGACGGTTCCAGGAGGCAGAGCGGCGAACGCGTCGTCCGTCGGAGCGAAGAGAGTGAACGGCCCCTCGCCGCGCAGTGTGTCGGTCAGTCCTGCGGCTTCAACAGCTCGCAGCAGGGTCGTGAATTCGCCCGCCGAAGACGCGACGTCGACAATGTCTTCCCTGGGAAGCAAAACGGTGTCGATTGCGTGAATGATCCCGTTGCTGCACCGGATGTCGGCGGCTATGACCCTGGCGTTATTGACTTTCACCCCGGCTGAAGACGAGAACGACAACTCCTGCCCCAACAAGGTCTTGGCACTGTCACGCTGGGTGACTTTGGAAGCGTCGAGTTCGCCCGCGACAACGTGGTACTTCAGAATCGCTCGCAGCTTCGACGGACTGTCGAGCAGTTTCTCGAGGGTTCCCTCCGGCAGCCTGGCGAACGCATCATCGGTCGGTGCGAACACGGTGAACGGCCCGTCACTTTTCAGGGCGTCGGCCAGATCCGCGGCCTGAACCGCGGCGACCAGCGTCTGAAACTGGTCGGCGGCCGCGGCGGTGCCCACAATGTCCTTGCTCGTCCTGCAATCACTGCCGGCCCAGGCGACCGACGCGCAGCACGTGA
>JBECKQ010000172.1:0-3453 GCA_040235375.1 Phycisphaerae bacterium | reverse complement strand
ACCCGGTCCGAGCGGCTGCGCCGCAACCTCGAGTCGGTCGGTGACTATGAGACCTACGGCATCGCCGGGTTCTTCGGCGTGCCGGTCAGTTTCATGGAGCTGGGCAAGGGCAGCGAAAATCACCTGTGTCCGGTGCTGTTGACGCCGAAGAACCTCGTCATCGAAATGACGGCAAGCGGGGCGCGCGACGAAGCTGCGTTCTCGACATTGGGCAAGGCGATGCACGAACTGAAGGAATCGGTGTTGACACCCTTCGTCACCGTCGAAGCCATCGGCCTGCTGTTCGGCTTCGACATGGTCGGCAAGACGATGCTGCCGACCGGTTACCACCGCTGGCGGGACCGCCTGCACGAGGAAAAGCCTCCGACACACCTGGTCATCGATAAGCTCAGCCGCGAACAGGCCGACTCGATCGTGCGCGCGGTGCAGCGTGCGGTGATCGTCAAGGCCGTCGAACAGGAGTTCAACCTGGCGCCCGAGCGCATCACCGATGACATCGTCCGCGAGCTGCGCGAGGCGGCGCTGGATCACCAGGGCGGCGTCCCCGCGTTCATCGCCGCGTTCGGCCTGGACGAAGCGCGGGCCGCCGCGTTCATTGCCCGCCTGCGCGACGTCTACCGAATCAACCAGGCGTTCGCTCAGCTTCAGTTGGAGCGCCTCGGTCGCATCGGCTTTTCCCTCGACGAACAGACGGGCTTTGTGCTGCAGGCACTGCGTTCGGTCGGACTGACGGACGGATTCTCGCGCTTCATTCTGCTGGTCGGCCACGGCAGCAGTTCGGAGAACAACCCGTACGAATCGGCGCTCGACTGCGGTGCCTGCGGCGGCAGCCACGGTCTGGTCAGCGCGCGCGTACTGGCGCAGATGGCGAACAAACCGGAAGTGCGCCGCCGGCTGCGCGCCAAGGGGATCGACATTCCGGATGACGCCTGGTTCGTGCCGGCGTTGCACAACACCACGACCGACGAGGTCTGTCTGCACGACCTCGCCCTGTTGCCGCCGTCGCACCTGGTCTATCTCGATCGCCTGCGCAATGGTCTGGCGGCGGCCTCGCGCCTGTGCGCGCAGGAGCGTCTGCCGGGTCTCGACCCGCAGGCACGGGGACTGGACCCGGCCGGCGCGTACCGCAGCGCGCGGCGCAACGCGATGGACTGGTCGCAGGTGCGACCCGAATGGGGACTGTCGCGCAACGCCTATTTCATCATTGGGCGTCGGGCGCTGACCCAGTCGAAGACGCTTGACGGCCGTGCCTTTCTGCATTCCTACGACTACCGCGTCGACCACAAACGCCGACTGCTGGAAAACATCCTGACAGGTCCGCTGGTGGTCGGTCAGTGGATCAACATGGAGCACTATTTTTCGACGGTCGACAACGAGCGGTTCGGGAGCGGCAGCAAGGTCTACCACAACGTCGCCGGGCGCTTCGGCGTCATGAGCGGCAACCTGAGCGACCTTCGTACCGGTCTGCCGGCGCAGACGGTGCTCGACGGCGGCCGTCCCTACCACCAACCCATGCGACTGATCACGGTCATCGAGGCACCGTTCGATCATGCGGTGCAGGCGATCGAGAGCGTGGCCGTGGTTAAGCGCCTGGTTCGCAACGCGTGGATCCGGATGCTGATCGTCGACCCCGAAACATCCACGGTCTGTCTGTATGACGACGGCGAGTGGCGCCGGCGTGTCCATGATGAAGATCACTTTCAGGAGTTATGCGGCTTATGAAGAACCTCAACTTCAGTCCGTTGAAGAAACTGGAAATCATTCTCGGCGGCGAGCACCGCAGTTTCGCGACTGATCTGCTCGACCGCGCCGGCGTGAAGGGCTACACGATTATCAACAACCTGTCAGGAAAGGGCAGTCACGGCTTTCACGAAGGGCATTTGATGTTCAACGAAGACGATGTGCTCATCATGATCATCGCTGCCGTTCCCGACGAACTGGTCAAGCCGATCCTGCAGGGGTTTGCGCCTTTCTATAACGAACACTCCGGTGTCGTCTTCATCTCGGATATACAGGTGACACGACTGGTGAAATTCCGTGGCTGATTCGATGGGTCGCATATCTGTCGTATACGCCATAACGGAAACGACCGATGTGTGTCGCGCGTACTGTCCTGTGTCCCTGGAAGCGTCGCACTGCGTCGCCCCGGGTAACGCATCCGCCAGGGCGAGGCTGGCGGTGCGGCCGGTTTCGCGGAACCGGGAGTATCCGTCGTATAGAGCAGAATCTATCGAAAACGAAGATAAGATTTATTGGATGCATGGGCACTTCTCTACCTATGCTTAGCAACACATAAACGGAACGCTTATTTCAATGCCAACCCAGCAACCGAACAGGAGTATGCCATGGCTGTAAAGACCTATGACGCGGGCGTCAAAGAATACCGCGACATGTACTGGACGCCGGACTATGTGCCGCTCGATACCGATCTGCTTGCGTGCTTCAAATGCACTGGACAGCCGGGTGTGCCCCGCGAAGAAGTGGCCGCCGCCGTGGCCGCCGAATCGTCCACCGGCACCTGGAGTACGGTTTGGTCAGAGCTGCTCACCGATCTGGAATACTACAAGGGCCGCGCCTACCGCATTGAGGATGTGCCGGGCGACCCCGAGTCGTTCTACGCTTTCGTCGCCTACCCGATCGACCTGTTCGAAGAGGGCTCGGTCGTCAACGTGTTGACCTCGCTGGTCGGCAACGTATTCGGCTTCAAGGCGCTGCGCCATCTCCGGCTGGAAGACATCCGCTTCCCGATCGCCTACGTCAAGACCTGCGGCGGCCCGCCGGCCGGTATTCAGGTCGAGCGTGACCGCCTGAACAAGTATGGTCGTCCGATGCTGGGCTGCACCATCAAGCCGAAGCTGGGTCTGTCGGCCAAGAACTACGGTCGTGCGGTCTATGAGTGTCTGCGCGGCGGTCTGGACCTGACCAAGGACGACGAGAACGTCAACTCCCAGCCCTTCATGCGCTGGCGCGACCGTTTCGAGTTCGTCGCCGAGGCGATCCAGAAGGCCGAGCTGGAAACCGGCGAGCGCAAGGGGCACTATCTTAACGTGACCTCCGCGACCCCGGAGGACATGTACGAGCGTGCCGAGTTCGCCAAGGAACTGGGCATGCCGATCATCATGCACGACTTCCTGACCGGCGGCTTCACCGCCAACACGGGTCTGGCCAACTGGTGCCGCAGGAACGGCATGTTGCTGCACATCCACCGTGCGATGCACGCGGTTATCGACCGTCATCCGAAGCACGGCATTCACTTCCGCGTGCTGGCCAAGTGTCTGCGCCTGTCCGGCGGCGATCACCTGCACACCGGTACCGTCGTGGGCAAACTCGAAGGCGACCGCAACTCCACGCTCGGCTTCGTGGATCAGCTGCGTGAATCCTTCGTGCCGGAAGACCGCTCGCGCGGCGTGTTCTTCGACCAGGATTGGGGCTCGATGCCCGGCGTGTTCGCCG
>JBECKQ010000163.1:0-24325 GCA_040235375.1 Phycisphaerae bacterium | reverse complement strand
AATACGCTGCCCGCGATTCCTCGGAGGGCTGCTGCGGCACGACTGCCGCAAGGCGGCCTGAAATCTGGTTCTTCACGGTGTAGTGGGGAGCCGATCCGACGGCCGCCGGAGTTGCCGGGCATTACTGAGGGCTACGGCGAATACCTCGACAGCTGCTTCGCCGGCAAACCACAGGTTCCCGAGGGCTTCAGGACGATGTTCGACGCCGCCGCGCAGATCGC
Organism: Phycisphaerae bacterium; assembly: GCA_040235375.1. GTDB lineage: Bacteria > Planctomycetota > Phycisphaerae > UBA1845 > UBA1845 > JBECKQ01. The sequence goes on along the minus strand of JBECKQ010000163.1, from coordinate 24,104 downwards.
CGGCACACACCCCTGATCCGGCGTAGGTAAGACAGCATCACCGGTTTGATGGTACTGGACGAACTTAATCGCAGGGGCCGACAGGGTCTGACTCACTGGCACAAAACGGTTCGGAAACACGGTGCGTGTTGTTGAAGATACTTCCGGTGACTGCTACGAAACCGTTGGAACAGGAGCTCAGGTCGGCCAGCATGCATGGACTATCGAGCGAGCCGCCGTATGTAGCATGGCCGAAACCTTCCGGAACGGCGCCGCCGGGCGTAATGCTGTCCAAGTACCCGACACCGTAGATGCTCCATTGCGGCGCACGGCTCGCACAGTCGCAGACTGTCAACGCAGCCACGTAGCCGTCGATGACGAGGCGATTCGAGTCATGGTCAATGGCCGCGACCGGTGGATCGGCCACGGCAGCGTTCTCGTCCAGGACTTCGACGCAAAAGTAATCGTCGCATTCGATCTCGCCGGCTTTGTTCCGCACGGTTACGACATCGTTGTGCTCGCCGTCGCTGACTTGAACAAGAAGCGTGCCCACGTAGGGGTGCGACCCGATGGTGACAACAGGCAACACACTTTCCCCGTTGGTATCCGTCGATTGTGCAGCTATGTCATCTCGGGGCAGGTCGAAGTCGATGATGTAACGTACGACGAGTTCTGCTCCTGCTACGGTAGTGCCCGTGGCCAGGCGGGAAACCGCGACGCGGGTCCACGTCCGCTCGATGTAACCAGGTTGACACCCCGTCGCCAGCGCGAGAGCGGCAATCGCGGACATGGCCAAGCCAACGCAGGCTGACGGCTGATTCCGTGTGTTGTACCGCATCATTGGACCCTGTCGGATGCCCAAACTGGCTGACGATTTCGCCACCCGCTTGCTCGTTCACACGATCAAGCAAGCGTAGCCGGACGGCCGGTTCGCGTTCGATCGGCGAGGTGGCCGCACGCAGGTGCAGGAACCCCGCCATGATACTGCGTGGATCAACGGCGATCACTAGAAATGCAAGGGGCGCGGGTGGGAGTGGAGGAGGGCGGCCTTGGGCCGCGGAGCAAGACGGCAGGAGATCAGGTGAGCAGGAGAGCAGACGGCGGCTTGCGCCGCCGGAAAGCCCGGCGGCCTTCGGCCGCGGAGCACAGGAATACTGAAGAGGTGAGCGTGTGGTGGACGCCTCCTGTTGTCGAGGGCCAGAGGGTCAGGCATGTTTTCGCAGGGCTTGCTTTTGATCGTCAGGGCAACGGGTCTGAACCGTGATCGCTTGTCCGAGACCACCGGGGAATTGCGAAAACGAGCCAGACCCTTGGCGGCCGGGCGGCGTTTTCCGTGGTGCTACGCGGCCGGTAAGCTAAATGACCGTGCGCGATCAGTGGCCAACGGGATGATCGGCGGGCGGAGCCCGCCCTACAAGCCGGCCGCCATCCGGCGCGTGATTGCGCACAGTCATTCAGTGGCGTCGAACCGGTTCCGTTTTCGGGAGACGGAGATCAATGAGCAGAGGCAGTCACCACCGAACGCGAGTGTGTGCCATTTGCGGAAAGACGTTTGCGGACAAGGACGTGAGGTCCGGGGCGCTCGTGCGGCCGGCGGTGGCCGAGGAGATAAGCCGCGATCATCCCGACTGGTCGGCGGATCAGTACATCTGCCTTGCCGACCTGGCGACGTATCGCGGGAGGTACGTTCATTCGCTGCTGGAATCGGAAAAGGGCGAGCTTACGTCGCTCGAGCAGGAGGTGCTGGAGAGCCTGCGCGAGCACGAGATCGTGTCCGCCAACGTCGATGCGCAGTTCGAGCAGAAGTGGACGTTCGGCCAGCGCCTGGCGGACAGGATCGCCGCGTTCGGCGGCAGCTGGACGTTTCTGATCGCGTTCGGCGGGTTCCTGGTGCTGTGGATCGTGATGAACTCGCTGGTGCTGTACTGGCGGCCGGTCGATCCGTATCCGTTCATTCTGCTGAACTTGCTGCTGTCGTGCCTGGCGGCCATCCAGGCGCCGATCATCATGATGAGCCAGAACCGGCAGGAGGCGAAGGACCGCGTTCGCGCCCAGCACGATTACCAGGTGAACCTCAAGGCGGAACTCGAGATTCGCCAGCTTCACGAGAAGATCGATCACCTGTTGTCGCATCAGTGGGACCGCCTCGTGGAAATCCAGGAGGTCCAGTTGGAGCTGCTGTCGGAAATCGGCAAAGGCAAGTAACCTGAATGACCGTACGCGAATACGCGCAGGCGTGTCAGAGCCGCGAGGGCAAGGGAGCGGGCGTCCGCGATACCCCCGCGGCGCACAATTGCGCAGGCTGATTCGGGTGTCGTCGGTGGCGGCGCTTGGGCGCCGGCAAGTGGCTGAGGCGGGGCGTCCGCCGGCGGGGCGACGCCTCGCGATCCGTAAGGGTTTCTTCGTGCCGTCGGCGCAGGCGGTATGAAAAACCCTTTATCTCGCCGTGTTCGTGGCTCGCCGCGAGGCACGGCGATACACTAATCTGCGAACTCTAAGGGATGAGGAATATCGAGCTGCACCTGGGCCACGCGTGCATCATCCATTCTCGTGGTGGTCCGGGGTCATGCTCCAGTCCCGCGCTGCGGGTCGCGGAGACGGGTTGCCCGCCGACGTGACGGTGGTTCTGGGGCATGCTTTTCGCCAGTGGTTGCCGTGTTTGCAATGGTATCTCTCGCCGCAGTCGTTTCCGTGCTCGCGGACTCGGATATGTCGGTGTTCCGGCCGGCGACACCGGGCGCGGAGTCGATCCGCGGGCTGTTTGTGCTCGTTCTGGCTGTCGCGGCGTTCATCTTCGTCCTTACGGAAGGCGCGCTCGTTTACTGCACGATCCGTTTCCGCAAACAACAGGCGGACGCGAACGAGGAGCCGCCGCAGATCTACGGCAGCCTGCCCATCGAGCTGGCGTGGACGGTCGGGCCGTTCCTGATCGTGTTCGTGCTGTTTCTGGTGGTCATCCGCGTGCTGATGGAGGTCCGACCGGCTTCGGACCCCCCGAACGTCGTACGGGTCACGGTGGTGGGGCATCAGTGGTGGTGGGAATACCAGTATCCGGAGCTGGGAGTCACTACGGCAAACGAGATGCACGTGCCGTGCGGCACGGACAAGGAGCCGCGGACGATATACCTGTCGCTGCGGTCGGCGGACGTGATCCACAGCTTCTGGGTTCCGCGCCTGGGGGGCAAGACGGACGTCATCCCGGGGATTATCAACCACGCATTCTTTCAGGTAAACAAGCCCGACACGTACATCGGCCGGTGTTCGGAATACTGCGGCACGCAGCATGCGAACATGATGATCCGCGTTATTGCCGAGCCGAAAGAAGCGTTCGACAAATGGGTGGCCAACGAGGTGAAGCCGGCGGTGAAGGATGAAAGCGTGCGCGCCGATCGCGAGGTATTCCTAGGGTTGGGGTGCGTGGCCTGCCACACGGTGCGGGGCACATCCGCGAGAGGCACGTTCGGTCCGGACCTGACGCACCTGATGTCGCGCAAGACGCTGGCCGCCGGCCTTCTCGAGAATACGCCTGTGGACCTGGCCAGGTGGATTCACGATCCGCAGCGGTACAAGCCGGGCTGCAAGATGCCGGACCTGAAGCTGGATGAGAAGACCGTCAAGGCCGTAACGGCCTACCTGCAAACGCTCGAATGAGGTGTAAGAGAGACCATGAGCGCCGCAGAGCCTTCCATTGAAGCCGCCGACTCGTCGTACCCGACGCTGCTGACCTGGCTCAGCACGGTCGACCACAAGCGCATCGGCATACTCTACCTGGTCGCCAGCCTGTGGTTCTTCATCCAGGGCGGAATCGAGTCGCTGGTGATCCGCGCGCAGTTGTGGGCGCCGCGCGCGGAGCTGGTCAGCCCGGAGGTGTACAACCAGGTCTACACGATGCACGGCACGACGATGATCTTCCTCGTCGTCATGCCCATGCTCCTCGGGTTCGGCAACTACATGCTTCCCCTGATGATCGGGGCGCGCGACATGGCCTTTCCGCGGCTGAACGCGCTGAGCTTCTGGCTGTTCTTCCTGGGCGGAAGCCTGCTTTATTTCAGCTTCCTCACCGGCCACGCGCCGGACGTGGGGTGGTTCGCCTATGCGCCGCTCACGTCCAAGGCGTTTTCGCGCAACCTGGGAACGGACTACTGGATTCTGGGGCTTCTGGTGAGCGGAATCGGGACGGTGGGCGCGGGCGTCAACCTGATCACGACGACGCTGTCCATGCGCGCGCCGGGCATGACCATCGGCAAGATGCCGCTGTTCGTCTGGATGCTGCTGTTCAACGCCGGGCTGATCCTGTTCGCGTTTCCACCACTTACGGCGGCGCAGGCCATGCTGCTATTGGATCGGAACATCGGCACGCACTTCTTCGAGGCGCAGCACGGGGGGATGGCCCTGTTGTGGCAGCACCTGTTCTGGTTTTTCGGCCATCCGGAGGTGTACATCATGGTGCTGCCGGCTTTCGGGATGGTCTCGGAGATTGTGCCGGTATTTTCCCGAAAGGTGATCTTCGGCTACGAGTCGGTGGCGGCGGCGACGGTGGCGATCGCCTTCATCAGCATGGGGGTCTGGGCGCACCACATGTTCGCGGTGGGTATGAGCCGCTGGCTGGACATGTTCTTCTCGGGGGCAAGCTTTCTGATCGCCGTGCCGACAGGCATCAAGATATTCAATTGGATCGCCACGATGTACGGGGGCAAGCTGTGGTTCGCCACGCCCATGCTGTTCGTCACCGGGTTCATCGCCATGTTCGTGATCGGGGGATTGACGGGCATCATCCTCGCCACCGTTCCGGTGGACCTGCAGGTGACGGACAGCTACTTCGTGGTGGCGCATTTTCACTACGTGCTGTTCGGCGGCAGCATGTTCGCCATCATGGGCGCCTTTTATTACTGGTATCCGAAGATGACCGGGCGGATGATGAGCGAGCGGCTGGGCCGCTGGCATTTCGTCCTGATGATGATCGGCTTCAACCTGGCGTTTTTCCCGATGCACATCGCCGGCGTGCTGGGGATGCCCCGCCGGGTGTATACGTACTCGCCGGGCGCGGGCTGGACCATCTGGAACCAGCTCTCGACGGCGGGGGCGTTCGTGCTGCTGGTGGCGTTCGTCCTGTTCTTTGTCAACCTGATCATGTCCTACTGGCGCGGCCGCGTGGCGGGCAACGACCCGTGGGACGCCTGGACGCTGGAATGGGCGACGACATCGCCGCCGGCGTCGTACAACTTCGAGCAGATACCCATCGTGCGCAGCCGGCGGCCGCTGTGGGACCTGAAACACCCCGAGGATCCGGACTGGAAACATGAGTGATCAGAGTATCGACGCGACGACGGCCGCGGCTGGAGCAGATGACAACGCCGGCTCGCGTTCCACCGGGCGCCGGTGGACGGAGCCGACGTTTGATCGCGGAAGAACGGGGATGGCGTGCTTCCTGGCGACGGAAGGCGTGTTTTTCAGCACGTTGATCCTCTCGTACGCGATATACATCGGGCAGAGCAAGACGGGCCCGACACCACGGGAAGCCCTGTCGCTGCCGCTGGTGATCGGGACGAGCGCGTGCCTGCTTTCCAGCAGTCTGACGATCATCGGCGCCCACCGCGGTCTGCGGCGCGGCAACCTGCGCCGTTTCTTCGTGCTGCTCGGGTCCACCATGCTACTGGGCGCGCTATTCCTGGCCGGGACTTCGTACGAGTGGTGGGACCTCATCGTCAACAAGCATCTGCTGCCCGGTACGAATCTGTTCGGCACTACGTTTTACACGCTGGTGGGGTTCCACGCTTTCCACGTCACGATGGGGATTATCGCGATGGCCATACTGCTGGCGGTCGTCGCGCGCGGCTGGATATCGCAGAAGAACCCGAAAGCGGTCGAACTGGTGTCGTGGTACTGGCACCTCGTGGACGGTGTCTGGGTGGTCATTTTCACGGTTGTCTACGTGATCAGTCGTTGAGGAGGAAGGCGGATGGCCGCAGAGGAATCCGGTGGGCGAGACGAGGCTCAAGCCGGCGGAGAGCCGAAGGGCGTGGAGATGCCCAAGCCGACGATCTGGCCGTTTGTAGCGGCCCTGGGGCTGATGCTGCTGGCCGCGGGCCTCGTGACCAGCCTCGCCTTCACGGCGGTGGGGGCGGTGATGTTCATCGCGGGCATGGCGGGATGGATCGGCCAGTTGGCGCCGGGCGTGGGGACGCGCATCGAGGCGTACGTGCCCGAGCAGCGGCGCTATCGCCTGACGATGTCGCCCAAGGAAAGGGTGGCCCGCATCGAGCCGGGACGTCCCGGCTATCGTGCCCATATTCCCAAGAAGGTGCATCCGTACCGGGCCGGCCTGAAAGGGGGGGCCGTAGGCGGCGTGGTGATGGCGGCCATCGCACTACTATACGGTCTGATCAGCGGTCGCGGCATTTGGTACCCGGTTAATCTGCTGGCGGCGATGGTGCTGCAGTCCTTCAACCAGGCGCCCATCGAGCACCTGCAGAAATTCAGCCTGGCCGGGCTGATCATGGGGCTCGGCATTCACGCCTTCGCCTCGTTCGCGATCGGGTTTATCCTGGCGGTGATTATGCCAATGATCCCCAGTCGCCAGCTTCTCTGGGGCAGCCTGGTCGCGCCGCTGTTCTGGACGGGGGTCGTCTACGGCTTCATGGGCGTGTTGAACCCCACCATGAACGGGAATGTTCAATGGGTATGGTTCATCGGTTCGCAGTTCGCCTATGGCTTTGCCGCGGTCCTGGTTATCCTGCGGTCGGAGCGAATCGACGTGGATCAGACTCCGGGTTCGAGGCTTGCGGGCCAATCGGCATGAAGATGCGACGGAAGGGGACGAGCGCAATGGGTTGCTCATGGCGTGACTCGGTACGTCACGCTATGGTTCGCGCACCGAGAAGCGCCGGCCGAGGACATTCATTACCGGATGGCGGGGCGTGCGTGTTCGGCCTTCTGGCCGCCGCGTTCTTGTTTGCCGGGTGCGAACCGCCCACATTCGAGCATTTTACACGGCCGGAGAACGAGCTTTCGTTTGACAAGCTCTTCGGGCAGAACTGCGCCGGTTGTCATGGGAAGGACGGTCGCTGGGGGCCGGCACCGCCTTTGAATGATCCTCTTTTTCTGAAGGTGATTTCGGACGAGGCGCTGCGCCAGGTCGTGTCCGCCGGCCGACAGGGGACGCTCATGCCCGCGTTTTCCAAGGAGCATGGGGGCAACCTGACTCGCGAGCAGGTGGAGCAGTTGGCCGTGGGCGTACGCGAACGCTGGGGCGCGGAGGTAAACGTGAAGGCTCCGCTGCCGCATTACGCGGTGACGACCACGCCTCCGAGCGAAAGCGAAATAAAGACCGGGAAGGAACTGTTCCGCACGACCTGCGCGCGTTGTCACGGTGAGAACGGAGAAGGCAAGGATGCCGGCGCCCTGCACAACACGGCGTTTCTGTCGCTGGTGAGCCGGCAATTCGTGCGGCGGATCGTCATTACGGGGCGGCCGGACCTGGGTATGCCGGACTACGTGCGACTGGGCGAGAAGTCTCCGCGGCATCGCCCGCTTACGAATGAGGAGATCACGGCGATCGTTTCGTACGTCGAGTCGTGGGCGCCGGGCGCGGAGGCGGAAGCAACCACGCGGGCCGCGACGCAACCGTTGGCAGAGAGTCAGCCATCCCATGGCGAGTAAGAACACAGAGCAGGTCCCGGGCGCCGACGGGCAGTCGACCGGTCGGCGAGGGTGGTTGCAGTGGGCGGGGCAGACGCTGGGCGCCCTGTCCGCGATCGCGCTGGGCATTCCCATCGTGTGGTACCTGCTGGGACCGGTATTGCGGCGACGTTCCGAGGCGTGGTTGGACGCCGGGAAACTGGATTCGTTCAGCGTCGGCCAGACGAAGCTGGTGGACATGAGAAACCGCGTGGGGCGTCCGTGGTCGGGCGAATCGGCGCGGGTCGCCGCTTATGTTCGGCGTCGATCGCAGAAGGACTTCGTTGTGTTCGCGGTGAACTGCACGCATCTGGGGTGCCCGGTGTCATGGTTCTCGCAATCGGGGTTGTTCATGTGTCCCTGCCATGGTGGGGTGTATTACGCGGATGGATCGCGGGCGGCCGGGCCGCCGCCGCGGGGGCTGTACAAGCTGCCGCACCGGATGATGGGGGGCCGGCTGCAGATCAAGATCAGCCATCTTCCGACGCTGGCTGAGCCGGCCTGAGCGCGCGAGGGCAAAGGTTGAAGGGCCAAAAGAAAGGGCTGGTGGCGTGGTTCGAGCATCGCTTGCAGCTCCGCAAGACGATCGGGCCCATGCTGCGCCACCCGGTTCCGCGGAACCTGGGCTGGAAGTACGTTTTCGGCAGCGCGACGATGACGCTGTTCATCGTGCAGGTGGTCACGGGCATCATTCTGGCATTCGTCTATGTTCCGTCGGCCGATGAAGCGTACCAGAGCCTGGAGTACCTGAACGAGCAGCACACGCTCGGTTGGCTTCTGCGCGGCATTCATTTCTGGGGTTCGAGCGCGATGGTGTTCATGATGTTCGCGCATCTGACCCGCGTTTTCCTGACCGGTGCGTTCAAGTTTCCACGCGAACTGACCTGGCTGATGGGCGTCGGGCTGTTCGTGTGCACGTTGGGTCTGGCGTTCAGCGGCCAGGTCCTGCGTTGGGACGCGGACGCCTACTGGGGAGTGGGCGTGGGTGCGGCAATGATGGGGCGACTCCCGATCCTCGCCAAAGAGGTCGTGCACCTCGTGCTGGGGGGGCAGGTGCTCGGGGCCGCGACGCTGAGCCGGTTCTTCGCCTTGCACGTTTTCATACTCCCTGGACTGTTGGGGGCGTTTCTTGCGGTGCATCTCTACCTGGTGCTGAAGCTCGGCATCTCCTCGCCACCGAAGCCGGGGCAGCGGGTGGACCCCAAAACGTACCACGAGCAGTACGAAAAGCTGCTCGAGAACGGCGAGCCGTTCTATCCGAACGCGGCGATGAAGGACGCCGTATTTTCGGCGCTGACCGTGCTGGCGCTGGTGGCGATGGCGTGGTACCTCGGCCCGAAAGGGCCCAGCGGCCCGCCGGACCCTACCGTCATTCCGGCGGAGCCGCGGCCCGACTGGTGGGTCATGCCGATTTTTGCGCTGCTGGCCTTGTCGCCGAGGTGGCTGGAACCGTTCCTGATGCTCGGGCTACCTCTTTGCCTTCTCGTCATCATGATTCTAATCCCCTTGCTGGCCCGTTATGGCGAACGCAGCCCGCTGCGCAGGCCGGTGGCGGTGGTCACCGTGATTCTGCTCGTGCCGATTTACTGGGTGCTGCTGGCATATGGTTATTGGGCGCCGTGGTCGCCGCACATGCACGCCTGGAGCGGAACGCCGGTCCCGCCGTCAATGCTGAAGGGACTGAGTCCCGAGGAGCTCATGGGGGCCGTCGTGTTTCAGAACAAGACCTGCCGGAACTGTCATTCGCTCGACGGCAAGGGCGGGAAGCGCGGGCCGGATCTGACCACGGTCGCGACGTTGCTGAACCACAACGAACTGGTGCGCCAGGTCATCCAGGGCGGCGGCCTCATGCCGGCGTACGGCAAGCAGCTCAGGCCTGCGGAAGTCGAAGCGCTCGTCGCGTTTCTGGACACGCTGCGCCCCAAGGACGAGCCGCGTCCCCGCCAGACGGGCCCCAAGGAGATATTCCCGGGCGAGAGTTCCGGCTCGACAACGAACGGCGCCCCATGAGCGCCACCGAGACAGCACGTTGAATCCCGCGCTGACATCGTGGAGCTTCCGCCCGCCGCTCGTCCTAGCTCTCCTGGTCATCGCTGCCATCTACATACGCGGGTGGCGCCGGCTGCGGAGCCGCGATCCCGTCCGGTTCACGCCGCAATGTCTCGTCGCGTTCCTTGGCGGCCTGGCGTGCATCTTCGTCGCGATCGCGTCGCCCCTCGACCCGTTCGGCTACTTTCTCCTGCTCGTCCACATGGTGCAGCATCTGCTGCTGATGTTTCCGGCACCGATGCTGGTGTGGATGGGCAAGCCGGTTTTGCCGCTCTTGATGGGGCTGCCAGCGCCGGTGCGCCGCTATTGGCTCAGCCCGTTTCTGCGGTTGCCGAGTGTTCGCGGCTTCCTGAGCTGGGTGGTGCGGCCTGTTCCCGCCTGGGTGATCTTTGTTGTGGTCGTCTGGGTCTGGCATTTGCCCGCCATCTACGACGCTGCCCTGCGATCGAACTTTGTCCACAACCTCGAGCACGCGAGCTTCTTCTACGCGGGCCTGCTGTTCTGGTTTCCGGTGTTTCGTCCTTATCCGAGCAACCGGCGGACCTCGCCGTGGAGCATGATTCCCTACCTGCTGCTGGCGGGCGTGCAGGGCACGGTGCTGTCGGCGCTGCTGACGTTTCCGAGGCACGTGATCTACCCGCACTATGCGACCATGCCACGCGTCAGCAGTCTATCCGCGTTGGACGATCAGGCGCTGGCGGGTCTGGCGATGTGGATTCCCGGCTCGATCGCCTACCTGATCCCGCTGGTGTGGGTCGGCCTCCAGGTCATGTCGGGCGGCCGGAGCCTGGCAACCGTTCACCAAGAGCGGGACGATCGGCAGCGGGCGGCGCCCCCGGCAGCGTATCCGAAGGCACGGCGCAAGCGGAGTTTCGACCTGCTTCGGGTAGCGGTGGCAGGGCGTTTCCTCCGCTGGCGTCATGCGCGGCTCGCGCTTCAGATCGTCACCGCGTCGATCGCGGCGGCGATTATCGCCGACGGTCTGCTGGGGCATCAGATGGCGCCGATGAATCTGGCCGGCGTCGTGCCGTGGATTTACTGGCGCGGCTTTTTGATCGTGAGCCTGCTGGTCGCTGGCAACGTCTTCTGCATGGGCTGTCCATTCATGTTGCCCCGGCGGACCGCGAAGCGCTGGCTTGCCCCGCGGCGCCGGTGGCCGCTGAGGCTGCGCGGCAAGTGGGTGGCGTTGATCCTGGTCGGCCTGTTCTTCTGGGCGTATGAAACGTTGTCCCTCTGGGACAGCCCGTGGTGGACGGCGTGGATCGCCGTGGCCTATTTCGCGGCCGCCTTTGCGATCGACGGCGTGTTTCGCGGGGCGGCGTTCTGCAAGCACGTTTGTCCGATCGGGCAGTTCAACCTCGTGCAGTCGTACATGTCGCCGACAGAGGTGACTGTGAACGACACGGCCGTCTGTCGCAGTTGCGCCACCCGGGATTGCATCCGCGGGCGCGATTCGATCCCCGGCTGCGAGCTGTACCTCTTCCAGCCGCGCAAGCGGGGCAATATGGACTGTACGTATTGCCTCGACTGCATCCACGCGTGCCCCCACCACAACATCGGCATCAAAGGCCGCGTTCCGGGCGTCGAACTGGTGCAGGACCGGGCGCGTTCCGGCCTGGGGTACATGCACCGGCGCCTGGACCTGGCCGCCCTTGTTTTCCTGCTCGCTTTTGCGGCCTTCGTGAACGCTGCGGGGATGATCGCGCCGGTATTGAACCTGCGACAGTGGCTGTCGGGCCTGCCGTGGCTGGGGAACGAAGCAGTCGCGACGACGCTTTTCTTCGTGATCGCGCTCGGAGTGGTCCCGCTGCTGCTTATTGGCTGTGCCGCGCAACTCTCGCGCCGGTGGGGCGGTGTGCAGGAAACAGCGATCGCCACAGCCTCGCGGTTCGCTTACGCCTTTGTGCCCCTGGGGGCGGGCATGTGGCTTGCTCACTACGTGTTTCATCTGTTCACGAGCATCGGCACCATCGTACCGGTGTCTCAGCGCGTCGCGTGGGACCTGGGCGCGCGCGTCTTCGGCCGGCCGAACTGGATGATGGGCATGGAGCCGGCCGGGACGAGTCTGCTGCGATTCGAAATCGTCAGCGTGCAGATCGGTTACCTGATTGCCCTGTACGTGGCGCTGCGCCTGGCACGGGGCCGGACCCGCAGCGGTGGGCAGGCAGTGCGCCTTTTCATGCCGTGGGCTCTGCTGCTTACCTTGCTGACTGTCCTCGGGATCTGGATTCTCTTTCAGCCGATGGCGATGCGCGGCACGATGATGATGAAAGGCTGACCCTATGATCCGTCATCCGGTCACGGCAACAGCAGCGCTGCTCGCCCTGGGCCTCGTCTGCCGCGGGGCACAGGCGGACGGCGGCGCCGTCCGCTTCGACGGGCAGTGCGGCGGATACCGGATTGTCGCGTTCACGCAACCGACGCCACTGCGCGCCGGCATCGTGGATCTCAGCGTTCTCGTGCAGCGCGCGGGAACGGACGAGGCGCTGCCCGACACGAGTGTGACGATCGCCCTATCGCAACAGGCCGGGGGGTTTCACCAGGAGCGGCCGGCGACGTACGCCGCCGCGACGAACAAGATGCTGCGGGCGACACGATTCATGTTGCCGAAGGGCGGTGCCTACGACGTCCGCATCGTGGTGGACGGGCCCGCCGGTACCGCGGCCGCCCGCTTCGCGCTCGACGTGTCGCCGGCGCTGCCGCGCTGGCGCGCCGAGTGGCCGTGGCTGTTCTGGCCGATCATTCCCATCGGGTTGTACGTGTGGCAGGCGCTGGCCCGCGCTCGCCAGCAGGGCAGACGCGGTCGCGTCGGGGTGCATGTGTCTGAAGTCGGCCTCAGGATTTCGGGGCGGTCTCCTTGAGCTGCGCTGCGGCGGCCTCGTCGACATACCAGCGCAGCTCTCCGTAGACCGGCTTGATGAGCTGGGCGGGCAGCTCCTCCGGCTCGTACTCGCCTTGCAGCACGGCGCGAAGCGTCCTCGCTTTCTGTCCTCCGGACACGAGAAACAGAACGTTGCGCGCCCGATTGATCAGCGGTGCGGTCATCGTGACGCGATGCAGATCCTGCTCATGTACGTACAGGTGACCGACCCAACTGGTTTGCTCGGCCAGCACGTCGGAATGGGGGAAGAGCGAGGCGGTGTGGCCGTTCTCGCCGAGGCCGAGCAACACGAGATCGAGTCGCGGCGCCTTGCCGAGAATTTCCCGCAAGCACTGCTCGTAACTTCCCGCGCTGCCGGCCGGCGACGTGCTGAACTCGACCGGGTGAATCTGCCGGTCGGGAATCGGCACGTGGTCCAGCAGGGCCTCGCGCGCCATGCGCTGGTTGGAACGGCTGTCGCCCGGCGGGACGCAGCGCTCGTCGCCCCAGAAGACGTGGACGTTCGCCCACGGCACCTGATCGCGAAGCGGCGGCTCGGCAAGCAGCTCGTAGGTGCGCTTGGGCGTGCCGCCGCCGGCGAGGGCGATGGTGAACCGCCCGTGCTTCTCCGTCGCGTCGTCGGCGAGCTGCGCGATGAAGGCGGCGGCGGCGCGGCTGAGCTGTTCCAGATCCGCGAAAACGGAAATCACTCTTCATTCTCCTTCGCATCCGCGTCGGACTGGGCCGCGGTGGGCATCCGCCAACTGCGCCCGTCCTGCGCGATGAGCACGGATGCCGCCTGCATCCCCCAGGTGCCGGCCTGGTAGTTCGGAAAGTCCGTCGGCGGCGTCTGCTCCCAGGCGTTGAGTACGGGCATGATGACCGACCAGGCCGCCTCGATCTGATCGGCGCGCATGAACTGGGTGGAATCGCCTTCCATCACGTCGAGGAGCAGTGTTTCGTAGGCTTCGGGCGGGCTCTCCTCAAAGGCTTCCCCGTAGTCGAAGCGCATGTCCACGGGGCTCAGGCGCATGCGCAGGCCCGGGCGCTTGGCCTCGAAACGAAGAAGCACGCCTTCGTCGGGCTGAATGTGAATGGCGAGGCAGTTGGGTTGCATGTCGGCGATTGCATTGTGGGGAAACGCCTGGTGGGGCACGGGGCGGAAGTGGATGGACACTTCCGACACGCGTGCGGGCAGTCGTTTGCCGGTGCGCAGATAGATGGGCACGTTCTGCCAGCGCCAGTTGTCGACGAACAGCTTCAGCGCGGCGAACGTTTCGGTGTTGGACTCCGCCTCGACGTTGGGCTCGTCGCGATAGCCCGGAACGTGCTCCCCGCGCAGCCAGCCGGCGGCGTATTGGCCGCGCGCGGCGTACAGGGCGACGTCGTCATCGGGGATGGGCCGGATCGCGTGCAGGACGTCGACTTTGCGGCTGCGGATTTCGTCCGCGTTGAACGACACGGGCGGTTCCATGGCGATGAGGCACAGGACCTGCATCAGGTGGTTTTGCACCATGTCGCGCAGCGCGCCCATGCGTTCGTAGTAGCGGGCGCGGTGACCGATGCCGACGCTCTCGGCGACGGTGATCTGCACGTGATCGATGTAGCGGCGATCCCAGATGGGCTCGAAGAGGGCGTTGGCGAAGCGAAACGCCAGGATGTTCTGCACGGTCTCCTTGCCGAGGTAGTGGTCGATGCGGTAAACCTGCGACTCGGCCAGCCGGTTCAGCAACAGCTTGTTGAGCTCCTGGGCCGAGGAGAGATCGTGGCCGAAGGGTTTCTCCACGACGACGCGGTCGCGCTCGCAGTCGCGACAGAGTCCGGCTTTGCTCAGATGGTCGACGGTGGTGCCGACGAGGCCCGGGGGAATCGCCAGGTAGTACACGCGCCTGGCTTGGCACTCCCACGACTTTTCGTGCTTGTGAATGGCATCGCTGATGACGCGGTAGGTCTCGTCCTGGGAGAGATCCAGGGTCTGATACGACAGTTGCCGGGCGAACTCATCCCATTCCTTCTTGCCGGGCCGGCCATACCTGGAAAACTTCGCCACGCCGTCGCGCATGCGCTCGCGGAACTTGTCGGCGCTGAGCTTGTTTCGGCCGAAACCGACGACGGCAAAGCGGTCGGGGAGCCAGCCGTCATGCGCCAGGCTGTAGAGGGAAGGGACCAGTTTGCGCCAGGTCAGGTCGCCGGACGCGCCGAAGATGACGATGATGGTGGGATCAGGTTTTTTTGTGGCCGTCATGTAAGCGGCTCCTGGTGATCTCAGCGTCAGTAAGCCCCGCGGGCCGAACGGTTACGGTCGCCGTGTATTTGCGGCGCGTCGTCGCGCGCGATCATTCAATCCGGCCTCCAGTCGGTGTGGAAGGTGCCGTCGCGGTCCACGCGCTCGTACGTGTGCGCTCCGAAGAAGTCGCGCTGCGCCTGGATGAGGTTGGCCGGCAGTTTTTCGCTCCGGAGGCCGTCGAAATACGCCAGCGCCGCCATCGTCGCCGGCGCCGGGATTCCCGCGTGCGCCGCCTGGCTGACGACCTGCCGCAAGGCGTCCTCACGTTTCGCCAGCTGGCCTTTCAGGTGCTCGTCGAGCAGAAGAGTCGGCAGGTCGGGCCTGGCGTGGAAGGCACTGCGGATATCCTCGAGCAGCGCCGCCCGGATGATGCAGCCGCCGCGCCAGATGCGGGCCACGTCTTCCAGCTTCACGCCGTAGTTGTATTTTTCGGACGCGCTGCGCAGCAGCGACAGGCCCTGCGCGTACGTGACGATCATGCCCGCGTACAGCGCGCGCTGGAGACGCGCCACCCATTCGGTCGGATCGCCAGGGAAAGAGGCGATGGAGACCGAGTAACGCTTGCTGACCTCGCGGCGCTGCCTGGCGAGCCCCGACAGGTCGCGGGCCGAGACCGCCGCGTCGATCACGGGGGTCGGGCATTGCAGCTCCATGGCATCCTCTGATGTCCACATCCCCGTACCCTTCTGCTTGGCCTGATCGCGAATGACATCGACAAGCATTCGGCCGGTGTCGGGGTCGGTCTTGGCGAAGATGTCGCCGGTGATCTCGACCAGGAAGCCGCGGACCTCGGTCTCGTTCCACTTGCGGTACACGTCGTGCAACTGGTCGTTGCTGAGCCCGAGGCCGCGCTTCATCATGTCGTACGTCTCGGCGATCAGTTGCATGATCCCGTATTCGATGCCGTTGTGCACCATTTTCACGAAGTGCCCGGCCGAGCGCGGCCCCAGGTACGTCACGCACGGATCGCCGTCGACGTGCGCGGCGACGTCCTCGAAGAGCGACTGCACGCGGCCATAGGCCTCTTTCGATCCCCCGGGCATCATGCTCGGCCCGCGGCGGGCCCCGTGGGAGCCGCCGGAGACGCCCATGCCGATATAGTGGATGCCACTTCCCTTCAGCGTGTCCGTCCGCCGGTCCGTGTCGAGGAAGTGAGAGTTGCCGCCGTCGATGATCAGGTCGTCTTCGGCAAGTGCCGGCCGAAGCTCTTCAATGACCTTGTCGACGATCTGGCCGGCGGGGACGAGGAGCATCACCGTCCGCGGCTTTTTCAGGGCGGCGATCATGCTCTCGAGATCGGCGGCCGCGGATACGGACATGCCCTTCGACCTGTTCCGCAGCGCCTCGACCTTGTCCTGATCCTTGTCGTAGCCGGCAACCGCGTGGCCGTGATCGGCCATGTTCAACAGCAGGTTGCAGCCCATGACGCCCAGCCCGACCATGCCCAGTTCGCAGTTTTCGTTTTTCATCGTTTGTCCTTCGGCATTGCGTTGATGCCAGCGGCGCGGGCTCGGCGCGTGCTCATGACTTCAGTCCGAGCTCGGCGAGCTGCCGCGCGGTAGCCTGCTCCGATTCATGATGAATTCCCCATATCCCCAGCTCGCACGCGACCTCCGCAAACATCGGGCGGTCGTCAATGTACGCGGTATGCTTGGGCGAAGCCTGCGCGATGTCGAGGGCCAGCTGGAAGATACCGAAATCCGGTTTGCGATAGCCGACGTAACAGGAGGCGACGAATGCATCAATCAGATCGTGCAGTTCGAACGTGCGGATGCGATAGTCCATCAGCTCCCGGCCTTCATTGCTGACCGCCGTCACCCTCAAGCCATGGCGCTGCTTGAGATTGGCCAGAAAGTCGCGCATCCCGTCCAACGGTCGCGACTGGGCGAACATGAACTTCTTGAAGTCCTGCGGCGTGAACGGCCGCTGGCGCGAGAACACGACACGACGCAGGTACACGTCGAGCCCGATCTGCCCGCGCTCGTAGGAGTCGAAGGTCATGTTGTGCCGGTCGTTCAGGTCGTCGTAGTCGATGTTGAATTCGTCGGCTGCGCGCCGGCGCGCGTGATGATCCCAGCCGTTCGTCAGGAGCACCCCGCCGATATCGACCAGGAGCGTCGTGATGCGAGGCTTCTCGCCGCGCGCCTTCCCTTCCTCACGATCCTTGGCGTTCATAAGTCCTCATTGCTGGATTCCGTTCCTCGATCTACGCACTGGCCGACGATACTGCGCCCTCGAGAACCGTCGCCATCAGATTGCCGAAAGCGTCGAGCCCGGCGCTGACGTCGCGGCCCAGGTGCACGCGGATCACCCGCCGACCGTGTTTCCGCAGCGCCTGCAAGTCTCCCAGTGCCTGGGCTTTCCGCAGCGTGCCGAAGCTGTACGGGCGGTCGGGAATATCCACATCCTTCGCCTCGTCCGCGGTGAGCTGGATGAAGAGGCCGTTGTTCGGGCCGCCCTTGTGCAATTGGCCGGTCGAGTGGAGGAAACGCGGTCCGTATCCCAGCGTGGTGGCCAGGTGCAGGCCGTCGCGAATCCGGCTGCGCAGGCTTTCCAGGCGGTCCTGCGTGGTGGGCTCTTCGGTCACGTACGCCATCAGGGCCACGTAGTCGCCTGCCTGCGCCTGCGAGAAGAAGCGCTCGAGCAGGTGGTATCCGTCGGCGGCCTCTTCCTTGGCGTACATCATCAACGGGCCTTCGTGCACCCTGGGCTTGTCGGTGGAGAGTCCGCGGTTGTCCCGCACGGACTTCAACAGCCGAGACGTGTTGTCCTTGCTCTCCTGAACGTTGGGCTGGTTGAACGCGTTGATTCCCAATATCGCCCCTGCCGTGGCCGTTGCGATTTCCCAGCGGAAGAACTCCTGAGCGATATCGAGATGGTCGTGCAAGACAATACGGATGACGGGCTGGCCGGCATCCTCCAGCGCGCGGACGTGGGCCTCGAGCTGCGGGGCGACTTCCTGTTCCACGCGGAAGTGAATGAACAGGCGGTCGTTGCCGTATGTCGCCGGCCTGCCCATCGGCTCATCCGCGACGGGGATGAGCCCCTTGCCTTCCTTGCCCGTGCTTTCGGCGAGCAGTTGCTCCAGCCACATGCCCAGCGTGGCGATCCCCGGCGGCGTCAGGAACGTGATCTTGTTGCGCCCGCGCTTGGCCAGCTCGGCCAGCGCCGCGCCCAGCGCGACGCCGGGATTCCGCTCGACGGGAACGCAGCTCGAGCACGCGTGGGACATCAGCAGGGCCCGGGCGATGAGCTCTTCCACGTCCAGCCCCTGCAGCGCCGCCGGCACGAGGCCGAAGTACGACAGTGCCGAGTACCGGCCGCCGATGTCGGACATGTTGAGGAAACAGCGTCGAAAGCCGAGCTCCTGCGCGAGCGTGGCGAGCGGGGTGCCGGCGTCGGTGATGGCCACGAAATCGTCGCCGGCCCTGGTTCCCACGATGTCGCGCAGCCTGTTATAGAAGTAGTCACCGAACGCCCGGGATTCCGCAGTCGTGCCGGACTTGCTCGCCACGATGAACAGCGTCTGCTCCAGAGGCACCCGACGCTCGATATCGGTGATGGTGTCGGGGTCGGTGGTGTCCAGCACAGTGACGGGCAAGCCGTTCTCCTGGTCGCGGAAGGTCCTCGCGAACGCGAGCGGCGCCAGGCTGCTGCCGCCCATTCCCATGTGCACGACATGCCGGAACCCGGCTTCGCGGACTTCGCGCACGAAATCCGCCAGGGCGCTGGCGTGCGTTTCCATGGTTTCAGAAGAGTGAAGCCAGCCGAGCCCCTTGCGGATGATCTCCTGGGCCTGCGGTTCGCGTTTCCACAACGTCGGATCCTTGCGCCACAGCCGCTGAACGAAGTTGCTTTCCTTCAGGGCGGCCATCTGCCGATCGACGGCCTGCTGCGCGTCGCCGAGCTTGAAGGTCTGGCGGTCGGCCCGCTCCTCGAGGGCCGCCTCGCGCTGCGACTTCAACGTTTCCATCAGCTTGTCGAAGGGCTTGTTGAACTTCTCGATTCCCTCGTTGACCAGTTGCTCCGTGACCTGGTCGAGGTGAATGCCGAGTTCCGGCAGGTCGTCGAGCATGCTCTGGGCCTGGTCGACGTGCTGTTCGAGCCGCCGTGCGGCATGCCCGTGATCGCGGAAGGCGTTGAGCGTCTCGAGCGGCACCGTATTGACCGTGTCAGGGCCGATCAGGGCATCGACGTATTTCACGTCACTGTAGTTGGGGTTCTTTGTGCTGGTGCTGGCCCAGAGCAGGCGCTGGGTCCGTCCGCCTTTCTTCGCCAGGTCGCGGAAGCGGTCCCTGGCGTAGATTTCCTTGTAGATTCGGTAGGCGACACGCGCGCAGGCGACCGCGGTCTGACCGTGGAGTTTTCCGGCTTTCGCCCACGCATCTTTCCCGGCGTGCATTTTCTCTTCCAGCATCAGGTCAACGAGCACGTCAATGCGGCTCAGAAAGAAGCTCGCCACCGACGCCACGCGGGCGATCGGCTCGCCGCGCTGCACGCGATCTTCGAGTCCGCTCAGGTAGGCGTTGGCGACCTCGCGGTAGCGCGGCAGTCCGAACAACAGGGTGACATTGACGTTGATGCCCTCGGAGATGAGCTGTCGAATGGCCGGGAGGCCTTCGCGCGTTGCCGGCACCTTGATGAAGACGTTCGGCCGATCGAGCGCTTGCCACAGCCGGCGGGCCTCATCGATGGTCTCTTTCGTCTTCCGTGCCAGGTGGGGCGAGACTTCCAGGCTGACGTATCCGTCGCGACCGTCGGTGCTTTCGTAGACCGGCTGGAAGCGATCCGCGGCGGCCTGTACATCGCCGATCGTCAGCGCTTCGTAGATGTCGTGGACCGATTTGTCCTCACGCGCCAGCGCCCGGATGGTTTCGTCGTAATCATCGCTGCCGCCGATCGCTTTTTCGAAAATGGACGGATTCGACGTGATGCCGCGCAATCCATCCTCATTGATCAACTGCTGGAGCTCTCCGGACTCGACGAGATGGCGGCGAAGAAAATCGAGCCAAATGCTCTGTCCCAGCTCGGTGGCTTTCTTCAGTGGATTTTGTGGCATGATCAGGCCTTTCAATGTCAAGGGGGCCGGCGGGCATTCCCTTGATGGTGCCCGCCGGCGGTATGGGTACAGGACGCCGGCCTCCCGGATTCAAGCACTCGGCGACTCATCCAAGCATCTCTGTGGCCTGGGCGAGCACGTTGTCGGCGGTGAAGCCGAACTTCTCCTGGTTCACTTCACCTGGCGCGGACGCACCAAAGTGATCGATCCCGATCACGCGTCCTCGACGACCCACGTAGCGCTCCCACCCGAGCGCCGAGGCGGCTTCCACCGCTATCCGTGCGGTGACGTCCTGGGGAAAAACACTATTCTGATATTCTTCAGGCTGCTCTTCGAACAGCTCCCAGCTCGGGAAACTCACGACGCGCACCGCCTTTCCGGCCTCGCGCAACTTCTCATAGGCCCCAAGCGCCGCGTGCACTTCCGAGCCGCTGGCCATCAGGATCAGTTCCGGGCGGCCTTCACAGTCCGCGAGCACGTAGGCCCCGCGCTGGACGCCTTCCGCGGCGGCGTATTTGCTTCGATCGATGATCGGGAGGCTTTGACGCGTGAAGACCAGCGCCACCGGCTGCTCGCTGCGCAACATCGCGGCACGCCACGCGACGGTGACCTCGTTGGCATCGGCCGGACGGAGGACCACGACGTTGGGAATCGCCCGCAGACTCGCCAGGTGCTCGATGGGCTGATGCGTCGGTCCGTCCTCGCCGAGCATGACGGAATCGTGCGTGAACACGTACTTCACGCCCAATTGGGATAACGCAGCCAGACGGATGGACGGCCGCATGTAGTCGGAGAAGATCAGGAACGTGCTGCCGAACGGAATCAAACCGCCGTGGGCGGCCAGACCGTTGACAATGCCGCCCATCGCGTGCTCGCGCACGCCGAACGAGATGTTGGCCCCGGCGTAGTTCCACGCGCCTTTGGGTGAGCCGTTGACGGAATCGTCGCCCGAGCCCGCCGGCTGAAAGCTGCCGCGGTCATCGAGGTCCGTCTTGGTGGAGGGGCCCAGATCGGCAGCGCCGCCGATCAGGTTTCCAAGATGCTGAGCGATGGCGTTCAGCACTTTGTGGCCGGCTTTGCGCGTGGCGATCGGCCCGTCGTCCGGGCCGAACGCCGGCAGGTCCTGGTCCCAGCCGGCCGGCAACTCGCCGCGCTGCCAGCGATCGAACGTCTCGCCTAACTCACGGTGACGCTGACGGTAGCCGTCGAGCAGCTTCAGCCACTCCGATTGCTGCTGCCGGCCGCGGTCCACGGCCTGGCGGAAGTGCGCGGCGGCTTCGTCGGGTACGTAGAACTTCGGATCGAGCGGCCAGCCCAGATTCTCCTTGGTGGCCGCGACTTCCTTTTCACCCAGGGGCGAGCCGTGGGCGCTGAACGTGTCCTGCTTGTTCGGGCTGCCGTACCCGATGTGCGTTCGCACGATGATCAGCGAAGGCCGGTCGTTCTCGTCGATGGCGGCGTGCGTGGCCTGGTCGATGGCCGGCACGTCGTTGCCGTCATCGACATGCTGCACGTGCCATCCGTAGGCCTCGAACCGGGCGCCCACGTCCTCGTTGAACGTGATCTTGGTTGCCGCCGAGAGCGACACGTGGTTGCTATCGTAATAGCAGATGAGCTTGCCGAGCCTTAGATGGCCGGCCAATGATGCGGCCTCCGAGGCGATGCCCTCCATCATGTCGCCGTCGCTCGCCATGGCGAACGTGCGATGATCGACCACGGGGAAATCCGGCTGGTTGAATCGGCTGGCCAAGTATCGCTCCGCCATCGCCAGCCCGATCGCATTGGCCATGCCCTGACCCAGCGGGCCCGTGGTCACTTCCACCCCGGACGTTCGCTCCCGCTCCGGGTGGCCGGGCGTGCGGCTTCCCCACTGGCGAAACTGCTTGATGTCGTCGAGCGTCATGTCGTAGCCCGTGAGATGAAGCAGGGCGTACAGCAGGGCTGAAGCGTGTCCGGCGGAGAGCACGAACCGGTCGCGATTCGGCCACTGCGGATCCCGCGGGTTGAACTGCAGGAACCGGGTCCACAGGACGTAAGCCATCGGGGCAGCCCCCAATGGCATGCCTGGATGCCCGCTGTCGGCTTTCTCGACCATGTCCACGGCGAGAAAGCGAATGGTATTGATGCAAAGGTCGTCAAGCTTGGTCTGGTCAGTGGATGAGTTTCTTTCCGCCACTGTTGCCTGTTTCATGCTGCGCTCTCCCACTAGCGTTTACTTGCTTTTTGAATATACGAACCAGAGCTTAATCGCCCGTGAAGAACGAATAAGAATGCATTTAGATCGGACGCGATTCGGTATGATTCTGTCCGCGGCCGATTTGCTGCGAGGAGGTCACGGGGAAGACGCAGGAAGTGCGTGTGCGCGTCGATGACAGTCTTGTCATGCACGCGGAGCAGGAAGATCAATGTTCAATCAGGGGTCACGCAACTGGGCGCCGTGGCAGAGTCTCAGAGGCCGACTCCCGGTCCGAAGCGCACACGCGGCCGGAGGTGCGCCGTCAGTCCGGCTGAATCCACTCGGTATAGGCGGCCGGCCCCCAGAACCGGCCGGCCTTGTCTTCGAGCGGCGTGCCGAACGTCAGGCCATGAATGAAGCCGTTCTTTTCCACCAGGACGGTATGGAGGATTTTGTCGTCCGGATTCTCGACGACGATCACGTCCACGCGCCCCGCAAGCGCCCGGCAGCGCGTGTACTCGGCCTCCTTGGCTTCATCAAAGGTCAGGTCGCTGCGCAGCCGGTTGAGCATCCGCTGCGTCGCGCGATACGTGCCCCCTGTCGGACCGACGACGAGCTTGCCGTTGAGGCGGATACGGCGGTCGTCGTAGGCCACGACGCCGAGGAAGTGCTCCGGCGAGCGTTGCAACCAGGCGATCAGCTTGTCGCCGTGGTGCTGCTCGTCGCTATAGGAGTAGTCCGCGTCGAGCAGGACGATCCGCGTGATCCAGTCCGGTATCTGTTCGACGTGATTCAGGTAACCGAAGATCAGACTGCCGCCGCCACTGTGGCTCGCCAATTCAACGCTGACGTTGCCCGGGAACTGGCTCCGGATCGAGTCGATGAGCTGGGCGATAAGCTCGCCGGAGTTTTCGTGCTTTTTCCGCCACAACGGCCAGCTTCGACTGTCCGCCTGCAAATAGGCGACGACGAGGTTCTCATTCGGCAGGACCTCGCGGATCCGTCGCGTCTGTGCCCCGATGTGCTGGATGAAGAAGTGCCAGTCCACGTCCGGTGCGCGTTGCTTCCCGATCGTCTGGGCGATCGTGTTGCCGTTGGGCAGGGCGTAGAGCACCAGGCGGGTGGGCTTGCTCGGATCGAACGACGCGGGCGACGGGGCGTTGATGTGCACGGTGACATCCGGATCGAACGCGTACGTCCGCACCCGCTCGTCGAAGCACGGGCTGCGCTCGAAACCGGGCAGCAGGGCGTCGTCGGCCGGCGGTCGTTTTTTCAACTTTGCCGTCGCCGAAGAGTCCAGGATGCGCCGAAGAACCGGCTCGTACACTGCCGCCATCCGATCGAAACCGAGATCGGTGGGGTGCACGCCGTCGACCGTTCCGTTCTCGCCGCCGGCCAGTTGATCATCACCCGGCAAGTAATAGAGATTGTCGTTGCCCTCGGCCTTCAACGTCTCGAACGCGGTGCGAAGCTCCTTGTTGCCGACGTTCGTCCTGGGATGCAGCGGGCTTTCCACGAGCAGGATCGGCGTGAGCGGCCGCTCCTTGCGCAACCGGTGCACGAACGGTACGACGCGCTCGCGCACCATGTCCGTCGTCATGTTCGGCAGGCACTCGAGCACGTATGCCGCGGCGTCGAGCTGACCGAGCAGGTCGGCCATCGCCGGCTCCATCTTGCCGGAACCGGAGAAGCCGAGGTTGATCACCTCGCGATTCAGCCGGCGGCCGAGGATCGCGGCGTGGCACATGCCGGCGCGCGACGCGCAGCCGCCCTGCGTGATCGATGTTCCGTAGAACACGATCGGCTTCGAGTCGTGCGGGGCGGCGGCGTGAATCTCGCTGCCGGGCTGTATGCCGATCTTCAGCGTCGAAACGCTGTGATAAAGCGGCAGATACAGCAGGTACTCGGTCGGCTTGTTGGGCAGGCCGCGCGCCAGTGTGGCCGTCGTCGTCCACGGCCCCGGCTTGCCGACGCCGCAGAAGACCCATGTATCGCCGTCGCGCCGGTAGAGATCGAG